>NZ_RAXV01000027.1 GCF_003611465.1 Acinetobacter tianfuensis
CATCTGATTGTGTAAAAAAGCGCTCCATTGGAGCGCTTTTTTTATGTGTAACTTTTTGGAACATTAAATTCATAACAAGAAATTGTCTGACAATATTTTAAAAAGCTGTCCTTAACTGATAATCGCTTGACCTTAACTGCGCTTAACGGATCTGACTAAATCTTTAATATAAAACTATGAAAATATAAAGATAAGGATTGATTAGCCCTTGGCTGATCGGAAGGAGAGTTACCATGAACGCTAAAGTAAATATCACCAACCGTGCAGGCGCAAGTTTTCCAGTTCGCCGTATGAACTTTGATTTTAATACCGTTCCAGAGTATTGGATGAGCGGCTCGGCTGGATTAACGCATTTTATGACAGCATTATCTGCATTATTTCCGGCGGGTGAAATGTTCTTTATTGATAGCGTGCGTGCTGTGCGTCAGCATCCAGCGATCAAGGATAATGCTGAACTGCAAAAAGAGATCTCGGCATTTATTGGTCAAGAAGCAATGCATACACAAGAGCATGTTGGTTTTAATGCCTCTGCTCAAAAATATGGCCATGATATAGACACATTAGACCGCTATACAGGAAAGGTATTAAAATTTTCGAGTAAGTTTTTAGCAGCAGTGGGTAAACCATTTGGCTTCAATAAAGAAATGGTCGATTTGACGATAACAACAGCGCTTGAACACTTTACTGCAACAATCGCAACTCAATTGCTCAGTAATCCGTATTTACAAGAGTTAATGACAGATGAAACCATGAAAACGATGTGGCTGTGGCATGCGATTGAAGAAAATGAACATAAAGCAGTTGCTTATGATGTATATGAAGGTGTTTTTGGTAAAGGCGTAAAATCTTATACGGTGCGTACTGCAGCTTTAGTTGCAGCGATGGTGACTTTATTTTGTGTACAAAGTTATTTTTTACTCAGATTGCTTAAGCAAGACAATAAGCTGAGTCTAAATGAATTAAAGATCGTTTATGAATATGGATATAGTTTGGAAAAAGGGGTAATTACAGGCATGAGTAAAGAAATGCTGGAATATTTTAAACCAGGCTTTCACCCAAATGATTTGGATACGCATAGTCTGCTGGCAAAATGGAAAGAAAAACTGGGCTTTTAATGCTTTGTTAAACTAAAACAGAAAGAGCGGTATAAACCGTTCTTTTTTTGATTCGATTTTTTGTATAAAGCTCTATAATCCAATTTCCTGTTTTTAGAAAAGATAGAACGAAGATGATTCGTTTGATGCAAAAAGCGGATGCGCAAGATGTATTCCGTATTGAGCAAATGGTGCAAAGCCACCCGTGGTCATTGAAGCAGTTTGAAGAGGCTGCTGAAAGTTATGTCAGTACTGTCATTGAATATGCAGGCAAAGCAGCGGGCTTTTGTATTTTGCAGCCCGTTTTAGATGAGGCAAATTTATTGCTGATGGCAATCGATCCCGCATATCAAGGGCAAGGTTTGGGCTATCAGCTTTTAGAGGCATCTATTGCGATGCTGCCGAATAATCCAGTGCAAATCTTTTTAGAAGTGCGCGAGAGCAATATAGCCGCTATTCGTTTATATGAAAAAGCTGAGTTTCATCAAATAGATTTGCGTAAAAACTATTATCCTGCCGCCGATGGCGGCCGAGAACATGCAGTGATTATGGTGCGTACATGCAGTGATGACTTTGCATCGTTATTTAAATAACCCATGCATCTGTTTATTTAATAATTGAATTGTTCCAGCCAGATGGCAGTGTCGTCATCAGCGAGCTGCCCAGCTGTTCTATTTCATCTGCAGTCAGCGGGCGGTTCAGGCGGCGCCATTGACCATCCAGCAGCAGCTCTAGCGGGATGTATTCAGACTTGTAATTCATCTTGCCTGAATGCGGTACCCAATAGCCTAAATAGATAAACTGCAGTCCCAGTGTTTTGGCATATTCAATTTGTTTTAAAATTGCAAATACCCCTAGTGAGCGGCGGCTTTGCTCTGGGTCAAAAAACGTATATACCGCAGAAAGTCCGTCATCTAATGAGTCACAGGTTGAAACACTGATCAGCTGATTATCTTTCCATAATTCGAGGAAAAAGCTGTCTGTGCAGCTGTGAATCAGAAATTTTTCAAATTGGTCACGGCTTGGCGGGTACATATCGCCGTCAGCATGACGCTCAATGATGTAGCGCTCATACAGCGCATAATGAATATCGCCTGCATCTTCAGGGCGAGTGATTTTCAGCTTTAAGTCCTGATTGCGGTTCCATGCCTTTTTCTGTTTGCTGTTCATGATAAATTCATGTATCGGCACACGTGAAGACAGGCATTGGCGGCAAAGATGGCATTCGGGGCGGTATACAAAGTCGCCGCTGCGGCGGAAACCCATGCGTGACAGTTCAGATAGCGTCACGACATCAATGCGGTGTACAGGGTCTAAAAATACCATACGTGCAGATTTGTTATCTAAATAGCTGCAGTCGTGAGGCGGCGTAATGTAATACTGCAATTCATTGAGCAGGGATTTTGGCTGATAAGAGTTCATTGCAAATATCCCTCTATTTTATGCGCATGTACTCATGCTGATTTAATTAATTGCGCATTTAGCGCTATTGTTTTACTTGAAAATACACCCTCTTGATACTTTTTCCAATCAATAGAGGGCTGTTTTATCACATCTTGTAACGAATTTAGGTACGCTTGGCGAGAAAGTGTACAAGCGCCAAGGCTAAGCAAATGATCATTCACCAGCTGGCAGTCTATCCACGGCAGCTGATTTTCCAGTCCAATCAGCATAAGGGTGTAAAAAGCCATTTTTGAACCATCTGTTCGGGTGCTGAACATAGACTCGCCAAAGCAGCCTTGACCAATATTGATCCCATAGAGGCCGCCTACAACTTGATTTTGCTCCCAAACTTCAATGCTGTAGCCATAGCCTGCTTCAAACATGCCGATATAGGCTTGAATAATATCTTCGCTGATCCATGTTTCATTTGCATAGCTGCGCGGCAAAGAGCAGGAGCGGATGACCTGTTCGAAAGCGTGATTGACCGTAATTTTATAGTCCATTTTTTTCATGCTGCGCACTAAGCTTTTGCTTGGGCGGTAATTTTGCGGATGAATAATGCAGCGCGGTTCTGGACTCCACCAGCAAATGGGGTCACCTTCGGAAAACCATGGAAATAGCCCATGTGAGTAAGCTTCGAATAACGTAGAAGGGGAGAGGTCTGCGCCAATGCAAATTAAGCCTTGGCCATCTGGGTCAGCTTCAATGGGGTTTGGGAAAATAAATTCGGAAGCTGGCAAGCGCTGCATAATGGTGATTCAAATCAAGAGAACTGTTTTGATCATAGCGAAATTCAGCGAAATGCCCAATGAGATCAATAAAAATAAAAAACCGCCATGACGGCGGTTTTTTATACTGAAATGGCTTTGGAATTAAAGCGCATCTAGATACTTTTCTGCATCTAAAGCAGCCATACAGCCTGAACCGGCAGATGTAATAGCTTGACGGTAAATGCTGTCTGCAATGTCGCCCGCAGCGAATACGCCCGGTACAGAAGTTTGTGTTGCATTGCCAGAAGTGCCGCTTTGAACTTGCACATAGCCGTCACGAAGCGTTAACTGGCCTTCAAACATTGCACTGTTTGGCTTGTGGCCAATGGCAACAAACATGCCTGTTACATCTACATTTTGAGTCGAGTCATCTTGAGTCGACTTTAAGCGCACAGATGTTACGCCAGATTGTGCGTCACCTAAAACCTCATCTACTTGATGATTCCAGATAATGCTGATTTTACCTTCTTTTTCTTTAGCAAAAAGGTGATCTTGCAGAATTTTTTCAGAACGCAATGAGTCGCGGCGGTGAACTAAAGTGACGTGTGATGCAATATTAGACAGGTAAAGCGCTTCTTCAACTGCAGTATTGCCGCCGCCGACAACCATCACTTTTTGGTTTTTATAGAAGAAGCCGTCACATGTCGCGCATGCGCTTACGCCTTGGCCCATAAATGCCGCTTCAGACTCTAAACCTAAATATTGTGCTGTTGCGCCTGTACAGATAATCAGTGCATCACAGGTAAACTCATCCATATCGCCTTTTAATACAAATGGGCGAACGCTGAGATCAACTTCATTAATATGGTCATAAATGATTTCTGTGCCAAAACGTTCAGCATGTTCTTGCATGCGTTCCATCAGTGCAGGGCCAGTCAAGCCATGCGCATCGCCAGGCCAGTTATCAACTTCAGTTGTTGTTGTTAATTGACCGCCTAATTGCAAGCCTGCAATAAGTGTAGGTTTTAAGTTTGCGCGGGCAGCATATACAGCAGCGCTGTAACCTGCCGGGCCAGAACCTAAAATAATTAAACGTGAGTGGCGAGCGCTCATTCGCGGCATCCTTTTTTTATATAGAAATTTATGGAATTATACGTGAAAGTGGCTGACTGATGTGTCAGATTAAAGTCGATATTATTGATCACTGAAATCGATTTGGGCTATATAGAATTAAGTTAACAACATACATAAATAATCATGCATCTTTTTTGAATGAAGAAGTGCATAATATCAAGTTTATTGCGCAGCTTTGATCAAGCCAGCCAGCAAAAAGAACATTTAAATAAATTGGTTACAGGACAGTATATGACAGCGGTGTCGGGTGCTTATGCACAGCGCTTAATAATGACATTATTCTTGGTTTCATTTGGAATCTATTTGTTCCTTGCAACAGTGACATATACGCCATTTGATCCGGGCTGGATGCATGTTTCCAGTGATACCATGCATGTGTCTAATGCCAGCGGCGTGGCGGGCGCATGGATATCAGATCTGCTGTTCGGCTTTTTAGGCTGGGCCAGCTTGCTGATACCCGTTTATTTATTTGCTGAAGCTGCCCAAGTTTGGTGGCCGCATAGTTTTTTAAACCGTCCATTCCGTATAGCGGCGCAATTTTTTATTTTACTGGCAACAGCCAGCTTACTGTTCCTGTTCTGGGAAGTGCCTGCCGATACCCTGGAAAATTCATCGGGCGGCATTATTGGCTATGAATTAGGGAAAAGCCTGAGTAATCTTTTAACCGTATATGGGGCTGCGGTATTTCTGATTGCATTTTGGATATTATTATTCACGCTCGCATTTGGTGTGAAATGGAACCGTACTTGGGCAACGCTGCGGGCAGCGCCAGCTTATCTACAGGATTTGTTTTACCGCAATGTGCCAGAAAGTGAATCTGCCTATGATTTAACGGCAGCGCCTGTGAAAACAGAAGCCGTGCATAAGCCCGCGCCTGCAGCAGAGCCAGCTGCGGTGCCTGAACAGAAAGCTGCGGCGGTCGACCCAGCCGTTCGGGATGCTTACGCTGAGCGTTTATTTGCAGATATCGCAGATAAAGAAAGGGAAGCGGAACGCCGTTTTGAGGCAGGCGATGATCAGCTGCCGGAAGACCCTGAATTTGAGGCAACCTTAGAAAAAGCGCATCGTTTGACTCAAGATCCTGACCGTGTGGTTGCAACAGGGGAGGTGTGGCGTGCGCTGAGTTCAGATGATGATAACCGCCATAAACAAGATATTGATGCCTTGCTGAAAGCTGCTGAAGAGAAACAGCCTCAGTCTGCAGTGCATTTTCAAGATGTAGCGCAGGTTAAAGCGGATATACAGCCTATCCAAGAGCAGAAAAAGCCGTCTGTCGATTGGGATGATGATGAAATCTTTGATGAGCTGCTGGCTGCCGTGCCAAACGGCAAAACAGCAACAGATGCGCATGTGCCATTTCATCAGCCTGCTCAGCAGCCAATCGTGCCAGAACAGGTAAAAAGTGCGCCTGCTGCCGATATTGAATTGGATGATTTTGATCTGTATGAACCTGAGCCGGCAAGGGCACGGGATGAAATACAGCACTCATCTGCGCCTATGCCTTCTGCAGCCGCGGCTGTATCTGGTTTAAGTGCAGCTGCGCCTGCTGCCCCGCTGCATGCTGTGCAAAATACGGTGCGAGAAACCGACTTTGATGATTTAGATGATCTGCTGGTCGATGATCTGGATGAAACGTCTGCGCCGCGCACCGCAAGCAGCTATGCACAGTCATCAAAATTGGTAAATGCTAATATTCAAACCAATTTTGAAGCGCCAAAACCGTTGGTATCTGAAGAAGAAAAAGCGCTGATCAGCTCGAATAAAGATGCTTTTCGTGAGGTTTGGCAGGATACTGCTGGCCGTCCAGCAGAGTCGGAAGATGATTTTGAGGAAGATGATTTTGACTTTGATGCGCCATTAACAGATGCTGCAGGCCGTCCGCTTTCACGCGCCATGCAAGTGGCGAAAAAGCGCTTAGACTTGCCGCCTTTGCCCGGTTTAGATTTGCTGGATGACGTGGATCCAAATAAAAAGGTTAACTTTACAGAAGAACAATTGGCGCGTCTGTCTGAGCTGCTGGAAATCAAGCTGCAGGAATTTAACGTTAAATCTAAAGTCATTGAAGCGCAGCCGGGACCTGTTGTCACCCGTTTTGAGCTGGATTTGGCGCCGGGCGTTAAAGCTTCAAAAGTGACTAATATTTCCCGAGATTTAGCGCGTTCGATGTCGATGGCTTCGGTACGTGTGGTCGAAGTTATTCCAGGCAAGCCCTATATTGGGATTGAAGTGCCAAACAGCTCGCGAGAAATGGTGCGTTTGATTGAATTGCTGGAAACACCTGCATACCGTGATCCAAATGCTTTGCTTAGCATGGCGATGGGTAAGGATATTTCAGGTAATCCAGTGTTAGCTGACTTGGCTAAGGCACCGCATATGCTGGTAGCAGGCACAACGGGTTCGGGTAAGTCTGTTGCTGTGAACTCAATGCTGCTTTCAATGCTATTGAAATATACACCTGAACAGCTGCGTTTAATCATGATTGATCCTAAGCAGCTGGAACTTGCCAACTATAACGATATTCCGCATTTGTTAACTCCAGTCGTGACTGACATGAAAGATGCAGTCAGTGCTTTAAACTGGTGTGTTAATGAAATGGAACGCCGTTACAAGCTGATGTCGATGATGAAAGTGCGTAAAGTCATGGACTATAACCGTAAGGTACAAGAGGCGTTGGCAAATGGTGAGGATTTGTTTGATCCAACATGGAAAGCCAGTGAGTCTGTGGCGGGCGAGCGTGCACCTCGTTTACAAGAAATGCCATTGATTGTGATTGTGGCGGATGAATTTGCTGACATGATCATGCAGGTGGGTAAAAAAGCTGAAGAAATGATTACTCGCTTGGCGCAAAAATCACGTGCGGCTGGCATTCACTTATTACTAGCAACACAGCGTCCAACGGTGGATGTTGTGACAGGTTTGATTAAAGCGAATATTCCAACCCGTGCAGCCTTGCGTGTGAACAGTAAGTTAGACTCGCGTACAATTTTAGACGCAGGCGGTGCAGAAGACCTATTGGGTCATGGTGACATGCTGTTTTTAGGGCCTGGTAAAATTGAGCCTGAGCGTGTGCATGGCGCATTTATCAGTGATGATGAAGTGAACCGTATTTGTGATGCTTGGCGTGAACGCGGTGAGCCTAATTATGTGGATGAAATTTTAACGCCATATGATGAAGAGCCGACCTCTCGCGGTTTTGAAGATGGCGATGGCGGCTCAGACCGTGATGCGCTGTATGATCAGTGTGTATCTTTCGTACTTGAAACACGTAAAGCATCGACATCATCACTGCAGCGTAAATTCAGCCTTGGCTATAACCGTGCAGCCCGTATTATCGACCAGATGGAAGAAAACGGGATTGTCAGCGCCATGGGTGCAAACGGCAAACGTGATATCTTGATCTAACCCGATGTTTCTTAAAAGCAGTCTTCGGACTGCTTTTTTATGCAAATGCAGTTTGGACCCGTCATGCATTATTGAGCAGTACTCATGAACTTATTTACCGCCTTATTTCCTCTGATTGTACTCATTGCGATGGGGTATCTGCTAAAGCGCAAACAATTCGTGCAGGACGC
Organism: Acinetobacter tianfuensis; assembly: GCF_003611465.1. Classification (GTDB taxonomy): domain Bacteria; phylum Pseudomonadota; class Gammaproteobacteria; order Pseudomonadales; family Moraxellaceae; genus Acinetobacter; species Acinetobacter tianfuensis. The sequence continues at coordinate 7,954 of NZ_RAXV01000027.1, forward strand.
ATTCTGGGCGAATTCTGAAAAGCTGAATTACTATCTATTATTTCCAGCGCTGCTGTTTACAAATTTGGCAGACGTTGAGCTGAATTTAAATACGATACTCAAGCTGCTGTATGCATTTTTTAGCGTTGTACTGCTTGCCAGCACTGTACTTTGGGGGCTAAAAAAAATATATGGCATACCGCCATTCCGCTTTGGCGTATATGTGCAAAGCCATATACGGTTTAACACATATATAGGGTTGGCATTAATGGGAACGCTGTATGGCAAGCCAGGCATGCAAATGTTTGCCATGCTGATCGTTGTCGCGATACCTGTGGTGAATGTGCTGTCTGTGATGTCTTTCTCGCGGGGGCAAAGCGGGCAGTGGCTTAGCATGTTTACAGCTATAGCCAAGAACCCGCTGATTTTAGGCTGTGCAGCAGGGGTGCTGTTTAATCTTTCGAATTTGCCATTATTTCAGGGGCTAGATGCATTATTTAAAATTTTAGCCAGTATGAGTTTGCCCTTGGGTTTGCTTTCAGTTGGTGCAGCCTTACAGTTTAGTCAGCTGAAACAGGATTTGCCGCGATTGTCGCTGAATACACTAGGCCGCTTAATGCTGATGCCTTGCTTGGCTTTTGCCGCGGCAAGCTGGTTTAATTTGGATGCGCTGCAAAGCATTATTATTGTGACTTTCTTTGCTTTACCGACTGCATCCGCATCTTATATTTTAACGCGGTACTTTCAAGGGGATAGCCAGCTCATGGCTGGCGTGATTAGCCTTCAGACCCTGTGCTTTATCGGAAGCTTTCCCTTACTCATGTGGTTTTTATATTGAGTTTAAAATGCGGCCATAAAAAAAGCCTGTATACACAGGCTTTTTTTATTCGAAATTGCTTATGCAAATTTTGCTAATACAGCTAAGAAGCCTTCACTTTGACGCGGATATTGAGCAATCACGTCATGAATGCGCTGGCCTTCTGGATTTGTTGCGTTAACATCGCGGCCGTCTGCAGTGAATTGAGTCAGCAGGCGCTCATAATCTGCTGGGCGCATGTGCTTGAATGCATGGTACAGGACATGGAAGTCACCGTTCACACCTTCAGGAGGCAGCTGAGTCAGGTAGGCAAATACACGCTCATCAGACCATTCTTCGTTAAACGTTGCAGGCTGAGACAATGCCATCGCAATCTCCTAAATATTGTTTTGAAAATAAAAAAGGCAAAAGGTAAGTACGCAAGTGAAGCGGTATTTCATTCACCATCTCTACGTGAAGCTAGGCCGCTCATGTTATGGCTGGTATTCAGTCCACTTGAAGCAAAGCTTCTCGTCTTGCATCAGAACAAAGCAGAGCCTAATGATTAGGCTACTTCGAAGCAAAGCTTCTCGTCTTGCATCAGAACAAAGCAGAACTTAATGATTAGGCCACTTCGAAGCAAAGCTTCTCGTCTTGCGCCTGAACAAAGCCGCGCTTTGTTCAGGCTCATATTTTGCCTTGATTCAATTTGCTTGACTAATCAGAAATCAGATTATCGCTCTTCAGGCAAATTGATATTCATTTCAAGCATTTCAATATTTGCTTCTGAGCGTACAGACATTTGAATGTGCTGTTCATCTACACCGCGCACATAGCGGTTGACCACTTGCATGATTTCTTTTTTCATTTGGTCAATCTTGTCTTGACTCAAACGTTTGCCTAAGCCATTTTCAGAGGCAACAATGACTTTCAGACGGTCTTTTGCTGTTTGTGCGCTAGAAGGTTTGTCGTCGCCGCTGAATAATTTACTCCAAAATCCTGCCATCTTATCCTCCGAATAGTCGAGCTAACCAGCCTTTTGGTTTGGCTGTAATGTGACGATATGGGCGCTCTTCACCAAGGAAGCGTGCAACGAGATCATCATAAGCTTCACCAGCTTCTGTTTCAGTGAACAGAATTACAGGTTTACCTTCGTTTGATGCTTGCAGTACTGTTTTGCACTCTGGAATTACGCCCAGCGTAGGCACGCGCAAGATGTCTTTAGAAATGTCATCAATCGTCAGCATTTCTTGCTTATCTGCGCGTTCAGGGTTGTAACGCGTAATACATAGGTGTTTACGGATACGGCCTTCGTTGTTTTCCACTTTTTTGGTTTTGCTGTCCAGCATGCCAATGATGCGGTCAGAGTCACGCACAGATGAGATTTCAGGGTTAGTGACGATGATTGCTTCATCGGCATGGTACATGGCAAGGATTGCGCCGCGTTCAATACCGGCTGGCGAGTCGCAAATAATATAGTCAAACTCTTGAGAAAGCTCATCCATGACACGCGCTACGCCTTCATCGGTCAGCGCATCTTTATCGCGTGTTTGTGAAGCTGGCAAAATATAAAGATTTTCAATGTCTTTATCACGAATAAGCGCTTGCTGTAATCGTGCTTCGTTATTTAATACATTGACAAAATCATACACAACGCGGCGTTCGCAGCCCATAATCAAATCTAGATTACGCAAACCCACGTCAAAATCGATCACAACAGTTTTGTGACCGCGTAGGGCTAAACCTGTTGCAAAAGATGCGCTTGTTGTAGTTTTACCTACACCGCCTTTGCCTGACGTTACGACAACAATTTTCGCCACCGAATCCACTCCTGTTATGGTTTAAATCCCCTAATTCTTATGGGGCTTTTGGTGTTTATTTATACATTAAAATTGCAGAGCTTCAAATACCAGCTCTTGCTGATCATTTAAATAAATATGCACAGATTTTTTCACGACATGCGGCGGGATATCATCTGCTACACAGTACGTGCCAGCAATGGAAACCAGTTCGGCTTCAAGAGAGTGACAGAAAATACGTGCGGCGATATTGCCTCCAGCACCGGCGATGACTCTACCACGCGCAATGCCATAAATATGTATATTTCCTGAAGCAATCACTTCAGATCCGCTGTTAATGCCGGCATTTAAAATAATATCGCCAGAATTTTGCACAATGCATTGGCCTGTCCGCAAAATTTCATCATGATAAGACGTCACATGGCGTACAGCTGGCGCTTCAGGTGCAGGCGCTGTGCTGACGGCTGCAGCAGACGTTTCGGGTGCAGCCGGTGTTTCAGCAGACTGCTCTTTCGTTGGCTTAATCTGTTCCAGCTTGCGGTCTGGCGGAATAACAGGGAACTGAATTGAACGCGCCTGATCTGCCAATAAGCCTTCAGTCACGGCCATCGGCTGCAGGTCTAGGCTGATGAGCAATTGAATCAGTTCAATCAGCTCTTGTTCTACGCTGCTTTCAATGACGGCAAGCGTACCGGCAGGAAAGCTCTTTTGAAGCATAGGGGAGAGTTGCTGGCGGATCGCATCATGATCATTGGTATCTAGGGTAATGCGGATCGCATTGACCATTCTGCCTTTTATCCGTATGTCAGCCATAATTATTCCTTAAACTTCTCACTATTTGGTTTTGTGCGGAAGTGATTTTGTAAATAGAGCAAATCCTAGAGCAAAACGGCACAATTCACTAGCGTGAAGCGCAAATATTTTTGCACCGCTGCTTATTCTTTATCTAGTCTGGCTGCTGCTCTTTCAAAGCTTCCTGCCATTGTTTTACTTTTACCTGCTTGCGTACTGCTTCTAAGCTTTCAAATACGGCAGAACGCACCAGTTCATCTAAGTGCGCATTGTTTTCAATTTCAATACGGCTGATACGCTGTGCAATATCTGCATATAAATTTGGCTGTGAAGAGCTGCTTTGCGCAGGCTCAGCCATTGGATCAATTAAGCCATGTGTAATGTTCTCGCCTAAACGCTGGCCAATACTTTGAATCTGCTGTTCAATACGCCCCCCGACCAAAGGAATCAGGCGCAGCAGCTGAGTCAGCTCAGGGGTATCTTCAATCGCTTGATTGACGATTACACCGACATTTTTAGCAATCCGTTCACGGTCAGCGCGCAATTCACGGCTGAGATTTTCCTGCAGTATTTCTGCCAGCACTTGAGAGAACATTTCTCTATGGTGCTGCACGATGTTGCTGATCAGGTCCTTGTGCGTGGTGCTGGTATTCAGTTCGTGCTTTAAGCCATCTAACACTGTAATCACGACACGGTCTGAAAGCTCTTCCATGACAACACGGTAATAAAATAGCCCCTTGTCTTGCCATGACTTCGGAAAGATTTGGTAACCCATTTCATACAAGCGGTATGCGATCACACCTGCGCGGAATAAACGTAAAAAACGCAAATGCGGAATGATGGCTAAAATTTCATACCAATGAATAAAAGGAAAGAAGAACCAGCGCTGATGATGGCGCTGCGCAATAGCAATGCCCCAGCGCACCAGCAGCTCGAAAATTAAGAAAACAATAAACCAGGCTTCAGTCGTGATGACCCATGGATGCAAATGTTCGCGGTAGAAATCCAGTACAGCAGGCAGATGAATGGTATGAAAAAACCAGCTGCCGATGCTGCTCATCAGAAAGAAGTTCATACCAAGACAGAACAGGTTAAAAATAATGATAAACACCATGAAAATGTCATAGGCCAAAAACAGCTTAAAAGACAAACTGGTCGGGTCAACTAAATGGTATTTAGATTTTTTAACAGGTTCTTTTTGCGTCATGTCAGTCCACTTGCTTATTTATCAGCTGAAGCATATTGCGCTTTCATTTGCGTAATCAGCTGATCTTTTTCAGTCCACAGTTCATCGACCCAAGTCTGGAATTTTTCACGGTACTTAGGATCATCCTCATAGTTTCCGCCTAAAACCCAGTCTGGGATATTGATTTTACGTAAATTTACAGCAATACGCGGCACTTCTCCCAGCCAAAACTCACCATAACCGGGAGCGCCGTCTGGATAAACAATGGTCATATCCACTAATGCATCAATTTTGTCACCTAAAATGCTCAATGCCAAAGCAAGACCGCCTGCTTTCGGTTTAAGCAAATTGGTATAAGGGGATTTCTGCTGCTGGTGTTTTTCTGGGGTAAAACGTGTGCCTTCTAAATAATTCAGCAGAGTGAAAGGCTGGCTCAGAAGCTGTTCGCAGGATTTGCGCGCTTCTTCCATATCTCGGTATTTCAGTTCAGGATTTTTTGCAATCTGTTCCTTGCTGTGGCGCTTCATCATTGGAAAGCCTAAGATTTTAAAAGCTTGACCGACAAATGGAATGAAGATCAGCTCCCACTTGGTGAAAAAGCGGGTTAGGGGCATTCGTGTTAAGCCAAAGTATTGATTAACAGTTGTATCTACCCAGCTTTGATGGTTACAGGCCATTAAATAGCGGCCATTCATACTCAGCTCTAAGTCAGCATCTACCGTAATATCCCACTTTGTATTAGGCAGCACATGATCAATCAGCCAGTTATTGACGGTGAGCCAGCTGTTGGTAATTTTAATATTGGTTTCATCTACTTTTTTAGATTTTTTAAATAGCTTGGTCAGACCGAGAGCAAGTACAGGAGGACCATGAAAAAAAGTACTGCCTGTAATGACAGAACCTACAGTCAGACCGCGTGTGATTTTTTTTAATGCTGGTTGCTTCTTGTTTTCAGATGACATATAAAACCCTAAGATCAAATTTTCAAATTTGTCGAATTGAACAAATATAGAGCCTGTTATAAAAATAAAAAAGTCTATAAATATAACTGTGGAGAAAATTTGATGAAGTTTGCACTTTTTCCCTTTTTATTTATTACAAAATGTAAATAAACGTTTTATTATTAACAAAAATTCAATGTTCTCAGCATTGGCTTTCATTCATTATCATTCTGTATCAAATATACAAAACACAAAAAGGAGTCATGCGATGCGTGCACTAGTAATTACAGCGGTTGTTGGGGCAATGGCGCTTACAGGCTGCCAAAACATGGAATATGACAAAGCGGCAATCGGTACAGGTCTTGGCGCTTTATTGGGTGCTGGTATTGCTTACTCAAATGCTGACAAGGATAAAATGGGTCAAGCAGCTGCAATTGGCGCTGTTGTAGGCGCAGGCGCAGGTCTTCTTTTAGACAAAAAAGAACAGCGTCTTAAACAAGAATTGGCTGGTACAGGTGTAGATGTAGGCCGTAATCCAGACGGTTCGATCAACCTTGTGATGCCTTCAGTAACTTTCGCAACGAATTCATCTACAATTCAAGCTCAATTCCAGTCAGCTTTGAATGATGTTGCTAAAGTATTGCGTGAAGACGGTACTGCGAACAAATTGGCAATTGTTGTACATGGTCACACAGACAACACAGGTTCTGATGCGATCAACAATCCATTGTCTCAAAACCGTGCGAACTCAGTGAAAAACTACCTTGCGTCTCAAGGTATCTCTGCAGCTCGCATTACTGCGAAAGGTTATGGTTCAACTTCACCTGTTGCTGACAACTCAACAGCTGCTGGCCGTGAACAAAACCGCCGTGTGGAAATTTCTGTTTACGAAACTAAATAATATTTAGTGACTTAAACAAAAAAGCCGCCGTGAGGCGGTTTTTTTTATGCGCTGAAAATGACTTTTGGGGTTATGAAACTGCGCATGACATGACTATAATCGACACCGAATCAGGAAGAGGAAAATCTATGTCACTCGCAAGTCAATTGAACGACAAGCAACTTGAAGCCATGAAATATACTCAAGGACCCTTGTTAGTGCTTGCAGGGGCTGGTTCAGGCAAGACATCGGTCATTACCCGAAAAATTGCCTATTTGGTCAAGCATTGCGGCATACCTGCGCACCGTATTACGGCGATGACCTTTACCAACAAAGCTGCGCGTGAAATGAAAGAACGTGTAACAAAGCTGTTGACACGTGAAGAGGCAAAAGGTCTTTCGGTTTCGACTTTCCATACTTTTGGTTTGAATTTACTGCGTCTTGAGCTTAAAAATACGCCGCTTAAAAATAACTTTTCTATTTTAGATGCTGACGACTGCAAACGAATATTGATGGACTTGATGCACCGTGACAATTTGTCCGGCGCAGAGAGTAAAGAGCTGATCGCGAAAGCCATGAAAATGATTTCGGATTGGAAAAATGACTTGATTCCGCCAGAGCAGGCGCACACGACCTGTGAAACTGCTGAAGATGTGCAGATGGCGCATTTATATCAGCTCTATGAGCGCAATTTACGCGCCTATAATGCGGTTGATTTTGATGACCTGATTGTGATGCCGACACGTCTGCTGCAAGAAAATGCAGAAGTGCGTGACCGCTGGCAAAACCGTATCCGCTATTTATTGGTCGACGAATATCAGGATACCAATACCGCGCAGTATATTTTAGTCAAACTGCTGGTTGGTGTGATGGGGCAGTTCACTGCGGTAGGGGATGACGACCAATCGATTTATGCATGGCGCGGCGCGAAACCTGAAAATATGGCGCTGCTGAATGAAGACTTCCGCAATTTAAAAGTGATTAAGCTGGAACAGAACTACCGTTCGACGAGCCGTATTTTAAAAGCGGCCAATACCGTCATTGGCAACAATCCGCATATTTTTGATAAAAAATTATGGTCAGATAAGGGGCATGGTGAAGTCATCCGCGTGATTACTTGCCGCAATGATGATGATGAGTCAGAACGCGTCGTTAAAGATTTGATTACGCACAAGCTGATGAACGGTAAAAGCTGGAAAGACTATGCCATTTTATACCGCGGCAATTTCCAAGCGCGTGCACTTGAAACACAGCTGCGCCAAATGCAAATTCCATACAAATTATCGGGCGGACAGTCATTCTTTGCGCGCGCTGAAATTAAAGACCTCATGAGTTATTTGCGCCTGATTATCAATCCAGAAGATGACAGTGCATTCCTGCGGATTATCAATACGCCTAAACGGGCGATTGGTCCGGTTACATTGGAAAAATTGGGTTTGTTTGCGCAGGAAAATCATTTATCGCTGCTGGCGGCTGCAGGCGATCAGCGCTTAACTATGGCAATTCCGAAAAAAGCCACCACGCAGCTGGCAGAGTTTCATGATTTTATTGAGAGCTACACCCGCAATTTGCTGGAAGATGATGAGCCTGTGCCGATCATCCGCCAGATGATGGTGGAAGCTGGCTATATTGATTATGTCAAAGAAACAGCCGCGACTCCCGCTCAGGAAAAAACCAAGCTGGATAATATTGAAGTGCTGTACAGCAGTATTCAGAGCTTGATTAACCGCGCTGAAGATGTAGATGAAAAGAACATTGAAAGCGTCATCCGTAAAATGGTGCTTCTGGATATGCTGGAACAGCAGCAGGAAGACGAAGACACTGACAAAGTGAACTTGCTGACGCTGCATGCTTCTAAGGGCTTGGAATTTCCATATGTGTATTTGATTGGTCTCGAAGAAGAACTGCTGCCGCATAAAAACTCGATTGCTGCAGAGACGGTAGAGGAAGAGCGCCGTCTGATGTATGTGGGTATTACCCGTGCACGTCAAGGTTTGACCATTACATTGGCAGAGCAACGCAAAGCAGGCGGTCAAATGAAACAAATGACCCCAAGCCGGTTCTTGGATGAACTGCCGCAGGATGAGCTGGAATGGCTTGGCCGCAAGAAAAAACTTGCGGGCAATATCGATCCGAAACAGCAGGCGCAGCATTATTTGGACAATTTACGGGCGCTGATTAAGCGCTAACAATCATTTTAAAATGAGCAATATTGAAATAGGAATGAACCATGAAAGTTCAAGTAAAAGTACTCGATGCACGTTTAGGCAATGAATGGCCAATGCCAAGCTACGCAACGGCAGGTTCAGCTGGATTAGACTTGCGCGCATGCGTTGCTGAAACTACTGTTATTGAGCCAGGACAAACCGTTTTAGTGAAAACGGGCTTAGCCATTTATATTGAAGATACAAACTTTGCCGGTTTAATTTTACCGCGTTCAGGCCTAGGCCATAAACACGGTATCGTACTTGGTAATTTGGTGGGTTTAATTGATTCTGACTACCAAGGCGAACTGATGGTTTCTGTATGGAACCGCAGCCAGACAGCATTTAGTTTAGAGCCGGGCGAACGCTTAGCGCAGTATGTATTGGTTCCAGTTGTACAAGCGCAATTTGATTTAGTTGAAGAATTTGAAGCAACTGAACGCGGTGCAGGCGGTTTTGGCCATACAGGCAAAAATTAATTGCTGAACTGTATAAAAAGGTGCATATTTGCGCCTTTTTATCATTTAAGTCTGGACTAAAAGCTGTGTTTTCTTGAAGAAAATGAGTGTATTTTTGTCTAAAAAACAATCTATAATGTAAATATCAAAATCAGATAATCATCAGATAAAATTAAAAAACAGTTTTGCAATTATATTTATCTATTGATTTAAAAAAGAGTTTTTATCTGCTATTTAAGTTAAATAATGTGCTGAAATTAAATGCTTTGCTATTGATTGACCTAAAAAATGCAGAATCCCCATTTCTGGTGATTGCTGTTATATAGAGGCATGGCATATGCTGAGCGGGTTTGCAGTTTAGTCCGTGGGGGTAAAGGGTTGCTATTTACCGTGATTGTTCACGCAAAAACAACAGCGTTTCATTTTTGTGTATGGCAAGTTTGAGCCGTATACGTTTTTAAAATTTATTTATTGGGGCTTTTTTAGCGTATTTTTTATTTAAATCATAAATTTGTAAAACCTGCAGCATCATTTGATCTTGGTGAAGAAAATGGAAAAGGTCTTAACTTAAATGTTTTAGGCTTCAGGTGTTTAATTTTTATGAATTGATAAATCAATTAAAATGCGCTAAAAGAAGGATGTTTTCGAACTAGATATTTAATTGTTTTATCAATGCAACAGCAGACTTATTGAACTGGCCTATATTGATCATGACAATTAAAAGAAGAATAGGTTATGGGTTCACTGCTTAATAATTTCCCGACACAAATTTTTCGTGCGTATGATATCCGCGGAAAATCTTCACTGCTGACCAGCGATATGGTGCGCGCCATTGCACATGGCTTAGCGCAGCAGTATGCGCGCGCAGGGCAAAAACAGCTGGCAATCGGTTATGACGCGCGTTTAAGCAGTCCGCAATATGCGGCAATCATTCATTCTGTCTGTGCAGAATATGACATTGAGTCTGTGATTATTGGCTGCTGTTCCAGCCCGATGCTGTATTATGTCGCGCGTGATTTTGGCGGCAACGGCATTATGGTGACTGCAAGCCATAATCCAAAATCTGATAATGGCATTAAATGGATATTGCAGGCAGAGCCGCCTGCGCCTGAAATGATTCAGCAAGTCGCTGCAGATGCAAAAAGCCATTTTGTACCTGTCAGCACGATGCAGCATAAAGATACGCAGCATCAAATATTTCCTATATATTGCCTGCAATATCAGCATGCATTATTAGCCGATATACAGTTAAATAAACGTTTTAAAGTTGTGCTGGACGGTATGCATGGTTCAGCAGGGCGCTGTGCAAATTTAGTATTAAATAAACTGGGCTGCGAGGTGAAGGCTTTACGCTGTACAGCCAATGGAGAATTTCCAGATCATGCGCCAGATCCGTCACAAGAAGCGCATTTAACGCAAATCCGCAAGTTTGTGCTGGAACAGCAGGCTGACTTAGGCATCGCGCTGGATGGTGACGGTGACCGTCTTGTGATGATTGATGAACAGGGCAAAATAATTACTGCAGACCGCTTATTGTGCCTATTTGCAGAAATGTGCCTGAGTGAGCATCCGCAGCGTGAAGTTGTTTATGATGTGAAATGTTCAACCATGCTGCGTAAAACCGTAGAGGCGCTTAATGGTCGGGCCACAATGCTCCGTACGGGCAGCACCTTCTTACGTAAGTATTTAGCGCACTCACAGGGCAAAGCGGTATTTGGCGGTGAATATGCAGGCCATTATGTCTTTAATGATGGACGCGGCTGGGGTTATGATGACGGCTTATATGCGGCGCTTCGCATCATGGAATATTTACAGCAAAAAAATATGACCCTGTCACAAGCCTTAGAAGCTTATCCTGAACGCTTAGGCACAGAAGATATTTATATCAGCACGCATCACACCGACCCAAAAACGGTTTTAGCTGAAGTTGAACGCCAGTCAGCATATTTAAATGCAGAAATCAGTAAAATCGACGGCATACGTCTTGATTTTGATGATGGATTTGGCATCATTCGAGCATCGAATACAGGTGAGTACTTCACATTGCGTTTTGATGCAGACACAGCATCACGTTTAGCTGAGATACACAGCCTGTTTGTTAATATGATAGCTGAGCAATTTCCACTGATTGCTCAAGACATATCAGATGCTTATTAAGGAGAGGCGAATGCCGCATCAACAGACTGGCATCGGCAAAGCACAAATTTTGACCGAAGCTTTGCCGTATATTCAACGTTTTTCAGGCAAAACGCTGGTTGTGAAGTATGGCGGCAACGCGATGACTGATCCAGAGTTGGAAAGTTCATTTGCGCGCGATATCGTGTTGTTGAAAACAGTTGGCTTAAATCCGATTGTTGTGCATGGCGGCGGTCCGCAAGTTGACTCATTCCTTAAACAGTTAGGCCGTGAGTCTGACCGTATTGACGGCATGCGTGTAACAGATCCTGCAACGATGGAAGTTGTGGAAATGGTACTGGGCGGCAGCGTAAACAAGTCGATTGTGAACCTGATTAATAAACATGGCGGCCGTGCGATTGGTTTGACTGGTAAAGACGGTAACTTGCTTCGCGCACAAAAACTTTTAATGCAGAAAACTGCTGAAGACGGTTCAATTCAAGAAATTGATCTTGGTTTAGTGGGTGAAGTTGTTGGTGTTAAAACTGATGTGCTTGAAATGTTTACGCAAGGTGATTTCATTCCAGTGATTGCGCCGCTTGGTGTAGATGAAGAAGGCAATACCTATAACATCAATGCAGACTTAGTTGCAGGCAAGGTTGCAGAAGCGTTAGGTGCTGAGAAGCTGATTTTACTGACGAACATTAGCGGTGTATTGGATGAAAATAAAAACTTGCTGACGGGCTTAAGCACGCAGGAAGTAGATCGTCTGATTGAAACTGGTGTGATTTATGGCGGTATGATTCCAAAAGTCGGCTGTGCATTAGATGCCGTAAAAGGCGGTGTAGTGAGCGCGCATATTGTGGATGGCCGCGTACCGCATGCAACTTTACTCGAGATCTTCACAGATCATGGCGTGGGTACTTTAATTACCAACCGTCAGCCAGCGAAAAAAGCATAATGCTGCGTTTTAAAACTTTATTTTAAGTGTTCAAAGAAAAGCTCCATTACATGGGGCTTTTTTTATGGACTGAACTTTTACAGCAAGTTTTATTGCCGTCATGAAAATGTCATTGGGAGTGCCTAATGTAGATCAAAAAGCATGAAGGAAATACTTGATGTTGGATAAGCTGAACCAGTACCGCCAAAGCTTTATTTTCCCTTTTCAAAAGAAAAATTCAAAAAACGCTGCATATAAATTTGAATGGGTCAGTGATCTGAACGGATTGCGTGAAATACAGCAATTTCGCGCCGCGCAATTTTCCAAACAATTTGGCATACGTTTTGATCAAAATTTGGATCAGGACTTTTATGATTTTAACTGTGAACATGCTGTGCTGCGGGATAAATGGACACGGGAAATTGCAGCATATACCCGTATTAAACTGCTGCAAGGCCATGAGCTGAAAGAAAAAAGCTACAGTCAGCAGGAGTTTAATATCTCTGAGCCACTGGGGCATCTGGAAAATATCGTTGAGATTGGCCGTACTTGCGTACACCCCAAGTACCGCTCTGGTAAAGCGCTTTCTATTTTATGGCTGCATTTGATGTCCAAAGTGCTTTGGGAAATGAAAGCCAAACATGTGATCGGCTGTGTCAGTATCCGTATGCAGGGCAACGAAGCGCGGGCATATCATACACATCAGCTTGTGCAGCGTTTGCATGAACAAAGCAATACGGTTCAGGCGCATCAAGCATTTACACCGCCGTACCCGGCTTATAGCTTTTCGCAGGATGAACGCATGCCTAAGCTGTTTGATATCTATTTAAAAATGCAGGCCACGCTTTCGCGTGAGGCATATTATGATGAAGCTTTTAATTGTTTGGATTATTTTGTTCATCTGGAAGTGAGTCAAATGGCTAAAAATTTCATTCTGCAAAAGAAAATTATGCAGAATTCTTAATATTTTATAAAGATCGTATTCTTTGCTGTTTGTAATAGCCAGATGACTGATGCAAAATAGTTTCATCATTGACCTTATTATGATGATGAAGATTATGTGCCAGCTCTTAGGTATGAATTGTGCGACGCCAACGGATATTACTTTTTCGTTCCGCGGGTTTTCGCAGCGGGCAGGCATTACCTCCGATCATTGTGACGGTTTTGGCATTGCATTTTTTGAAGACAAAGCTTGCCGCTTATTTGTAGATAATCAATCTGCCGTAGAGTCTCCAATTGCAGAATTGGTTCGCAATTATCCGATTAAATCACGCAATGTTATTGCGCATATCCGTAAAGCCACGCAGGGCAAAATCAATTTAGAAAACTCACATCCTTTTAGCCGCGAGCTCTGGGGCCGTCAGTGGATTTTTGCGCATAATGGTGATTTGCATGGATTTGCGCCAGAGCTGGTTGGCCGCTTTACTCCAGTAGGCAATACAGACAGTGAATTGGCTTTTTGTTATTTGCTGGAACAGCTGGTAAAACGATTCGGCTATGAAGAGCCGAGTCTAGATCAGGTTTTTGATTTATTAATTGAGATTTCGCCTCAAATTGCTGAACATGGCACGTTCAATTTTTGTTTATCCAACGGTCAAGCGCTATTCAGCTATGCGATTACTAAACTGCATTGGCTGGTGCGTGAGTATCCTTTTCAGCCGGCGCAGCTGATTGATTTAGATGTTGAAGTGGATTTCAGTGAAGTGACGACGCCAGAAGACCGCGTGGCAGTTATTACAACTGAACCGCTGACGCAGAATGAAGTCTGGACTGCATTTCAGCCGGGCGAAATGATTTTATTTCAGCATGGCCGTCCAATCCGCCATTCAATGAGCCATGTAGAACGTTTGGACCGTGAACGTCTAGACCCATCATTACGCCGTATTACACAGGCAGATATTTACTGACTGTTGCGGAAGTGTGAAATACTATGCCTATTTACCTGATGATTTGTAGTATTTCACGGTAATTTCATTATTTTAGATAATATTTAAAATGATAGATTGATCATTTAATATCTGACTCTTATGGTCGAGATTCCAATTAATAACAATTAAAAACAAAAGCTTACCTGATTTTGATGTGAAAAAGCCTAAACCCGAGTAATTCACTTCATTTTTATTTAATTTATTTCTCTATATCATTCATTTATGTGATAAGTCCTTAGATTTGATAGGTGGTCGTAATGAAAATGAAATGGGTTCCAGAATACAATACTGGTATCGATGTGATTGACGATCAGCATAAACGCATTCTTGACTATATCAATGAAATTGATGGGGTTAACGCTAATACTGATCGTGAACGTATTAAAGAAGTACTCGATAATATTATTGATTATACACAGTCGCATTTTACATTCGAAGAATCGCTTCAAGAAGAAGCGGGCTATAAATACCGTGTACCGCATAAGCGCGTTCATGATCTATTTATTAAAAAAATTGAAAGCTACCGTGAACGTTTTTTAGCAGGCGATTCAATCGAATCTGAATTGAATGAAGTACTGGCAAAATGGCTGATTAACCATATTCAGCATGATGATGCAGATTATGTCGGTGCAGTAAAAGAAAACATGATGGGCATCATTAAAGAGAAAGAACAGAAAAAAGGGAAGAACTGGTTCGCTCGTTTCTTCTCATAATAAAGATGAACGAGATAACAAGAATTAAAATTTAATAAAACTTCGCGCAGCAAATCATCGAAAGATGGTTTGCTTTTTGTTTTTGATTTTCCATGAAGAGCAGGGCAAAATAGCGCTAGAATTTTTTAAGGACCGCATCATGCAGGATCATGCTATGTCAAAATGGTTATCGCCTCTGATGGCTTTTTGCTTATCTTTTATTATTATTGCAGCACTTGCGCCGATAACAGGGATTCAAATTGACCGTCAGCTAGACTTTTGGCTGCTTTGGTTAGCGACTATGCTGATTTTGGCATTGCCGCTTTGCTATTTAGAAATTGCGCTGGCAAAGCGTTCTAAGACCACTGCTTTACAGGCATTATCCAGTTTGACGCGTGATGCAGATGCTTCTGCAAAGTGGCGTGCAGCAGGCTGGTTAGGCGCAGTATTTATTCCATTTCTTGCAGGCGGCATGCTGTCGCAATCAAGCTTGACGTTATCTCAATTTGCATTGCAAGACATTGCGCCAAATATTGTTGCGGCAGTATTGATTATTGCAGCAATTGCGCTTTCATTTGTGCCGCGTCAGATTACGGTATTGCTGACAGCAGCCGGTGTTTTGGCATCTTTGGTGTTGGCTAATGTTATGGGCGCACAGCTGCCAGCTTGGCAGGTCACACCTGTTGAATTTAGTGAATGGGGCAGTGCAACGGTCTTAGCATTGGTTGCCAGCGGTCTAGGTCTTGGCTTGTATTGGCAGAGCAGTTTAGTTGCCGTCAGTCAGCAAAATGCGGCGACATCAACGGTATTGCCCATTTGGATAGCGCAGCTATTGGCTGTGATTGCGTTTGGTTTCTTTGCCATTCAAGCGGCTGTTCCTGCTTATGCAATTGTATTTGCCGCGGTCATGGCGGCAGGCATGCTGCTGAATATGGCGCGTGAACAGCTGCAGCAGCGTCAGCTGGCTGTTATCGTGCAATGGGCAGTTTTAGTGATTCCAGCTGTACTTTGGGTTGTACCTGGCATTCATACCGTATTAAATTCGGTACTTATGTTATGGGGACTGGTGATTTGTCTGGTATATGCATTATTTGCAGGCTGGATTATGAAAATCAGCCATTTGCGTAAATCAATGAATTTCAGCAATGAAGTGTCGTATAACCTTTGGCGTATCGCGGTACGTATTGTGCTGCCGCTGTCTATTCTGCTTGCGATAGCAGCGGTCATTGGAAAACTGTTCTAATGGCTATACAGCAAGTTTGGGTCGCTTATGCGGCTCCTGAGCAGCAATTTCATATTGCAGTGCCATTTCAGGAAGGCATGACGGCATTAGATGCTATAGAACATAGCGGCATCCGCCAGCAGGCTGATCTGCCTGAGCCGCTGCAGCTGGGTATCTTTGGCATACGTTTGCCAGATGCTGAACAGGTGCTGCAAGCGGGTGACCGTGTGGAAATTTATCGCGCATTAACGATTAATCCAAAAGACATACGGCGAAATAGGGCGGCGAAGAATCCTGTAAGCCGTTATTGCCGCGGGAATCGCTTTAAACAATTGCAGTCATAAAAAAAACCCCTCAGTGAGGGGTTTCTTTTTATTTTAAACTGACTATAGTGGCGGTGCAGTAAGAATGGCTTCTTTCGAACCCGGCAGGCCAGGTTGAGATTCAGGAATCGTTTCTAGACCTTCAACCTTTTCTACAATGCCGTTTTGTGAGAAGTACACTTTCAGGTGCTGGCCATGCGCTGCCGGAATCTTTGCTTTTTTAGCATAGGTTCCTGGGGTATACTGGTAGATATAGTCCCAGCGTAAAGGATTCATTGGATCTGTAACTGTTGGGCTGCCAAGTAAAAAACGCACTTGTTGGAAAGTCATGCCAACTTGGATTTTTGAAGCTTGTGCTTGAGTTAGAGGCGTTCCTTGAGGAATATCAACTTTATAAACGCCCAAGGTTGAACAGCCTACGAGCAATGAAGTGACGAACAACGTCAGCATGATTTTTTGCATTTTGCTACACTATCCCAAATTAATTATGATGCATTTGATCCAAGGATAGATCATACTGCATCTAAAGTTTGTTGCATATTCCAACTTTAATTTTGTTGAGAGACCTTTTTTCATGCCTATATCAAACCAAGATTTGCGCAAAGCTGGACTAAAAGTTACGCTTCCACGTATTAAAATATTGGAATTATTGGAAAATTCAAAGCAACATCATTTAAGTGCGGAAGACATTTATAAAACTTTACTTGAACAAGGTGAAGATGTTGGTTTAGCAACTGTGTATCGTGTGTTAACACAGTTTGAAGCAGCAGGAATTATCCAGCGCCACCATTTTGAAAATAATCATTCTGTATTTGAGATTATGCAGGAAGATCATCATGATCATATTGTATGTCAAAACTGCAACAAAGTAGTTGAATTTACAAATGACGTGATTGAGCATGAACAGCACGAAGTTGCGAAGAAATTCGGTTTCGAGCTGACTGGCCACTCATTAAACTTATATGGCTACTGTGATGCGCCTGAATGTCAGGACGCTTACCGTAAAAAGTAAGTTTTGCGCTGATGCCGAAAACATATAAAAAGGGAGTTCTAATGAACTCCCTTTTTATATGTGAAAAAATGCAGAAATAAAAAACCGAGTTAAAGATTAAACTCGGTTTTTCTGCTTGATGGCTGCAGTTTAAACTTGGCCGTCAAAGGTAATGTTTTTACTGGCATTCATTAAGCGGTCACCGCCTTCTTCTGACAATTTGATTTGCAGACGCAAGTCGTTTGGTGAGTCAGCATGTTTTAAGGCATCTTTATAGGTAATCTGCTTCGCTTTGTACAAGTCAAACAGCGCTTGGTCAAAGGTCTGCATGCCCAGTTCACGTGAACGCTTCATTAAGTCTTTAATTTCATGCACATCACCTTTACGGATCATGTCAGAAATTAACGGCGAGTTAATGAGGATCTCAATTGCAGCGCGGCGTGAGTTGCCGTCTACCGTTGGAATCAGCTGCTGCGCAACAATCGCTTTTAAGTTAAGTGACAAGTCCATGAACAGCTGGCTATGACGGTCAGCTTCAAAGAAGTGAATAATACGGTCTAAAGCTTGGTTGGCGTTGTTGGCATGCAGGGTTGCAAAAACCAAGTGGCCCGTTTCGGCAAAGGCAATCGCATAATCCATGGTTTCACGCGAACGGATTTCACCAATCAGGATGACATCAGGCGCTTGACGCAGGGTATTTTTCAGCGCAATTTCAAATGAATCTGTATCAATGCCAACCTCACGCTGGGTGATAATACAGCCTTGGTGCTCGTGTACAAATTCAATCGGGTCTTCAATGGTAATGATATGGCCTTTTGAATTTTGATTGCGGTAACCCACGAGAGATGCAAGCGACGTTGATTTACCTGTACCCGTTGCGCCGACAAAGATAATAATGCCGCGCTTGGTCATTGCCAGCTCTTTAAGAATTGGCGGCAGCTTGAGATCTTCCATGGTTGGAATGATGGTTTCAATGCGGCGCAGCACCATGCCGGGCTCATCACGCTGCTGGAATGCGCTGACACGGAAACGGGCCGATTTAGATGGATTGCTGATGGCAAAGTTGCATTCGCGTGTCTCTGCAAATTCTTTGCGCTGTTTATCCGTCATGATTGCATTTAATAGCTGGCCAACGGTTGATCCTGGCAGTTTAGTCGAACCGATAGGTACAATCTGGCCGTTAATTTTCATGGACGGCTCGACATCGGCAGTAATGAAAAGGTCTGATGCCTTTTTTTCCACCATAAAGTCGAGTAAGCCGTTAAAATCCATAAAATGTCCCCAAAATAATTAAAGCTGATTTTTATAAGAAAGATTCTGGCTGTTTTGCTGCTGTACGTGCAGTCTGCGGACTGATAATGCCTTTAGAAACCAGTGTTTTTAAGCTTTGATCCAGTGTGGTCATACCGTAGTTAGCACCGGTTTGAATTGCAGAATACATTTGTGCAACTTTGTTTTCACGGATTAAGTTACGGATGGCTGGAATACCGATCATGATTTCATGCGCTGCTACACGTCCGCCGCCATTTTTCTTCAGCAGGGTTTGTGAAATCACGGCTTGCAATGATTCAGACAGCATGGCGCGAACCATGTCTTTTTCTTCAGCAGGGAATACGTCAATGACACGGTCAATGGTTTTAGCCGCAGAAGTGGTATGCAGTGTGCCGAACACCAAGTGACCCGTTTCCGCAGCGGTTAATGCCAAACGGATGGTTTCAAGGTCACGCATCTCGCCGACCAAGATAATGTCAGGGTCTTCACGCAGCGCCGAGCGGAGCGCTTCGTTAAAGCCGTGTGTATCGCGGTGGACTTCACGCTGGTTAATCAGGCATTTTTTAGACTGATGTACAAATTCGATCGGATCTTCGACCGTTAAAATATGGTCATAACGGTTGTCATTGATGTAATCCATCATGGCAGCCAGCGTGGTTGATTTACCAGAACCTGTTGGGCCAGTGACCAGTACGATGCCGCGAGGGTATTCGCAAATTTCTTTAAAGATTTGGCCCATGCCCAAGTCTTCCATAGAAAGCACTTTAGAGGGAATGGTACGGAATACAGCGCCGGCACCGCGGTTTTGGTTGAATGCGTTGACACGGAAGCGGGCGACGCCAGGCACTTCAAATGAAAAGTCCGTTTCAAGTTTTTCTTCAAAATCACGGCGCTGTTTATCATTCATAATGTCATACACCAGTTTGTGTACTTCTTTATGTTCAAGCGCTGGCAGGTTAATGCGGCGGACTTCGCCGTCAACACGGATTAGAGGCGGCATGCCAGCCGATAAGTGTAAATCTGAAGCGCCATTTTTTGCAGAAAAGGCAAGTAATTCTGTGATATCCATAAAATCCCCGAGTGCGTCTAAATCTTAATTATTTTGATAGAATAATAAGGCTTTCCCTCAGCTTAACCAACTGTTAGTTAAAGGGCAAAGAAAAAAAAGATGAATGAAATGAGAACCTCGTCAATGAATACACTTCAACAAGCCCGCGCACAGGTATTGCAGCAAATTCAGCAGGCAAGTACAGCAGCTGGCCGTACGGCTGAATCCGTGCAATTACTGGCGGTATCCAAGACGCATCCCAGTGAAATGCTGCGTGAAATGTATGCTGCAGGTCAGCGTGCCTTTGGCGAAAATTATTTGCAGGAATCTTTAGATAAAATAGAAGCACTCAAAGATTTAGAGATTGAATGGCATTTTATTGGCCATGTACAGCGTAATAAAACCAAGCATTTGGCTTCAAGCTTTGCTTGGGTGCATGGGGTAGACCGTTTAATTATTGCAGAGCGTTTATCGAGTCAGCGGGAAGAAACTCAAGCGCCATTAAATATTTGCCTGCAGGTCAATATTGATGCGCAAGATACCAAAGATGGCTGCCAGCCCAATGAGGTTGCAGATTTGGTCGCACAAATTTCTGCATTGCCAAATCTTCGGCTGCGCGGACTTATGGTGATCCCTGCGCCAAATCATCCGCAAGCCTTTACAGATGCGAAAACATTGTTTGAGCAAGTCAAAGAGCTGCATGCAAAACCTGAAGACTGGGATACCTTAAGTATGGGCATGTCCAGTGACATGACGGATGCGATCGCGGCTGGTTCTACTATGGTGCGCGTTGGTACGGCATTATTTGGTGCGCGTGATTATTCAAAATAAGGCAGCAAGTCCAGCCAGCCTTTGAAAAATGAGACTTAAAAGTGCAAGCACAGCAGATCAATTTTAACAATGCATGAAACCTTAGGGTTCAAAGTGAGCTTTAAAATTTGAACTTTACATGAAAGTTGAGTACAAAATAATCAAGATGTTTTTGATATTAAAGTAATTCAACATTTGGACAAATAGGGACGTTCATGACTGCATATTATCAGCTGATTCAGCGTGACATAGACGCGCAAGGCCGTGTCACGGCACATTACCGTTCGACAGATTTAGCTCAGGGCGCATGGAATGCGCATGAGCAGCACATGGCGCCAGCTGCAGGCATCATTTGTGAGGAATTAAATCAATTTTCGCCGCGTGAAGGGATGCGGATTGGGCGCATCAGCCTCGATATCTTAGGTTTAATTCCTGCTGGCGAGTTTCAAATCATCACGCAAGTGATCCGTCCTGGCAAAACGATTGAGCTGATTGAATCTGAAATGCGGGTACAGGGTAAAAGCTGCATTTCGGCACGGACATGGCGAATGATGACGCAAAACTCAGCAGAGATAAGCGGCGTTGAAGATCATCAAGTTTTGGGGCCTGAAAATGCGCCAATTTGGGAAGGTATCTATCAATGGCCAGGCAAGTTTATTCAGTCGATTGAAGCGCGAAGCCATGAACGGCGGGCTGGCAAAGGTATTGTTTGGCTAACGACTGCATATGATATGGTTGAAGGGAAAGCAACAGCAGATTTTGTCCGTCTCATGGGGTTAGTTGACACTGCGAATGGTGTTGTGTCACGGCAAGGGTTCCCCATGAAATGGGGCTTTCCAAACTTAGATTTGCAGATTCATTTGCACCGTGCGCCGGCAGGAAAATGGCTTGGATTGGAAACGGTTCAGCAATATGGAACAGATGGAATTGGATTAAGCAGTGCGATTTTGCATGATTTACAAGGCCCGTTTGGACGCAGTGAACAGATATTAACGCTGCGCCCATTGGCTAAGTAAATTTTAGATGATCAAAGAAGTATAAAAAGCCTGCTTGAAGCAGGCTTTTTATTTAAGATGCGATTTGGATAGTACTTGCGCCAGCGCCCACAGGATTCACCTGTATTTGTACAGGAATGCGCTCATGCATTTCTTGAATATGGGAGATCAGCACCACTTTACGCCCTTGGTTTTGCAGCTGATCCAGCGCATTCATCACCATATGCAGGCTTGATGCATCGAGCGTACCGAAGCCTTCATCAATAAACAGGCTTTCAATTTTTGTTGTACCTGATGCCATGCTGGCAATGGCTAAGGATAAAGCGAGCGCGGTTAAGAACGACTCACCGCCTGAAAGCGAAGAGACAGAGCGGGTTTCACCATCCATATCATGATCGACAATGGCTAGGCTTAAAGAGTTTTCAAGGCGTTTTAAGGTATAGCGCTGAGATAGCATCGCCAATTGCTGATTTGCATATTCGATTAAAATATCGAGGTTATATTGCTGCGCCAAATCACGGAATTTTTTGCCCGTTGCGTCACCCATTAAGCTCGAAATTTTATTCCAACGGTGCTCTTCAGATTGGATCTGTTGAATCTGTTCGGCAAATTGCTGCTGTTTTGCGATGTTGCGCTGATGTACTTCAAGTTTGAGTTTCACCTCATCACGCTGTTCCATCACTTGGGTCATTTGTTCAACCAAGCTTTGTAATTGTGCAAGCAGGGCTTCAAATGTGATTTCAGGCTGCAGTGTTAAGTGCTGCTGTAATTGCTCATCCAATGTTTTTTTGGCAGATTGTGCATCGCTATATGCACGTTCAGCCGCGATAATTTGCTGTTTCAGTTGCAGCTCTTGCTCATGTGTAATTTCACCGAACTGCTGTAACAGGGTGTCATTAAAATCGTTATGCAGTGCTAACCACTGTTGAATACTTTGAGCAGCAGCTTCTTGTTGATTTTGCAATTGTAGTTGCTGGGCTTGATATTTTTGCAGTGCTGCTTGTGCCGTTTCAAAGGCTTGGCGCAGCTGCTCAAAGTGTTGACGGACCATATTAAACTGAGTCTGCAGCTGTTGTCGGTTTTGCTCAAACTGTGATAACCATTCATGCGGTTTTTCAACAGTCACTTGGGTCATGGTAAAAATAGCTTGGATTGCAAGATCGCTATTTTGTTTACCTTCTGCTAAGAGCGCCGCAATTCGTTTTTCAGTTGCTGCAATATTCTCTTGACTGAATTTTGTGCGCTGTATCGCCTGTTCCAGCTGCTGTGTTTTTTGATTCAGTTGCGTGTTTAATTCATTACGCTGTTTTAACGTGTTAAGTCTTTGCTGTAATTGATTATAAATTTGTTCAGCAGCGGTGCTGGTCAACTGCTGCCATGCGAGTTTTTCAGTGTCATTGAATAAAGACAAAATAGGCTGAATATTTTGTTCAGCATGCTGTACATCGGTCAGCTGCTGTGTAGTGTGCTGAATGTCTTGAGACAAAGTATGGCTGTTTTGCTGCGCCTGTTCATGGATTTTTAAATCAGCTTCTGTTTGCTGCAAAGACTGCTGTGTTTGTGCAATATGATGCGTTATAGCCGTTTCAAGCAAGCTTAAATCTGAATTTAAATCGTATGGAATATTCAGTGCATGAAGTGATTGCTCAAGCTGGCTCTGGGCATTGCTCTGTTGCGTGCTGATAGCGGTGAGTTGCTGTGCATTGGTTTCAAATGCAGTGGACTGCTGTGTGCATTTTTTTTGCAGTTGCTGCCACACATCAAAGGCTGCTTTTTCTTGCGCTAGCGCTTGCTGTTCCTGTTGTTCGTGCAGCTTTAAAAGTTCATGGGAAAGCACATCTTGGTTATGTGTATATGGGTGTTCGGTGCTGCCGCAGACCAAACATGCTTCACCCGCAACCAGATTAGCTCTGAGCTGTTCGATATTTTCTGCATGCAGTAATCGCTGCTGCTGCAATACAGTTTGCAAACTCTCTCGAGCCGCTTTTTGTGCATGAAACTCAGTTTCAGCTGTGCTGAGTTGCTGCTGATGCTGAGCGAGATCACTTTGCAGTTGGTGCTGGTCTTGCAACTTTTGTTGATGTTCAACATAAATAGCATGGTAACGCAGCCAATGACTCTTGGTCACATCCAACTGATTGAGACGATGTAATAAGTCTTCACGCGCTGTGCGCAAGCCTGTAATTTTAGCGTTAAGCGCTTGGTCTTGCCCAAATTGCTGAATGAGCTGTTCGAGCTGCTGCTGCTTTTGAGCGACTTGCTGCGTGGCTTGAGCGACATCACCATATTGCTGCTCAAATTGCACATAACTTTGAATAAAGCGCTGTAATGGGCTGAGATGTGCAGATAGTGCTTCATCTAAAACTTGGAAATGTGCTGTTTGCAGCAGTAGGGTATTTTGCTGTGCTAAATTTTGTTCTAACTGCTGCTGTACTTGTAGTAATTGCTGTTCGGATTCAAGCAGCGGGGCATGCTGATCTTGCAGTCTTTTGAGTTCATCTTTCACAGCAATGAGCTGATCGCCTAGCACTCGGCGGTCGGCAATCCGCGCACGTACTAAATCAATTTGATCTTGATGATCCACTTCAAATTGATGCTGCTGTTTTTGCTGCAGATCAATTTGTTCAAATTGCGATTTTTCATGATTAAACTGAATTTCAATAGCGATGAATTGCTGCTGTGCTTGAGCCAATTGAGGCTGCAGCGCCACCATTTCAGTATTTAAATTCTTGCGTTGAATGATGCTTGGACGGATTGAGGCGAATTTTTCCAGTTGCTGCAATTGCAGCTTCTGCGGCTGCAGAGCATCCAGTTGCTGCTGCTGAACAGCCAAATATTGCTCACGCTGCTGAATATCCGCAATCAGTTTGTCTTTGTGTTGAAACCATTGCTGCTGTTTGAGCAATAGCTGCTTTTCACTGTCAAGTTTTTGGTAAGTATCAGCATGACTTTGAAATTGCGCCGTGTATAAGGCCAGATCCTCATCCGATAAAATCTCAATATGCCCTAAAACATTTTCCAGCTCTTTACGCTGATTGGCAATTTGCTTGGTTTTTTCAAAGGCCAATTGACCAATTTTCCCAAAAATACTGGAATTGGTCAGATATTCCAACAGCTCGCCGCGCTCGTTATCACGCGCTTTTAAAAAAGCGGTCACTTCTGACTGAGCCAATAAAACGGCACGGGTGAACTGCTCAAAACTGAGCTGAGTAATGCGTAAAATTTGGCTCTCAACCGCTTTAGTTTTATCAGCAACGACACTGCCATCCGTTAAGCATTTTAGTGAACGCTGTACACTTTGCAATTTGCCATTTGGGTTTTCACGGGCACGTTTAATTTCCCAACGCGCAGCATAGATTTTTTGGTCTTGAGCAATAAAGCTGAGCTCGGCAAAGCCTTGGCCTGTACCGCGGCGCAATACGGTTTGCGGTGAGTTGGTTGGCAGCTCTGAACCATCGACATCGATCAGTTTACCATCGCTGTCTTTTAAACGCGGCACACGGTTAAACAGTGCCAAACACATGGCATCTAAAATGGTCGATTTACCAGCACCAGTTTTGCCGATGATCGCCACTAAACCTGCACTGGCTAAAGGTTCAGATTCAAAATCAATAAAATGCTCACCCGCTAAAGATGCTAAGTTTTTAATGCGTATAGATAAAATTTTCATGGCAATTCCTTAAGCGTTCGCATCATCTTCAAGTGATTTTTGTGCTTCATCGACCAAACTTAAAAAATCTTTCATTACGGTGTCATCCGCACCGTAGCCTTGTTTTTCCCAAAGATTTTGAAATAATTTTTCAGGCGTGGGCGGATCAAGGTTAATTGCGGCTTGCCGCTGATTATTTTGATCTGAATTTAAATAACGGCGGCTGATGCGCACCAAACGATAACGGTTCGGGGCTAAAGCTTCTTCAAACTGCTGTCTTAAATTAGGTGCTGGCGGAGTGTCGGTATGATATTCAATTTCGACATATTCACGCTGATCAATATCTTCAATTTCACCGCTCGCCAAAGCAGATAGTTGTGCCAAAACTTCTGGAATTGTGCCTTTGATTCGATGCAATTGCACACTGCGCGGAATCGCTAAGGACTCCATTTGAAAGCGTGATTCATCTGTTTGAGTCGGGTCAATACTGATCTCAAGCACTTGGTGTTTATAATTAATTTCACTAAACGACAGGGGAATCGGTGAGCCGCTATAACGGATATGGGTCTGTCCGACCTTCTGCGGTTTATGCAAATGCCCGAGTGCCACATAGTCAATCACATCATCAAATAGTGCAGTCGAAAGCGCTTCTTCATTGCCAATAATAATCGGGCGTTCTGAGTCCGACGTTTCACCGCCTTGCATGTGTGCATGGGACATTAAAATTAAGGCTTGATCTGCGCTTTTACGTGCTTTGGCTTCCGCAATTAATTGCTGATGCACATAGGCAATGGCGTTTTGGCTATTGGTCGTTTCATCATTTAAACCGGTGATCTCGGCAGCCCGTAAAAAAGGCAGAGTCAGACACCATGCCACTATATTTTTTTGTTCATCATAAATAGGCATGAGCAGGCGGTCTAAATCGAGCTGACCTTTGTTATTTTTATGTACCACACCTACAGCTTTGGCATGGTATTTTTCTAATAATGGCTCAACTTGTTCAATACGGTAACCTGAGTCATGGTTGCCTGCGATCATCAGGGTTTGCATATGCGGAGCACGCTCATGTGCATCAGCTAAAAACTGATACAGCTGTTTTTGCGCTCTGGAAGCTGGGTTGATGACATCAAAAATATCGCCTGCAATAAGCAGGGCATGCGGCTGCTTTTGTTCTATTTGTTCGAGTAACCAATGAAGAAACTGTTCGTGTTCGTAGTCACGCGAGTGGTTATAGAAAAATTGTCCTAAATGCCAATCTGAAGTATGAAAAAAACGAACAGTCATGCAAGCCCTAAAATCAAAAGATTTGATTGGGCTCTAAAGTATCACAAAAGTTCAATATTCTGCTGGCTGTTCACTAACTATGCATAAAACAAAGCCGTGAATGACATGATCCAATGAATAGAGGCATTGATGCATTTTATTGCGCTTGTTCGTCAACTTGCACAAGGCCAAAAGTATTATGGTCAGGATCTAAGAAATAGCCTTGCCAGCATTTCCCTGAGATGGCGAATTTTTCCATAGCCACTTGACCGCCGTTCGCTAAAATTTTAGCCGCTGTTTCATCAAAGTTTTCAACTTCAATGGAACACGTAAAAGCGTTGGTGCCGCAGTGGACAGGCGGTATTTGAGCCGGGCGCTCGAGTAAACCGCCATTGATGCCGGATGTTTGAATTTGAAAATACTGAATAGGCAGCCCTTCAGCAAGGGTAAACGTCCAGCCAAAAACAGTTGAATAAAATTGAACATCGCGTGCTGGATCAGAGCTTTGGATTTCAAAATAAATGACAGCGTTCATGAGGAAGAGCTCCTGCTGAAGGATGAAACTAGATTGATCTTAGCGTGATTTTTTTCAGACGTAAGGCTGTTTTCTGTAAAGGCTGTGATTCTATTTAGATTTTAAATTATGAGATTTGGGTCATGCGGCAGTAGGAAAGAAGAGAAAAGTTAAATACCGCAGAAAATAAAAGACCGGCGATTCGAGTGATGGTGAAATCGCCGGTCAAAAAAATGATTTCAGGTATTGGGTTCGGCTGCTATTCAAACGCACAAACCTGAAATGAAGCTTATTGCTTTAAGTGAAAAGGTCACCGAAACATTGTGGATGCCAGTACAAATCATCGGTTGCTACAGACCTTGTACCCTATATAACGCTGCGAGCTTCAGAAAGGTTGACAATAAAATGAAAAAAAACTTAATTTTTTTTATACTGAATTGAATTTATTGCTTTGGTCATCACTCAGATGTCACTAACTCGTTATTTTGTCACATTTTTTATTATTTGCTTAGTATTAAGCTGGATTTGCGGTGTGCTGGCAGCATTGCTGCCGATGGGTGTGGGCGGTATTTTGACAGCAGTGCCTTATATTGCGGCCATGATTTGGGTGCTCTTTATTTTTTTAAAACGCACTCAGCGGGCGCCGACGCAGCAGGAACGTAAAAAAATGACTTTGGGTTTTACCTTCATCTTTTGGCTGTATAACATTGCTTTTCAGCTGTTAGGTATTGCATGGTTTGCTAGCAAGGATCCAGAAGTTTGGCAAAATTTTGTACTGTATCTTAAGCAGCCTCAGTTTATGAGTTTGGTGCTGATTATGTGTTTGCTGCTGGCAATTCCATTATATTTATTAACCTTTTGGTTTTATGGCCCGCAAGCTAAGCGTATGGCCTCTAAAATGTTTGGCGCTGAATAAAGCTTGAACTGCAGCGGATCTTATTTTATAGATATTGAAGCCGAGCGAAAAAAGAGATCCAAATATGCATAAAGAGCAGGTGTTAATCACAGGTGCGAGCGGGTTTATTGGTTCAAAGCTTGTTCAATATCTTTTAGAAAAAGATTATGCCGTGATTGGTTTAAGCCGTAAAAAAGATCTAGTGTCACCGCATCCTGATATGCAGTGGGTTTCTCAGTTTGACGAATTAAAAACTGACAAAATCGATTATGTCATTAATTTGGCGGGTGAAAGAATTGGCCAAGGGCGCTGGACGGCTGCGCGTAAACAGCAGCTGATTGATAGCCGTGTGCAAACGACAGAAAATCTATACCGCTATTTGCAGCGCCGCAAGATCATTCCTAAATGCATTATTTCGGGTTCTGCGATTGGTTATTATGGTATTGATGCACAAGAGCATTGGCAGGCGGTTTGTACAGAGCAGAACCCGCCGCAGCAAATTTTCCAGTCCGAATTATGTCAGCGCTGGGAGCAGGCAGCGCTGCAATATACACAACAAAATACCAAAATCATTCGCTTAGGCATTGTATTGTCTGGCAAAGGCGGAATTTTGCCGCAAATGCTGCTGCCGATTCGTATCCGTATGTTTGGCAAAATTGGGCATGGCCGTCAGCCTGTGGTGTGGGTGCATATACAAGATGTGCTGCAGGCAATTGAATTTTTGATGACTAAAAATCCTTCAGGGCAAATTTTTAATTTGACTGCGCCTGAAAAAGTAAACCAAGCAGGATTTGTAAAAGCAGCCGAACAGCAGCTGGGTATAAAAACATGGTTCAGCCTGCCTGCAAGCCTAATGAAACTGGCCATGGGAGAGCAGTCGCAGCTGGTTTTAAATGGTCAATATGTACAGCCGAAGGCTTTGACGGATGCAGGATATCAATTTAAATACAGCACATTAAAGGAGGCTTTTAAGTCTCTGTTCTAATCATGATTTTTTGCAAAAACAGCGTGTAAGGTTCTGCCTGATCACCCCAATCAAAAAGCCTTGCTGTCAAGCAAGGCTTTTTGATGTCAGGCAAATTGCCCAAAATGAACACTATGCGCTGACAGCTTGCGGCAGCAGCTGTAGAGCAGGCGCATAAACAGCAGGATCTGTCAAAGTCGGCTGCTGCAGCATCAGCTGACGCAGCAGCTGTGCTGAAGCTGGCCCCATGCATAAGCCATTACGGTAATGGCCAAAATTAGCCCATAAATTATCTAGGTTTGGCATTTGGCCAATATAAGGAATACCGCTTGGCGAGCTTGGCCTTAACCCTGCCCACTGCTTCACAACTGGAAAGTTGGCAAGCTCAGGCGCCATTGCTAGAGAGGCTTTATAAATATTTTGCTGCGTTTGAATGGAAGGCCGTTTGTCAAAACCTAAATGGCTCATGCTTGAACCGCAGACAATATGACCATCTTTACGTGGAATCAGATACATGACGTCATTCATGCACATGGTGGGCAGCCAGTTTTCAGGCCCTTTAAACAGCAGCATTTGACCTTGTACAGGTTCAACAGGAATAGAGAGATTCAGCTGCTGTGACCAATGTTCAGACCAAGCGCCTGTGGCAATCACAAACTGTTCTGCTTCAAAGCGCTGGCCATTTGAGGCTTGAATGGCGTTTATGCGTTCACTCTGTATTTGAAAGCGGTCAATCCAGATATTTTCATGGAACTGCACTTTTGGATGCAGTTTTAAATAGGTGATGATGGATTTCAGCAGGCGCGGATTACGTACATTAGCGATTTGAGGGAAATAAATGGCTTCTTGCAGCTGAGCCGAAACACGCGGGTTAATTTGCTGTAATTGCTGCTGTTTAAGATGTTCACAATATTGCATGGGTTCATTATGCTTTTCTGCATAGTGCAGCCCGATATCAAAATCATCACGGTCAAAAATCAGCATGCCCGTTTCATGAATTTCAAAGTCAGTGCCTGAAATTGGCAATAGCTTTGTATTCCAAGATTGATACAGCGTTTTGCCATGCTTGGCGAGATCATTGACGGCTTGCGGATAGCGCCATGGATACATGGGGGAGAGAATGCCGCCGCCGGCCCATGAGGCGGCTTTGCCTGCGGATTGCTGATCAAAAATACTGACCGAGCAGCCTTGCTCAAGCAGTTCCAGTGCAGACAGCAAGCCGCTGATTCCTGCACCAATAATGGCAATATGCATCTGTTTGAACCTATTTTTCAGGTTTAAATATGTGAAGTGTTTCTGCAATAAAAAAAGCCTCCCTTATTGGAGGAAGGCTGATTCAGGATTTATTTCATGCCTTTCAGCATAAGCGCAGCATCTTCTGCGAAGTATGTCCAAATACCGTCTGCGCCTGCGCGGCGGCAGCTCATCAGTGATTCAATAATTACGCTTTCAGATAGCCAGCCATTTTGAATAGCGCCAGCCAGCATGGCATATTCACCGCTGACTTGATACACAAAAGTCGGTACGCCAAACGTATCTTTTACTTCGCGCACAATGTCCAAATACGGCATACCCGGTTTGACAATAACCATGTCAGCGCCTTCCTGAATATCCAATGCAATTTCATGCAGCGCTTCTGCACGGTTGCCGACATCCATCTGGTAATTGTATTTGTTGCCGCCTTTGAGGTTGCTTGAAGAGCCCACCGCATCGCGGAAAGGGCCATAAAAGCTTGAAGCATATTTCGCAGAATACGCCATGATATTGGTATATATATGGCCGTTGGCTTCTAAAGCCTGACGGATTGCGCCAATACGGCCATCCATCATATCGCTGGGCGCAACGACATCTGCGCCAGCTTCTGCATGGCTCAATGCTTGCTTAATTAGGCATTCAACCGTTTCATCATTCAGCACGTAGCCCGTGTCATCAATAATGCCGTCTTGACCATGTGTTGTATATGGGTCAAGAGCGCCATCTGTAATAAGCACCATTTCAGGCAATTCTTTTTTCAGCAGGCGAACGGTATTTTGTACTAAACCATCTTCACGCCAAGCCGCTTCCGCGTTCAGACTTTTGTCTTCTTGCGGGGTCACAGGGAATAATGCAAGTTTAGTGACACCTAATTCCATTAATCTTTCTGCTTTTTTTAGCAGTAAATCAGCAGATAAGCGCTGAATGTTTGGCATGCTTGGAATATCTTGAGTCTGATTTTGACCGGGCAATACAAATACCGGATAAATCAAGTGATCAGCCGTCAATTGAGTTTCACGAACCATGGCGCGCAGTTTGTCATTTTTACGAATGCGGCGCATGCGGGTGGCAGGAAATGCTGGACGATTGAACGTATAGGTCATAACAATCTCAATGATCAGTCTTAAACTTTAGGGTATTGTAGCCCTAGAAATGCCTTTTGGGTGAAAAGTAATAGATTTTTGCAGTAAGGAACTCGAGTAAATGACAAGCAGTATGGAAAAAAGTTGGACAGGAGATATTGGTTCGGGTTCAGAGATCGACATCAATAGTATTTTAGAAAAAATCTGCCAAGCTTTTAACAGTTCTCCTTTTTACCAGCATAACGGCATGCAGATGCGGGTGGCGGACGGTCAGGTTGAAGCATATGTAGAAATGGGCGCAAACCTGATTGGCAATGTGGCATTTCAAATTTTGCATGGCGGTGTAGCGGCAACTTTGCTGGACAGTATTGGCGGCATTTCCGCAATGGCTGAACTTTATAAAAAAGCGGCACCGGAAGATTTGCTTGAAACCAGCAAGAAAGTTTCCCGTTTAGCGACCGTGGATATGCGTGTAGATTATTTAGCGCCAGGCCGCGGCCAGTATTTTATTGCCCGTGCTGAAACACTCCGTTTAGGACGTAAAGGCTGCACCATGCGGATGACAATGACCAATGATGAGGGCAAGGCAATTGCAACGGCGATTGCATCATACGCTTATTAAGATTCGCTTAAGCTTCAGCGGAAATAATAAAAAATGGGCAGCATCATGTATAAAATGATTGCTGCCATAAGAAAAAAGACTGAATAGTTACATTTAAATTCTCAGTAGGTGATTATCTCGCTATAAAATGCGTCAAATTTAAAGAAATGACTTTTTCATCGACACCATACAGGACAAAAATGTCCGATTTTGCAAAAGCAAAATGCTGCCGGCTGACCAAGTCTGCAGGATTTAGGAAAAATCAATGACAGATGCTCAAAATACACTGCCAGATACTCAAACAGCGGTTCAGCCGAGTGATGAGGCGATGAAAGCTAAACGTAAAAAGGGCTTAAGCTTTGTTGCGCTGATTTTAATCTTGGCTGTCATGCTTTATGTCATTTGGAAATTGTTTTTTAACAATACCGTTTCTACTGATAATGCTTATGTCGGTGCTGAAACTGCTTCTGTGACTTCAATGGTGACAGGGCAAGTTGCAGAGGTGCTGGTTAGCGATACGCAGCAAGTGAAAAAAGGCGATGTTTTGGTACGGGTTGATGCACGGGATGCCGAAATTGCTTTAGCGCAAGCCAAAGCTGAGCTGCTTAAGGCGCAGCGTCAGTATAAACAGACAGCGGCAAACAGCAGTGCATTAAATTCACAGGTCTTTGTCAGCGATGACGGAATTCACAGTGCCGAAGCGCAAGTTGAAAAAGCGAAAGCCGATTTAGACAAAGCCAAGGATGAGTTGAATCGCCGTCAGCAGCTGAGCGCATCAGGGGCAATTTCCAAAGAGGAATTAAGCACAGCACACAGTGCAGTACAAAATGCCCAAGCTGGATTTAATGTCGCGCAAGCTGGGCTTGCCCAAGCAAAATCTGCGCAAAAAGCAGCGCAAAGTAATTTGGCAGCCAATAATGCGCTTATTCAGGGGGCAAATGAACATTCAGCTCCAGACGTCTTGGTTGCTCAGTCGAAAGTCAAACAGGCTGAATTGGATTTGGAGCGCACAGTCATTCAAGCGCCTTTTGACGGGGTAGTGACTAACCGAAAAATTCAAATTGGTCAGCGTGTTGCACCTGGCACTGTTTTGCTCATGGTAGTCCCAATTGCCCAGCTGTATGTCGATGCTAACTTTAAAGAAAGCCAGCTTGAGCGTGTCCGCGCAGGGCAAAAAGTAACATTGACCTCTGATTTATACGGTGATGCTGTGGAGTATACAGGTACAGTCGTCGGTTTCTCTGGCGGTACTGGTTCTGCTTTTGCCTTGATTCCTGCACAAAATGCGACAGGAAATTGGATTAAAGTGGTTCAGCGCCTGCCAGTAAGAATTAAGTTAGATACAAAAGAATTGGCTGAGCATCCGCTGCGTGTTGGCTTGTCGATGGAAGCGAAAGTTAACGTTGCGAAGTAATCGCTTATGAATAGCTATGTTCCTTATGGTGATTTAAAAGGCAGCAAGCTGATGCTGGCGGCCTTTGTTTTGGCTTTGGCTAACTTTATGGTTGTACTGGATATGACCATTGCCAATGTATCCATTACGCATATTACAGGCAGTTTGGCGGTATCCAGTTCACAAGGGACTTGGGTCATTACATCTTATGCAGTTGCAGAAGCGATTTGTGTGCCGTTAACAGGCTGGCTGGCTGGACGTTTTGGCGGTGTACGTGTTTTTACATTTAGCCTGATCGGTTTTACTGTTTTTTCGGTTTTGTGCGGTTTATCGACCAGTTTAGAAATGCTGGTATTTTGCCGAATTGGCCAAGGTCTATTTGGCGGGCCAATTATGCCTTTAAGCCAAATGCTGCTGCTGCGTATTTTCCCGCCGGAGAAACAATCTCAAGCCATGGGCATGTGGGCAATGACGACCGTGGTTGGGCCAATTCTAGGGCCAATTTTAGGCGGCTCGATCAGTGACAATATGTCATGGCACTGGATCTTTTTTATTAATATTCCTGTGGGAATTGCCTGTGCAATTGCAGCGGCGCACTTACTCAAGCCTGCTGAAACTGAAACGGCCAAACTGAAAATAGACCGAGGCGGTTTAATTCTGCTGGTGCTTTGGATTGGCGCATTGCAGCTGATGCTGGATTTGGGGCATGAGCGGGACTGGTTTAATAGCCCATTTATTGTGGTATTGGCTTTAACTGCGCTGGTCGGATTGGTTGTATTTACGGTTTGGGAGCTGACGGAACGGCATCCTATCGTCAACATCCAAATTTTTCGCTATAAGAGTTTTACCATTTCGGTATTGGCTTTGGCCATGGGTTTTGGCGCTTTTTTTGGCAGTATTGTGCTTATTCCGCAGTGGCTGCAGATCAATTTAGGTTATACCGCAATATGGGCGGGCTATTTAACGGCCACAATGGGTTTTGGCAGCTTGACCATGTCTCCGTTGGTGGCAAAGTTAGCTACAAAATATGACCAGCGCGCTTTGGCCAGTTTTGGTTTGAGTATTTTAGGTGGTGTCACTTTAATGCGGTCTTTTTGGACCACAGATGCAGATTTTTTTGCATTAGCGCTGCCGCAAATTCTGCAGGGTTTTGCTGTACCGTTTTTCTTTATTCCGCTTTCAAATATGGCTTTGGTATCGGTTAAACCTGATGAAATGGCTTCCGCAGCGGGTTTAATGAACTTCTTAAGAACCATGGCAGGCGCAATAGGCGCATCTATTGCTGTGACAATTTGGGATGATCATACAAAAATTGCCCGTGCGGATATGGCAGGGAGCCTGCATACAGAGGATGCGCAAGCGGCTCTGATGCAGCAAGGTATGAGCTCACAGAGCGCTTTGGGCTATATTTCCAGTTTAGTAGATAAAGAAGCACTGACTTTGTCAGCCAACCATGTATTTTTATTGCTGGCGATGGTGTTCATCAGTGCTGCAATCATGATTTGGTTCTGTCCGCGGCCCAAAGTGGTCGAGGCTGGAGGGCATGCACATTAATACAGAGTGTATTAAAAAAACCGCTTTTTAAAAAAGCAGTTTGTTCTTTTTTCAGATATTTTATAAATCTGATTTAGCGCGCTTTAATGCGGCCATCCATTTATGCAAATGCATTTCCCGTTCATCATTTTGCATTTTGGGTTCAAAAGCGCGTTCAAGCTGCCATGATTGCGCAATTTCATCTAAATTGGAAAATACGCCTGATTTTAGTCCCGCCATAGCGGCAGCCCCCCATGCGGTAGATTCAAGTAATTTAGGACGCAGCACAGGAACATTTAAAATGTCCGCTTGGAACTGCATGAGCATATCATTTTGGCTGGCGCCGCCATCGACACGCAGTTCTTTTAAGGGCTGGGAAATGTCTGACTGCATGGCGGTTAAAACATCAGAGACTTGAAAGGCAATAGATTCTAAAGCTGCGCGGGCAATATGTGATTTGTTTGTACCGCGTGACATCCCGCAGAGCAGGGCGCGCGCTTCACTGTCCCAATGCGGCGCTCCCAATCCTGTAAATGCAGGAACGAGTACAACACCATCGGTATGTTCAACTTGACGGGCCAGTTTTTCTACTTCTGCGCTGGAGTGGATAATACCTAAGCCGTCACGCAGCCATTGCACAATTGCGCCTGCCATAAAGACGCTGCCTTCGAGTGCAAAAGTACTTTTATTTTCAACCTTCCAAGCCAGTGTAGAAAGCAGTTTATTGGTGCTGAACTGCACTTCTGGCCCAGTATTAAATAAGGTAAAGCAGCCTGTGCCATAGGTATTTTTTGCTGTACCTGCCTCAAAGCACGACTGTCCAAAGAGCGCAGACTGCTGGTCACCCAAAATACCGGTAATTGGAATAGTTGCGCCAAGCAGTCCTTCTGCAGTATCGGCGACATAACTGTCTGAGCTGATAATTTTAGGCAGTACAGAGGCTGGAATATTAAATAAGTGCAGCAGCTCTTCATCCCAGGTTTGAGTATGTAAATTCATCAGCATAGTGCGTGAGGCATTACTGGCCTCAATGACATGTTCAGCGCCTTGAGTCAGGTTCCAAATGAGCCAGCTGTCAATCGTGCCAAAGGCGGCATGTCCTTGTTCTGCCAGTTCGCGCAGCCCATTTATATTGTTAAGTAGCCAGACCAGTTTGCCAGCACTGAAATAGGGATCTATTCTGAGGCCAGTTTTTTGATGGATACGTTCTAGATACTGCTGCTGAATGAGCTGATTGCACCACTCTGCGGCACGGCGGTCTTGCCAAATAATAGCAGGAGCAAGCGGCTTGCCTGTACGTTTGTCCCAAACGACAGTGGTTTCACGCTGGTTGGTGAGGCCAATGGCTTTAATATCTTTGGCAAGAATTCGCGCCGTGGCTAAGGCTTGCTGCACAACAGCAATCTGTGAGCTCCAAATTTCTTGAGCGTCCTGTTCCACCCAGCCTGAATGCGGCGTCTGGATATGTGTTTCGCGCTGAGCTGTTGCCTGAACTTTTCCTTGTTCATTAAAAATAATCGCACGGCTAGACGTTGTTCCTTGATCGAGTGCAAGTAAATAGCTCATATATTTTTTCTTTTGAAGTCTTGAAAATTAAAATATTAGCGCAATTATGTAATTAAGCGCATTCAAAAGTGTAATTATGCAGAAAATACATCGTATTTTTTAGCAGATATGCTATGATTGCTCTTACTTTGGGGATGTTTCTGGCTTCGACGCTGGTGATGAAACTCATAGATGCATGTCGAGAGCGCATTTTCTCTCGTAAATCAAATTTGCATTTTTTAGTCGCAAACGACGAATCATACGCTCTAGCTGCCTAAGGGCAGCTTGTCCGCATCTCTGAATACTTGTGGTTAGAGATCCCGACTGAAGCGCAAGCACACAAGTCCGTATAAAGCCAAGCCTCGGGGCTTTGTACTAAACTTAGAGGATCGCGATTTGTACCCTGTTCGTCGGGTCACAAAGAGTTAAAACAATAGACGATATCTAAGCATGTAGTATTCTCGAGCGTAGTGCTGGCGGACGCGGGTTCAACTCCCGCCATCTCCACCAAATACCTAACTTGATATAACTGAATATGACGTAATATCAAGTGAAAAGGCTTAAATCTAAAGGGTTTAAGCCTTTTTTCTTGCCTAAACATAACGGAACTTAACCGAGTATATAAGTTTGTATCATGTATCACATCGTGTATCATTGATAAATTATTGAAACCACTGTGATACAAATGAAGCGTTCTGATATTAAAAAGCGCCCTTTATCCGATACTGTGTTGGAAAACCTAAAACCTGAAGATAAAGACTATCGGGAACTAGATGGTAATGGCTTGTATTTTTTCGTTCA
Organism: Acinetobacter tianfuensis; assembly: GCF_003611465.1. Classification (GTDB taxonomy): domain Bacteria; phylum Pseudomonadota; class Gammaproteobacteria; order Pseudomonadales; family Moraxellaceae; genus Acinetobacter; species Acinetobacter tianfuensis. The sequence continues at coordinate 44,819 of NZ_RAXV01000027.1, forward strand.
AAAGAACGGGAACAAGTCATGGCAATTACGTTATAAAAAACCTGATGGAAAATGGTCATGGGTCGGTTTAGGTGGATACCCTGCGATTAAAGGGAAGTTAGCACGAAAGAAAGCTCAAGAATTATTGAATGACATTGGTAACGGCGAAAATCCAATTGTTAGCAAACAAGAACGCAAGATTAAAGAACTCGAAACGAATAACGCTACCTTTGAAGCATTAGCCCGTGAATGGCTTGACACAAAACAGACGCAATGGGTGGCTGACACAATGACACGTAATAAAGGTGCATTAGAAAAGCATATTTTCCCAATGTTCGGAAAACGGCTGTTTGTTTCAGTTCGACCGATTGAATGGATGGAACATTTAAAGCGTATTCAACTTGAGCAAAAGATTTATGAACAAGTGAAACGTATGTGTGCTATGTGTCGAGACATTTATGATTATGCAAAAGTTACAGGGCGGATTGATTACAACCCTTTAGAGGGTATGCAGAAATACCTGATTCAAGGGAAAAAAGAAAATATGGCTCATGTGTCTGAAAATGAACTACCTGCCTTACTGCGAGCGATCCATAATTATCCCACTTTAGATAGCCGTATCGGTTTACAGCTTCTAACAATGTTGTTTTGCCGTCCGAGTGAATTACGTGAGGCAAAGTGGGAAGAGTTTGATTTAGAACATGCACTTTGGACGATACCTGACTTTCGTATGAAGAAACGCCGTGAGCATACTATTCCATTATCAAAGCAAGCGGTTAAACTACTTTTAGAGCTTAAAAGCATTCATTCCGAATCAGACTTTCTTTTCCCAAGTCGATCAGATAAGAATAAGCCAAAATCGGACACGGTCTTTATTATGGCATTGCGCCGTCTTGGTTATGAAGGGCATCAAACGCCACATGGCTTTAGACATATTGCAAGTACGATATTGAACAATAAAGGTTTTGATGAGCGTCATATTGAATCTGCACTTGCTCACGTAAAAGATGGTGTAGCGGGGGTATATAACAAAGCACAGTATTTAGAAGATCGTTCACGTTTAATGCAGTGGTATGCCGATTATCTTGAAGAGTTGGCGGATATGAAAGTAATTCAGTTTAAGAAGGCAAATTGAAATTGGAATTTTTATCTTTTAATGGGCTTAAATTGAAGCTAAGCGATTTATACAAACGCAATGTTGATAATGTTGAAATTATTGACCTTGTTATAGAGAATAAAATTCCACTTTTTGCTCTTGCTAATGGTTTTTATGTTGGTGAATATGTGAAAAGCGCTGACAAAATAGCTATTAAAAAGATTCATAAAGATATTCGATATGTAGAGCTTTTTGAAAGTAATAAATTGAATAGTTTAATGTCTGGTGATTTAGAAAAGTTATCAATTTGTGCATGTAAATCACTTTATGGTAAAGAAATTGAATGTGATGGATTTATTTTTTTACCAAAGGATATTTATGAAAGGTTAGTCTTCCGACAACCTGAAAAAGAAGCTTTAAGCTTTCCATGTTGGCAAGTAGACATGATGGATTATTATGACCAGTCAGAAATAATATTAGAAATTACATGTAATAGCCTATATATACCTATGAATACTTTAAGTTCGGTTTTAGATGGAACTGAAATTTCAACAAATGAAGACTTTGATGATTGTGCTGTACTTGAAGGGAATCAAAAAAAACAAAGAGATGCCCGAGATAAGAGAGGTATGGCAAGAATTATTGCTAAATATGTAGAGTCACTCCAAACAGGTGAATATAAAGCTGTAGATATTGCTGATAAAGTTATAGCTATTATGAATGAATTCAATGCTAATCAAACAGATAAGGCTGAATACATGAAAAGATGGATTGGTTGCGTTCTTGATGAAAAAGCAAGAAATCCAGGGATTAGAAAGCTTAAAAAGGATTAAAAATAAACAATTAATTGTGTAGACCGATGGTTTACACAATTACATATTTTTCAAAAAGAATATTAATAATCAGTATGACGCCATCGCAACGAGCATGGAGTCATTCAATGCAACCCCTTCAAATTTCCTATCGAAAAGCATGTCAGATGCTAGATGTATCAAGAGATACATTGCGGGTTTTAATCCTAAGAGACCCTACATTTCCCCGCCCAATTAAGTTGGGGAATACTCGCCAGTCCCCTGTATTTTTTTCGCATTCTGATTTAGTTGAATGGCATAACAAAAGAAAGTTGCCATCATGATTGCTGAACCCATATGGCTAACTAGACCTCAAGCTTCCGAATACTTGGCTAATAAATTGCCCTTTAAAACGGTAAAGCAATGGGCGTCATTTTTAGCCAATAACCGAACTTCAAAAGAAGTTTACACCCTCAAATTTAAACAAATTAACGGAAAAATTCTGTATAGCGAAACAACGCTAAAAGCATTTATTCGTTCAATGACACATACCCATTAATAAAGGAATTCACAATGAGTTTTATCGATAAATTAAACGTACGACTTGGCTTGGCTGTTGGTGCGGAAACATTTCAAAAACTGACAACCGAAAATCTATTCAATGATTGGCTCAATATGGTTGATTGGAATCAATTGCAAATTGAATTTCCTAAAGATTTAGTTGAGCAGACTTTAGCTAAAGGAATTGATACTGATACATTAGCTGACTTAGTGAAACAAATTGATAAATATTACTTTGAACAATATAAAAAAGCTGAGGATGCTAATTTTCAAGAAGTTGTTAAATGGCATGAGGCGGAAATGGCAAAAACCTGTTGGGACATTAAAAGTTAATTCCGAGACATTTAAAACAGAAGCGGCTCATTGAGCCGTTTTTTATTATACAAGGTGAAATTCATGCTAAGTAAGCTAAATTCATTAAACATGGAATGCCAAAAATTGATTGAAAGACTTGATCAATTAGATTTTGTAGATCCATTCAGTCAATATTACTTTAATGAAATTAAAAATATAGAAGAGAAAATTGCTGATTTAAATTTTAGATCAACGCAAGCAGTACCAACGAAAGAATATTTGGAGTTAAGTATTTATACTTCAAATGAAGAATTGGATTTAATTATCAAAGATATGCAATTACGGTATGCAGATAATGCTAAAAATGCAGATCGGATGGAAACTAAAATTTTCTCCAATATTCATAGTTATGATTTTAAGGCGATGAATATCAAGCTAAAAGCATGTGTTGATTTTGTTGATATTTACTTTCAAGTTGAAAAGCAATGTTCAAGACATGATATAAAAAAATATTTGACCGAAAAAACAAAAATCCGCCATTACATTAAGGAATGTGGAAAAGGCTATATCATTCGCCTACATGATATGAACTCGAATCATCTTATTAATCAACGGATAGCTTACCTGAATCATTTTGGTTTAATCAAAGAAAGTTTGAAAATCACTGAAGTTGAAGTGGCTTTAGACTTCTACGGTTATAAGCACATAGCTTTGATTACAGCCCTTTTAAAGTCGCTGAAGCTACCGAACAGTGCCAATAATTTACGGCTCTTTAAAGCGCAGACAGGAGTGTTTACGCCTATTCCTTCTGATCCCATTATTCTGCATAGCAAAATTGAAAATGGATACAATATTGGTATCAATCACAAGTTAGCCGATGAGTATTGGCATTTGTATAGAAAACAGACGGATCATAATGGTCGATCTTTGCCTGAATCTGAATGGCGGATTCGAGCGGAAAAGAATGTAAAAGTTAACGTCTTATCGAAGATGGATAATCGACTTGTTAATTTCAAACGGATTTTGCTTGATTGCTTTAAGGGCATTCGCTTTACTCAGTTAAAGAAACATACAAGTTTGGAAGCCAAACAATTATATGCCGAAACTGTTAAAGCCTTTGGAATTGAAAATGAATCTTATCGGGATGCAAGTCGGAATTACAGGGCGCTTCCAAAAGATATTGAGATGAATTCAGACCTAAATAAATTAGCACTGAATGCAATTTGTAATTTAGCAAAAAATTTCAATCACCATTCGTAAAATTGCTGTAAGTGAATTTATGTGTAGATAACGCTAGAATCCCTATACGGTATGGGTTACGGCGTTATCTAGAGAAGTTATCTGCCTAATAACTTATATACCCTATATAGATACAACTCATACAAGGAACTTAATATTTACTTCATCATAATTTAACCAAATTTCAGCAAAAATTTAACTTATTATTTGAGAAAATGAGCGAAGTCCTAGAGAATTTGAAAAATGGTATATGGAGAGCATTCATAAAAATTGGGTATTTTTCAAGGTTCTTATACTTCAGAAGTGATTCTAAGCTGAAAGCAAAGTGTCATTTTTTAGCGATTAAAAATTATTTCTTTTGTACATGCCCTACAACATTTTTCTGTCAGTTATAATCCATATAACTTTAACTTTTTCCTGTCTGTATTCAGATGAATCAGGCGGTTTATGAAATTTTATTTGGATCTGAAAAATGCCTACGTTATCTTGGCTTGGTAAAAAGAAAATTGTGAATCATCATCTTGATGTTCCTTTTCATGTGCTTGATAAAAAATATAATTTTGAGTCTAAGGTTAAAAATACAAATAATTCAGCCGATAACAAAATTATTCATGGCGATAATTTAGCGGTTTTGAAAAGTTTACTTCCTGAATTTGAAGGAAAAGTAGATTGTATCTATATTGACCCTCCTTACAATACGGGTAATGAAAAATGGGTCTATAATGACAATGTAAATGATCCAAGAATTAAAAAATGGCTAAACACAGTTGTTGGAAAAGAAGGAGATGATCTAAGTCGTCATGATAAATGGCTATGTATGATGTATCCACGGTTAAAACTTTTAAAAAAATTACTTGCAAAAGATGGAGTGATTTTTATTAGTATTGATGATAATGAGTTATTAAATTTAAAATTTATTTGCGATGAAATTTTTGGTGCTAAAAACTTTATTGCTAATCTCATTTGGAATACAGAAGGAAATACAGATAATCAATTTGAGATAAAAGTGAACCATGAATACGTTTTAATGTATGTGGCAGATTCTAATTATAAGAGTGATGCAATAGGAAATGTGATTGATCCCAATACCCGAGAGGATAGTAATTTGTGGAAAGGATTTGCCGACAATAACATTAATAAAAATAACCCTGCAAATCCACCTGCAATTTTTTTGATTCCAAAGGGATTTCCTGCCGTTGTTGATACATTGGAATACAAAGCAAAAAAATTAGATGCCACATTTTTTGAAATTACGAGCTTTGAAAAGAAAATTTCAGACTCAGTGAAAATAAAATATGATATTGAAAAATCTTCTGGTCTGCCTGTAAAAATAGATGATCTAATAATAAAAGATGGGAAGGTTGTAAAAGATTGTAGAGTATATGGCGGATTTGCAAATAGAAAAAAACTTGATCTATTTGTGAAAAATGATTTTAAACCAATCATGGATGATTCGGGGGAGCTCATAGAGTTTTATATAAATGCCAATTCAGCTATTAGGTATAGAAAAATAGTTGAACAACCAAGCAATATTTTATCTGTTTTAAGAGGATTTGGAACGACAGAAAGAATGAGAGGAGAGCTTAAAAGAATGGGCTTAGAATTTACATATCCTAAACCTATAGAGTTTATTAGTTATCTTCTTCAAATTGCTACTCAGCATAAAAAAAATGCATTAATTTTGGATAGTTTTGCTGGTAGTGCGACTACTGCTCATGCTGTTTTAAAGTTAAATAATGAGGATAGTGGTAACCGACGTTTTATCCTTAGTGAAATGATGGACTATGCAGAAACTATCACTGCTGAACGTGTACGTCGAGTGATGAACGGTTATGGTGAGGGCAAAACGAAAATTGATGGCTTGGGCGGTTCATTTGAATTTTTTGAGCTTGGCGAACCATTATTTTTAGAAAATGAGTTATTAAATGAGTCTATAGGTATTGAGCGTATTCGGCAGTATGTGTCATACAGTGAAAGAATTCCTTTAGAGCAACAACTTCCAATTGAAAATAATATTTCTCCATCAGCATTGGGAGTAAATGAACAAACTTTATGGTTATTTAACTATGATGAAAATGCGGTAACGAGTTTGGATTTGGGCTTTCTAGGTAGTTTAAATTTACGGGAACTTAAGCAACGCCCAAGCCAATATGTAATTTACGCAGATAAATGCGTATTAGAAACTAAATTTATGCAAGATCATGGTATTACGTTTAAACGTATTCCACGTGACATTTTACGCTTCTAATCGTTGATAAAGGAAATATGTTGTGAATTTAAATAGTTATCAACGAAAAGTTATTCAAGACCTAGAAAACTATCTAGATCACCTTAAACAAAATAATGGCAATATGATTACTGCTTTTAGTAGTTATTGGCGTGAATCGGGCATCACAGGCGTAACATATACCAACCATATTGCCAAATGTCCGCATGTTTGTTTTAAAGTACCTACAGCGGGCGGGAAAACATTTATTGCCGTAAATGCAATCGCACCTCTTTTTGATTTTATGCAAAGCTATATCAGCGACAAATCAAAATTAGTACTGTGGTTAGTACCTTCTCTATCCATCTTGCAACAAACAGCAAAAGCATTAAAAGACCCAAGCCACCCATACCACTTACATCTCAAAAGTCTATTCAATGGACGAATCAATGTATTTGAGCGTGATGAGGTTATTTCAGGTGCGGGATTTAACCGAGATAGCGTACAAGACTCATTAAATATTATTGTAATGAGCTTTGATGCTCTAAAATCAACGAATAAAGATAATCGTCGTGCCTTTAAAGAAAATGGTGCATTAGCTAGTTTTACTGAGTTTCAAGATACCGCAGAAGATTTAAACGAGTTTGATAGTACATCTTTGATCAATACATTACGGCGTATGCGTCCTGTTGTGATTGTCGATGAAAGCCATAATGCGAATACCAAACTTTCAACAGATATGCTGAATAATTTAAATCCAAGTTTTGTTTTGGATTTAACCGCTACACCTAAAGAAAATAGCAATGTTATTAGCTATGTAAACGCTACAGCTTTGGTTAAAGAAGACATGGTGAAGCTCCCTGTTATTGTTTATAACAAGGAGGATGAACAATCTGTTTTTGTAGAAGCTAAAGTTTTGCGTGAACGCTTAGAACAAAGAGCAATTCAACAGCATAAAAATGGTGGTGACTATGTACGCCCAATTGTATTGCTACAGGCGGAATCTAAAACCAATGATGATTCGACAGATTACGAGAAAGTACGTCAAACATTGATTGATTTGGGCATTCCAAAAGAACAAATTAAAATCAAGACAGCAAATATAGATGAACTAAAAGGCATTGATTTACTGAGAGATGATTGTGAAGTTCGGTACATTATTACGATCAATGCTTTAAAAGAAGGATGGGATTGCTCATTTGCGTATATTCTTGCGACCTTTGCAAATAGGAGTTCAGAAACAGACGTAACTCAATTACTAGGGCGAGTATTGCGTAAACCTTTTGCACGTAAGCAAAAAGAAATTCCCTTAGAGTGTAGTTATGTTATTACAGCCTCGAAAAAATTTAATGCTACATTGGAACAGCTATCAAGCAATCTAGAGATGATTGGTTTTGGGCGTAAAGATATTAAAGCGCCTGCTGATGAAGTTGGAGTAGTTGATAATGGAGGTCAAGGTGGCAATTCTACATTTGAATTAGCACCTCAAGAAAATATAGGTACGATTACCCCTGTAAATAACAGTGAATCTAATAATGGCAATATCCAGCCAAATGAAAATAAGGTTAATACGACGACTACCACGGAGAATAATGATGGTTTAAATCAAATCGCTGATGTCGTAACGACTTATCAAAATGAAGCTCAACAACAAGATTTAGAAGATATAAATCGCCAAGAAGTTGAACAGCAAGACGGCGTAAAAAATGGAAAAATAAAAATGAATGATTACAAAATGAAGGATGAGTTTAAGAAAGAAGCATTAAATCTACAACTTCCTCAATTTGTGATCAAAGTTCAAAATAATGGATTCTTTGAGAGTGATGAAGATCACAATGAACTCTTAAAAAGAGCCTTTTTATTGAAGGATTTTAAATTAGCGAATCAAGACTCTAATATCCGTATTGATAATATTGAAAATGATATTTGGCAATTAAATGTTGATGAGGCGGAAAATGGTAATGACAGTACTTTAGTTGTTAGTCGCTTAAAGCAAAAAGACATTCAAGATTTAATTCAACAAGTCGCTCAAATGACTGATACTAGCCAAATCAGCCAAATAGAAAGCTCTATTTTTAATAGTTTCTCTAAAAAAGCCTTCTATCCTGTTGATGATGCTGATTTAAGAATGTATATCAGAAAGATAGCAACAAGTTGGACAAGAGAACAGCGTATTTCTTCGATTAAAAACTTACCTAAAGTTGCCTCTCTATTCAAAGAAAAAATTGATAGTTTGATGAATAACTTTGCTTCGGAACAATTTAAATTTTTCGTGAATAGCTCCCAAGTTAAAGCTCAACCATCATTTAAATTATCATCTAAACTTTCAAATCCTTCTGTTTTACCGCTGACGTATGAGTTTCAGCTTTATGAGAAAGAAGCAGATGCCAATAGTCTTGAAAAAAGCTTTATTACCGAATTAGTAGGGTTAGACAATATTTATTGGTGGCATCGTAATTTAAATAGAGGAAAAGGCTTTGCAATAAATGGTTATTTAAATAATCATTACCCTGACTTTATTATTATGACGAAGAACAAACATATCATCTTATTGGAAACAAAAGGAAATATGCTAGATGGTTCAGATTCAAAATATAAGCTTCATTTAGGAAATACATGGGCAAATCTTGCAAACTCAATGAATCCTTCATCTAATTATCGCTTTAAGTATTTTATGGTATTTGAAAAAGAGACTGATTTAGATAATGCCTATACCTTTAATCAGATATTGACGGTAATTAGAAATCTTTAAACAAGTAGGCTTGAAGGATAGTTGGACTAAACATTGATAATGGTCAGATTAGATAAAACTATTTGTTTTGTATCACTATATGTATCACATGATTTTATTTAAATTAAAAAACTCATATAAAACATGTGATTGTGTGTTTAGTTCAATTGACGCCATCACCATATTCCTAACAAAACATACCCAAATATGTTTTTAAATAGTAGATGAAAGGCTTGAATCTAAAGGGTTCAAGCCTTTTTTCTTGCCTATCTAGGCAGTGCGGGTCGCAATAAAACACTTGGACAGTCCAACTTTGCAGAATTAAAGATTGATTTGCCTAGTTTAGAAGAACAAAACAAAATCGCTTCTTTTCTTTCGCAAGTGGATGAAAAGATTAGCCAACTTAGCCAAAAAAGCAGCCTTTTAAGCCAATATAAACAAGGCATGATGCAAAAGCTGTTCAGTCAGCAGATTCGATTTAAAGTGGATGATGGCAGTGAGTTGGGGGTGTGGGAGGAAACGACTTTAGGTCAAACAGGTAAGTTTATTGGTGGGGTACTCCATCAAAAGAAAATAGTGAGTTTTGGGAAGGTACTATTCCTTGGATTTCAAGTTCTGATTTAATAGATCAACGTATATTCAAAATCAATATCACAAGATTTATTTTAGAAAATGCTTTGAATCAATCCGCAACAAAATTAGTTCCTGCCAATAGTATGCTCATTGTTTCTCGTGTGGGTGTTGGTAAAGTTGCAATGGCACCACATGAAATTTGTACTAGCCAAGATTTTACAAGTTTAGCTTTAACAGATGGAAACTCAATATTTTTGCGTATCTAATTAAGTCTTTAATACCGTATTTATTAGAAATGAACCAAGGTACTTCTATTAAAGGTTTTGTAAAAGAAGATTTATCAAACTTGGAAATACAAGTCCCTTGCCTAGCAGAACAAACCAAAATCGCTAATTTCTTATCTGTGATTGATCAAAAAATTGAAGTGGCGGTACAGCAAATTGAACAAGCGAAACAGTGGAAGAAAGGCTTGTTGCAGCAGATGTTTGTTTAATTTTTTTCCTTGAAAGAGTAAGAATAATATCTGTTACGGTAAGGCGAATGAAA
>NZ_RAXV01000028.1 GCF_003611465.1 Acinetobacter tianfuensis
TCATTATTCTTAAAACACCCTCTGTCAAAAGGCAGAGGGTGTTTTTTTTATGCAAAAAAATAGAAGCAGTATTGTGCACTTATATTTTATAAATTCATATTTTTAGACAAAAATTAAGCACAGAAGTGCTCAAAATACAGTTTATTTTGTAGAAAAACTGAACGCATAGGTGCAGTAATTTGCCTGTTTTTTAGACTTTTGTCGCGTGTCTGCTGTTTTTACCCTGTGCTGAAATAGCGTCCTTATATTGGGTCTTGGCTTTAAAACATTAAAAATAAAAATAAATTGCACGGCCAATCTGAGCAAAACAGCAAAGAAATTTAAACTCACAGGAGGTGAGCTGTGACAACAGGTACATTAAATGTCAATCAAGTAATTGATGAAGCTAAATTTACACCATTTCATTTTAAAGTTGTGTTCTGGTGTTTGCTGATTATTTTATTTGACGGCTATGATTTGGCAATCAATGGCGTAGCGCTGCCGCTGCTCATGCAAGAGTGGTCACTGACAGCTGTACAAGCCGGTATGCTGGCAAGTACAGCGCTGGCTGGGATGATGTTTGGCGCAATGATGTTTGGCACATTGGCTGACAAAATTGGCCGTAAAAAAGTGATATTAATTTGTGTAGTACTGTTCAGCGGTTTTACCTTTGCTGGAGGATTTGCATCGAACCCGACAGAATTCGGTTTGCTGCGCTTTTTGGCTGGTTTGGGCATAGGCGGTGTCATGCCAAATTTGGTTGCATTGACCTCTGAATATGCACCTCAGCGCCTGCGTGCTACTTTGGTAACTACAATGTTTAGCGGCTATGCGGTGGGCGGTGTCATGGCGGCGCTGTTTGGCGCATGGTTTACGCCAAGTTTTGGCTGGGAAATCATGTTTTTCATTGCCGGTGTTCCATTATTGCTTTTGCCGCTGCTTTGGAAATTTTTACCTGAGTCATTGACTTTTTTAGTGAAGGTGCAAAAAAATGAACAAGCTTGTGCTATTTTGCAGCGTTTAGAGCCTGAAGCGAATATTCAGCTGAATGCAAAACTGGAACTGACTGAAGTGAAAGTTGCAGAACCTGCATTTGTCAGCAGCTTATTTAAGCAAGGCCGTTCAGGCAGTACACTGTTGTTTTGGCTGGCTTTCTTTATGTGTTTACTGACACTGTATGCTTTGGGCAGCTGGCTGCCAAAATTGATGATGGCTGCAGGCTATTCAATGGGCAGCAGTTTGATGTTCTTGCTGGCAATGAACATTGGTGCCGTGATAGGCACTGTCGGCGGCGGTATTTTGGCTGATAAGTTTCACTTAAAGCCCGTGATTATTACGCTTTGTCTTTCGGGGGCTGTGGCGCTGTCGCTGCTGGGCTTCAAATCTCCGCAGCCGGTTATTTACCTGCTGGTTGCTGTTGCAGGCGCATCAGCGATTGGTTCTCAAATATTGCTCTATAGTTATGTTGCGCAATATTACCCGTTATCTGTGCGTTCTACAGGCATTGGCTGGGCTTCTGCGGTTGGCCGCAGCGGTGCAATTGTTGGCCCGATCTTGATTGGCATGCTCTTGGGAATGGAACTGCCGCATCAAATTAATTTTATGGCAGTCGGTTTTCCTGTAGTAATTGTAGCGATAGCTGTGGCGCTGATTGTACGCACAGAGCGTACAGCCGATGTTGACTCGGTAAAAGTTCCAAAGAAAGCTTATAAATCAATTAAGACTTAAATAGATTTTTAAGCTATTTTAAAAAATATGTAGAAAGACCTCCAATTTTGGAGGTTTTTTAATGCAAATTTTTACTATAAATTACGAATAATTAGACTAATGTTGAATTTTTATGACACCATAAATTATGTGAATATTGCTTAAAATTACTTTAGTAAATGGCTTCAGCTTTGTTCTAACACGCAAAATTTAAAACTGAAGGGCGCTAGTTAAAGTGCAACACAACACAGCTTCACAGGAGGTGAATAATGTCTAAAGCAGTAAATGTGAATGATATTATTGATCACGCAAAATTTTCAGGATTCCATTTTAAAGTTCTTGCTTGGTGCTTGCTCATTATTTTATTTGATGGCTATGACTTGGCAATTAACGGCGTAGTTTTACCCCTATTAATGGAAGAGTGGGGTTTAAGTGCCATGCAAGCGGGAATGCTTGCAAGTACGGCATTGGCAGGGATGATGTTTGGCGCCATGATTTTTGGCTCTTTAGCTGATAAAATTGGCCGTAAAAAAGTCATCATGATTTGTATCGTGTTGTTCAGCGGTTTAACTTTTGCTGGCGGTTTTGCTTCAAATCCAACTGAATTTGCTATTTTACGTTTTCTTGCGGGTCTAGGTATTGGCGGTGTAATGCCAAACCTCGTGGCATTAACTTCTGAATATGCACCGCAAAAAATGCGCAGTACTTTGGTGACAGGCATGTTCAGCGGTTATGCAGTAGGCGGTGTCATGGCTGCTTTATTAGGTGCATGGTTTACGCCAAGTTTTGGCTGGGAAATCATGTTCTTTATCGCAGGTATTCCATTATTGTTATTGCCGATTATTTGGAAATTTTTACCTGAATCTTTAACGTTCATTGTGCAGCAAAACCGTCAGGCGGAAGCGCGTGCAATTGTTCGTCAGCTAGATCCTAAAGTTACTGTACAAGAGACAACAACATTTGAATTAAATACGGTTGATGTGCCTGAATCTGCAAGTGTGATGAGCCTATTCCGCCGCGGCCGCGCCCTGAATACCATCTTGTTCTGGATTGCATTTTTTACTTGTTTGCTGACGATGTATGCGCTTAGCAGCTGGCTTCCTAAGCTGATGATGGCTGCAGGCTATTCTATGGATAACAGCTTAATGTTCATGATGGTGATGAATGTAGGCGCTGTTGTCGGTATTGTCGGCGGCGGTATTTTGGCTGACCGTTTCCACTTGAAGCCAGTATTGATGTTCTTGGGCATAATGGGCGCTATTGTAATGAGCTTAATGGGCTTCCAGTCTAACCAGTTCTTGCTCTACATTTTAGTGTTCTTGGCAGGTGCTGCATCTATTGGTTCGCAAATGCTGCTGTACAGCTATGTAGCGCAGTTCTATCCATTGGCTGTACGTTCAACAGGGATTGGCTGGTCATCTGCTATTGGCCGTATGGGTGCGATTATTGGCCCAATCTTAATTGGCGGCCTGCTAGGCATGAATTTGCCGGCGCACTTTAACTTTATTGCGGTTGGTTTACCTGTATTGATCACGGCAATTGCGGTTGCACTGATTATGCATGACACAGACTCTGACAAAGTTGAAGCGGCGCAGCCTGCTAAAGCTTAAGTTCTGATTCTTTAAAAAGAAAAGCCTCCGAAAGGGGGCTTTTTTATTATGTATTTATTTTGATTTGTAGTATTTTAAAGCATATTAAAAAAAATATGAGGGATAAATGGGAGGTTGGTTAGTTGTGCAAAGTATAGTTTCATTTATGGCTAACCTTTTTACTATTTTTGCATCTGGAATCGCTATATGGCTTTTCTTTTCAAAGGCGAGTGAAATTAAAATAGCTTTTAATTTATTACTAAATTGGTCATTTCAATTAACTTTAACTGATCTAAAAGCAAAAATAGAACGTCTTAATGAGTATTCTGCTAAAAAGCCTGAAGAACTAGAAGAAATTAGAAATATTTTGCATGAAATTGTAGGGCAGATGCGTGGGAATAGAAAAATTGTTCAGAGTTCTGATGAGTTAATTTCTAAGATAGAAAAATTGGCGCTTAGTAGAAATTTAGATGAACCACGAAAGCGCTCAATCATTAGTGAAATTCGTGAAGTGTTAAGAAACATGCAAGTAAATTCAGTTGCATCACCATTGGAGTAATAAATGTCAAAAATTATTCAAGCTGTAAATTCAATGATAAGTAATTCAAAATTAATTACAAATGTTTTAGCTAGTACAAGTAAAGAATATTTTTTTCTTTACAATCAAAAATATAAATGGTCGATGAGAAAAGTAAATCTAGATGAGTATTCATTATGGTTTTACCCAGGCACGCAATCTTTGGATGAGCTAGTAAATACTTTAGATCATGAGTGGGAGTATGTTCAAATGATTCATTATTCGTCTAAAGATTTAGCGACTAAAGAGTCTTTAGATAGTTTTAAAGAGTTATTCACTATTCTTGAAGAAAAGGTTTTTGGGATGGATTCAGTATTAGACGATATTATTAGTGATTTACCATTTTAAGTTGAATTGATATTTCTTTAGAACATAATCAAGTTATTAAAAAGTTAGTGAAAGTATTATGAAACTCAACTCCATCTCCCCAATCCCTGAAGACGATGACGAACTTCACCTGCCTGAACTGGTGTATTGGGCATCTCTAGGTGAAGCAGCCGAAGTCGAAAAAAGCCTAGCAAATGGTGTAGACGTCAACCAAACCGATGACGAAGGCTACAGCGCACTGCAAGCAGCCGCAGAAAACGGCTATTTGGACGTTGTTAAGCTGTTGGTGAACAAAGGTGCAGACCTGCAGCATAAAGCGCCTTATACGGCCTTAGAGCTTGCAGAAATGGCAGAACAGACAGAAGTCGTGAACTTTTTAAAGAGCTTATAAACCGCTTGAAATGAATAGCGCAGATACGAAAAAACCCCATCTTCCTGATAGGGCTTTTCGATATTTCGTAAGCTAGGTAAAACTCCTGTCGTACCTCACATCCTGGTGCATCAACTTATTATTCTTTTTTTCAAGTTTGGAAACGTCCTGTTTCCTGATAAACACAAATTAAGCTAAATTGAACCGCCTGCCTAGCTGCTGATTTCCCCATCTGCTGTAAGCAAATACGTACATAATAAAATTAGCTACTTAGCAAAAGTTAAGCTGCGTAATGGTCATCGGCATTAAACATATTAGCCTGAATTTGTATCAGCTTGCGGTTGCCTTGTTCACCATTCATACGCCAATGCGCAATTTTGACATTATCTACAATGGCAACATCACTCTTATGCCACTGCAGCAGCAAAGCATCTTTGTACAAGGCTTGGAAAAACTGCTGTTTTTCTTCATCCGTCCATTCAATGATTTGACCTTGCTGATCATAAATTTCCCAAGTCAGCTGCATGCCGTCAGCAGTAGAGTCAATGTCTAAGCTGCCGCGGTTTTCAAAACAGTTTTGCGCCGCTTGATGGGCAAAGGGGTTGGTATTATTGGCAAAAGCCCATGGCTGCACTGCCAGCTTTTTCGTATCTGGGTGATGAATGACAAAAGGGGAACGCTGCAGTGTCAGTTTGGCTTTTTTATCTTTACGCATTTCTAAACTGAAAGGGCTTTTTTTCAGCAATAGGCGGTCAATCGGATTAATTTTACGGGCAGAAATATAAGAAAAATGATTCCATGCGCCGAGATATTTTTTTTGTAAAGCAATGGGGAAATTTTGCCAGATACGTTCTAAGTTATTAAAACCTGTTTCTGCTAAATAGACAGACGGTTCTTGGCAAAACAGGGCAATGTAGCGGGAACGTTCAGAGCGGACACCGCCTTCTACATGCGGGCCTTGAACTGAATTTTCTGCTGGTCCCAGCTGGACCGTATGACGGCCTAAATAACGGCGGTAGTCACCTGCACCTAAGATGCCTTCGCTGTATTTACGCATCCAAGATGCGGCCCAGCCGGGCATATCGGGGTTAAATGAATTCCACGGTTCAAGCTGAAAATATTGTTCAATCAGTTTTTGGAACTGTTCAGGGCGCTCAATCTGATAACCGCGGAAAATTAAAATGCCGTATTCGTGCAGCTGCTGTAAAAGCTCTTGGCGGTGTGAGCCAATATATTGTGCAAGTGATGCTTCTGAATTGTGATTTTCATCTGCGGCAGAAAAAATTTTGGCATAGTCGTTTAAAAAATGCTGCTGAGGCTGCATGTATTCTTCTCTCTTTGTTTTTATTGTGGCTGCCGAATCCTTCGGCAGATGCGCTGCATTATGAGTCAGCATGCGCAAAACGTATGAAAATTATAAGTAGAGTTTTGCATAAACGCTGTTCATTTTATGCTGAAACTGTGACTTTACGACAAACTGCAGCTGTAAAGATAAAACTTAGACATTAAAAAGCCCCGACATCCTGTCGAGGCTTTTTAGATTCCTTTGTAGGTAAAACTCCTGTTGTACCTTGCAGCATCCAGCGGCTTATTTATTGTTATTCTTATTCAGACATCCTGTCTTGTATGGGTTAAATATAAGCTGGAAGACTTGCAGTGCCTAGCCTCAAATATCTGCATATGGTGTAAGCCAAAGCGTACATTGGCGGCTGTTTTTTAATTACAGTTTTTTTATGATTTTTAATACATTGAATTTTATAGTAATTACAAAATATTAGATTTATTCTGCTTATAAAAATTTCGGATATAACACCGATACTGAGACTGTTTCATATATTGAAATGAATTGATACTGCATAAAGCATTCAGGCGTCGGTAGATGATTGAAGCGGCGCTATAAAAAAAGCCCCGACATCCTGTCGGGGCTTTTTTGTGTACTTTTACTGATCTGGCTCCTGCCGTATCATTTTGCTGTAATTATCTTTTATTCTCTATTTTTAGTTTTTTCAGCTTCCTGCTGTTTTATTTTTCTTTCAAGACATCCTGTCTTGCTATGGATTAACTATAGCGGTTTGATGATCAGCTGGATAGCTGACAAACTGGACAAGCTATGTACGTTAAAGCTTACAGAATAGGCTGCTAACGCAGCAGAAATTTACAGAAAGACGGTATGACTCTGCAGATGAGTATGGCGAGAAAAATAAAGAAATTTGAGCTAAGCACATATAAGCATTAAACGAAAAAAGCCTCGACATCCTGTCGAGGCTTTTTCGGATTCATTCTAGCGGTATAACTCCTGTCGTACCGTATGCTTCCTGCGTCTATCCTGCTTATCATTATTGTTTTAGGCTTTGGAGACTTCCTGTCTCTCTATGAATCCTATATTAGCGATACAGTGAATAAGTGAAAAGTGGTCAATATCTGCAGCTGCTGTAAGCTATGGCTTACAGCATGGTTTATGCGCTGACGTATTTCACCAGTTTATCAAAAGCTGCTTTTAGGGCTTTGTTGTCAAATTCATTGCCTTCAAATGTTTCTGCACGGTTGCGGGAAAAAATATCACGGATTTCCACTACAGCATTGGTGTCAACCAAGCCTAACTGGGTTGCGACTTGACGGATTTGATCGATTGAACGTGAACCGTTGGTCGAACCATAACTTACATAGGCAGCCGGTTTTCCAGCCCATTCTTTGCCAATATAGTCGAGCGCATTTTTTAAAGCCGGGCTGTAGCCATGGTTATATTCAGGACTGATGAAAATGAAAGCATCGCCTTTGCTGATTTGTGCTGCCCATTCCACTTGTTTGGGCTGATCATAGATACCGGACATAGGTGCGTGAGCGCCTGCAAAAAAAGGCAGATTCCATTCTTTCAGATCGACTATTTCAAACTGAACTGTGCTGAATTCATAGCTTTTGATTTGAGACTGAATCCATTCTGCAACTTTTAATGCAGTGCGGCCTTCACGTACGCTGCCCACAATAATTTGGATATTCATAAGCTTCTCGATGATTTTTGAAAATTAAAATAATTTGTAAATTTTGTATGGTCTTGATCTGTAAATAATAAAAAAGCACCTTCAGGTGCTTTTTTAGCTGTGGCCTTACATGATTTTAATGCCTTGCTGGCCAGCTGGCGTGACTTTGAAGATTTCAACTTCAAAAGTAATATTTTTGCCTGCAAGCGGGTGGTTGAAATCCACTTCAGTGATGTCTTCACCGACGGTTTTTACCACGCCATATAAGCTTTGTTTGGCTTTGTCTTCAAACTCGATCATGTGGCCTTCAATTGGACGCTGTTCAAATTTTACAGTGTCAAACTTCTGTACATTTTCAGGGTTCCAAGGGCCAAAGGCATCTTCTGGCGGCAAGCTGACAGTACGGCGGTCACCTGCGCGTAAACCGAACAGGGCTTTTTCAAAACCAGGCAGTAAGCTGCCGTCGCCCATAACGAGACTGACAGGTTCTGCGCGGCTGCGGGTATTGTCAATTTCTACGCCATTTTCAATCGCAACTGAAAAGTGAAGCTCAACTTTAGAGCCGTCTTCAATGCGTGTTTCTTCGTTTGGATGAATAAAATCAGTCATTTTTTTGCGCTTCCGCACGCTGAATACGCTGCTTCTCAAGGAAGAAGGTATCAATCAACAATAAGATAGTGCCAAGTGTAATGGCGCTGTCTGCAATATTAAATGCAGGAAAGTGGCTGTTGCTGTAGTACACGTGAATAAAATCGACCACATAGCCTAATGCCACGCGGTCAATTAAGTTGCCGATTGCACCGCCTAAGATAAGGGCAATTGCCAGCGGCAAAACTTTCACGGTTTTTGGCATACGCATGAGCCAAAATACGAAAATAACAGACACTAAACCTGCAAGGGAGGTAAAGAAGTAACGCTGCCATCCGCCGGCATCGGACAAGAAACTAAAGGCTGCGCCATAGTTATGCAGTAATGTCCAATTTAAAAAGGGCAGTACAGGCACAGGATCTGCATAGTTCAGATGTGTGCTTGCAATCCATTTGGTCCATTGATCCAAAATAATCGCAGCAATGGATAAACCCACCCACACTAAATTGTGCGGGTAGAATTGAAAGAAGCCCTTTTTATCTTGCGGATTAGGCATATTTTCTCTCTTCGCCTTGGCCTGTAGGAAGGTTGATAATACAACGGCCGCATAAACCTGGATGTGATGAATGTGTATTCACATCTGGCAGTACATGCCAGCAGCGTACACATTTTTCACCGTCTGCGGCTGAAACGTGCACATTCAAGCCTTCAAGATCAGATGCTTCACCTTGCGCAGCATCGAATTCATTGACAATGACTTGAGATGTAATCAGAACGAAACGAAGTTCGTCGCTTAGCTTATCAAGCACTGCTTTTAATTCGCTAGATGCCCAAAGTTCAACTTTTGCAGATAAGTTCGAGCCAACGGTTTTTTCTGCACGCGCAGCTTCAATAAACTTGTTTACTGCAGATTTTACTGAGATAAGCGTTTGCCATTCAGTTTCTGTCAATACGTTTGCTGCAGATGCAGCAGGGATGTCATACCATTCAGCCGTAAATACGTATTTCTCAGTTTGACCTGGGATCAGAGGCCAAGCTTCTTGTGCAGTAAAGCTTAAGATTGGCGACATCCAGCGAACAAAAGCTTGAACCAAATGATACAGCGCAGTCTGTGCAGAACGGCGGGCTTGAGAGTCTGCTTTCGTTGTGTACTGGCGGTCTTTGATGATGTCTAAGTAGAAACCGCCCAAGTCGTTGATACAGAAGTTGGTTAAAGCATTGGTTACGATATGGAAGTTCATATCTTCGTATGCTTGCTGAATGGTTTTTTGAACTTCGTTTGCGCGCTGTAAGATGTATTGATCCAATGCGATCAAGTCATCTGCTGCTAAGCAATCTGTCGATGGCTCGAAACCATTGAGATTTGCTAATAAGAAACGCAGTGTGTTACGGATACGGCGGTAGCCGTCAGACGCGCGGCTAAAGATTTCTTTACCAGCGGTCATTTCATAGCGGTAATCCGCAGATGCGATCCAGAAGCGTAAACCGTCTGCACCCATATCTTTAATGATGTCTTGCGGCGTGATGATGTTGCCTAAAGACTTCGACATCTTACGGCCTTTCTCGTCGACCACGAAGCCGTGTGTGAGCAAGCCTTTGTATGGCGCACGTTCATTGATCGCAATAGAAGTTAAAAGCGAAGACTGGAACCAGCCGCGGTGCTGGTCTGAACCTTCAAGGTACAAATCAGCAGGATCAGTCAATTCTTCACGTTCACGAAGTACTGCATAATGCGTTGTACCTGAGTCGAACCATACGTCTAGCGTGTCACGGATTGCATTGTACTGTTCAGCGTCATCACCAATGAAGTCTTTGGCTTCACGGTTGAACCATGCATCAATACCTTCTTGTTCAATCAGTTTCGCAACGTCTTCGATCAACTCAGGTGTACGCGGGTGCAATTCATTGGTGTCTTTATGAACGAAGAATGGAATTGGCACGCCCCACGTCCGTTGACGTGAGATACACCAATCAGGACGGCCTTCGATCATCGCTTGAATACGGTTTTTACCCCAATCCGGTACAAAGCTGATGTCATTTTCAATGGCGTTTAATGCATTTTGACGTAAGCCTTGCGCATCCATGCTGATGAACCATTGCGGTGTCGCACGGAAAATGATTGGTGTTTTGTGGCGCCAGCAATGCGGGTAGCTATGCTTAATCACGACATGCGCCCAAAGCTTGGTTGCTTCAGTCAATGCTGCAATAATTTTGGGGTTGGCTTTATAAATGTGCTCGCCCGGGAAAATAGGTGAAGTTGGCAAATACACACCATTGCCGCCAACTGGGTTTTCAACTTTCAAGTTGTACTGTAAGCCGACTTTATAGTCGTCCACACCATGGCCCGGTGCGGTATGTACAGCGCCTGTACCGCTGCCGTCTGTGACGTGCTCACCCAAGATCACTGGCACTTGACGCTCAGCAATTAAAGGATGCTGCAGAACAAGATTTTCAAGTTTTGCACCTGTAAATTCAGCAAGGACTTCAAATGCAGTGAAGCCATAACGCGTCGTTGCAGACTCAACCAATGATTTTGCAAGGATGAAGTTTTGCGCCGCTTTGTCTTCGCCTGTTGCTTTAACCAATTGATATTCTAGGTCTGTATGCAGTGCCACAGCTTGGTTGGCAGGCATGGTCCAAGGTGTTGTTGTCCAAATCACGATGTCTGTACGATCCGCGATTTGTACACCTAAACGTGCCGATAAATCTGCTAAATCAACAACAGTGAAACCGACGTCAATTGCGTCAGATTTTTTATCTTCGTATTCAACTTCAGCTTCAGCCAATGATGAACCGCAGTCTAAACACCAGTTTACAGGCTTAAGACCCGGCTCGATGTGACCTGCTTTAGCAATTGCGCCAACTGAACGGACGATATCTGCTTCTTGCTTGAAGTTCATTGTTAGGTAAGGATTGTCCCAATCACCGAACACGCCCATGCGCACGAAGTCTTTCTTTTGCAGTTCAACTTGTGTGTATGCATATTCACGGCATGCTTTACGGAAAGTAGGGGCATCAACTTTAACGCCAACTTTACCGACTTTTTCTTCAACTTTAAGTTCGATTGGCAGACCGTGACAGTCCCAGCCTGGTACGTATGGCGCATCAAAGCCATCCATGACACGGCTTTTGATAATAATATCTTTTAAAACTTTGTTGACCGCATGACCCAAATGGATTTGACCGTTTGCGTATGGAGGGCCGTCATGAAGCACATATTTTTTCTTGCCAATACGCGACTCACGAATCTGCTGATAAATGTTGTCGGCATACCACTCTTCTAACCATTTCGCTTCACGTACTGCTAAGTTTGCTTTCATTGCAAAGTCAGTACCTGGGAGGTTTAGCGTGGCTTTGTAGTCCACTGCATTTTCAGGAGTTTGCTTATCGCTCATGCAAGTTGTCATCCAATTCAATCCGTCTGAGACGGACGCGTTTTACAATAAAAAATAGGGTTAATTAAACGGAAATGCTGGGGTATTTTGCCGAAACTCAAGAAGTTTTTCGACATCATCATCAATTCCCGCTTTTAAGGCTTCAAGCGACGGATAGTCCTTTTCACCATGTAAATAGTTGAGGAACGTCACCCGCATTAACAGGCCATACAGATTAGCAGAAACATTGGGAAAATGTACTTCTAAACGCCATTCTGGATGCACATGCTTAATCGCAGGGCGGGTGCCGACATGACCTGCGCCGAATAGGGCAGTCGGGTCATAGCCGTCAACACCAAGATAAGCAGGGTTGTCCTGCTGTACTTTGGCTTTTAAAGATGCTGTTTCACATATCACTTCCACGCCATAAATGCCATTCAGGCAGGGTTTATGGCGGTTTAAGCGCACATTAATGGTTGGGAAATCAATCGTGCGGCCAATTTGATCGCCATATTGCACACGTCCAGTAATGCTGTACGGACGGCCCAATAATTTCGCTGCATGGGCTAAATCGCCTGCCTGCAGCGTTTGCCGTACTAAGGTTGAACTGACACGTTCACCATCGACCTCAATATTTTGTAAATCAGTTACATGAAAGCCGTGCTGGCGTAGAAATTCGCTGTTGCCTTGACGGTTTTTACCAAAGTGATGGTCTTCGCCCAAAACTAAACTTTGCGTATTGAGTTTGTATTTTAAGATGTTGCAAAAGGCTTCAGCGCTAAGGTTGCGGAATTCATTATCAAACTTCGCGACAACAATATAATCCACGCCAAGCTGCGTTAAATATTCAACCTTTTCACGCAATGATGAAATACGCGGCGGCGCATCATACGCTTTAAAAAATTCCAGCGGCTGCGGCTCAAAAATCATTACTGCCGTTTTTAAGTTTTGCTGCTGGGCAATATCTTTGAGCTGGCTGACCATTGCTTGATGACCCACATGCACCCCATCAAAATTGCCAATAGTTAGGGCCGTTTTGGGGAATTCTAAGTTGGGCGCTAAAGCATTCAGACGGAGCAGCTTCATGGGCGAATTAAATCGTTGAAAATGTTTGAGGGCTATATATTGCCATATTCTTGAGCATTCGTCTTGTTGTTGTGTTTTTAGTCAAAAAAAATCTGAAGTTTAGTTTTAAATATAAGTAAAACTGATTCTAAAAATAAATATTAATCAATTTTTCTTATTTATGGGTTTGGCTATGATAAGCACAGCTTCTTTAAAGAGAATAAAGACATGCAAAAAGTCTGCATTTCACAGACCCCAATTCATACGATGATCCGTCAGTTTACGCCGAATTGGTTTACGGTCTGCATGGGTACTGGCGCGGCTGCGCTGATTATATCAGAATTTCCTGTATTGCTGGGGTTCACATGGTCAGCTGGCGCGGCGCTTTGGCATTTCAATATCCTGCTATTTATCTTATTCAGCGTGTTATATGCGCTGCGCTGGATCTATTATCCTGCGGAAGCGAAACAAATTTTTAAGCACCCGATGATGTGCTTGTTTCTTGGCGCTATTCCAATGGCGCTGGCGACCATTATCAATGGCTTTTTTAAATATGGTCAGTTCATTTACGGCAGCGGTGTGATGGTTTGGGCTGAGATGCTTTGGTATGCCGATGTCATTTTGGCTATTGCGACGGCATGGCTGGTACCCTTTATGATGTTTCAGCGTCAAGAACACCAATTGCAAAACATGACGGCAGTCTGGCTGCTGCCGATTGTCGCATGTGAAGTTGCTGCCAGCAGCGGAGGGATGTTGGTTGCGCATTTGCCTGCCAATGCGCATGCAGCCGGTATTTTACTGGGCAGTTATGTGCTGTGGGGTATTTCTGTTTTACCTGCTTTTGCCATATTGAGCATTTTGATGCTGCGTTTAGCGCTGCATAAGCTGCCTGCCAAAGAGCTGGCTGGCAATTGGCCCTATAGGCACAGGCGCTTTGGCATTATTGCTGCTGGGCGCTCAAGCGCCTGCAGTGCTGGCAAGTATTGGCTATGCGGAAATGGGCCATCTATTTCACTATGCAGGCATTTTCGGCAGTCTGATTTTGCTGGGTTTCGGCCTTTGGTGGTTAGGTATTGCAGTCATGACCACGCTGCATCATGCCAGAAAAGATTTGCCGTTTAATCTTGGCTGGTGGGGGCTGACATTTCCTCTTGGGGTGTTCACGCTCGCGGTTTTGAACTTGGCGCAGCAGCTGCATTTTGATTTTATCTATATGGCTGCTTATGTGCTTGCTGCGGTTTTAATGCTGCTTTGGACACTGGTGGCTGCCAAAACTGCTCAGGGGTTTTATCAGGGGCATTTATTCTTTTCACCCTGTCTTAAAAGCTATTTAGAGCAGCATTGAGATAAGGCCCTGTGCATTTGATGGTTTAACGCATGGGGCTGTTTATATATTGAACATGATGGAGCTGTGCGATTCAGCACGGCCTAAGGGCCGCGCCTTATGTTGAATCACCGGCATCAGCTTTGCTGTAAACTCTATTATGTCTGTTCAGATGAAGCGCAGCTTGCGTTTAACGGCGGAATTCACAAAGCAAATGCCGGATAATTATGGTATATGAGTGCAGGTTTGATCTGCAACATCTGTCAGGAGGGGCGAATGAGCCAGAAAATTGCATTAATTATGGCGCTGCCGAGTGAATCTAAGGGTTTATTTGAACAAGCGGGCATTGATGTGCATTACAGCGGTATTGGCAAAGTTAATGCTGCTTTTAAAGCCATTGAAGTTATTCAGAAAACTGGCTGCAGCGTATTGCTGAATTTAGGAACCGCAGGCAGTTCGCATTTTGACGCACATGCTTTGGTTGAAGTGATGCAGTTTGTGCAGCGGGATATGGATGTATCGCCGCTGGGCTTTGCTGTAGGTGTGACCCCTATGGACCATGACTATCCTGCTGAAATTGTATTAGAGTCCTATTTTCCGCATTTGCCGCAAGGGGTTTGCGGGACAGGAGACAGCTTTGAAACCGGCATGCCGAAAGTGCCATGCAATTTAGTTGATATGGAGGGCTACGCGCTGGCAAAAGTGTGCAAGAAGCTGGGAGTGCGTTTGGTGTCGGTTAAATATATTACGGATGGCGCGAACGATACGGCGCATTTGGACTGGGAAGAAAATTTACTGCTGGGTGCAAAAAAATTATTATCGTTATATCAGACAGTGGAATAAATACTATAAAAAAGGTCGGCGGCCATATGTGACTATGGCCGAATGCCAATCATTATCTACCTTTAGGCAAACCTTATGGATTGCGGGGGATTACGCCGTAAAGCATCATGTGTACAGTGTGCTGAATCACACGCTGGTGCATGCTGCGGTTGCGCAGGGTTTTACCCGTCACCATTTCTATTTGCGTTGAAAAGTCCGCATAGTTTTGCGTCACTGCCCAAATATTAAAAATCAGGATTTCAGGATCAATATCCTTTGAAATTTTACCCTGTTCTTGCCAGTTGCTGATGACCTTAGCCTTGCGTTTTACCAACTTTTTCAATGGGCCTTTTAAAATCTCAAGAATATGCGGCGCGCCTTGAATCACTTCTAATGCGAATAAGCGGGAAGCTTTAGGCTGAGTGCGAGAGACTTCAATTTTTTGAATCAAATAATTGGTAATTGCTTCTTCAGGTTCTAAATCAGCTTCAAGGGTTTGCAGCGGCGCGAGCCATTTTTGCAAAACAGTGGTTAAAACTTCGACATAAAGCGCCTCTTTATTTTCATAATAATAGAAAATATTCGATTTATGCATTTCTGCAATTTGCGCGATTTCATCCAGACTTGCACCGCTAAATCCATAGACGGAAAAAACATCTAGAGCAGCACTTAAGAGCTGGTTGCGTTTTTGGGTACTCTTTTTTTGTTCCATTAGCACTTTAAAACAATCAAAAGGGGGATCGGGAATTGTACGGCAAATCATCAGACTTGTGCACAATCAAACTTTGTAATTTTATGAATATTGACAATTTATTTTTTAGATAAGCTTGTAAATTACCTTGCATGGCTAGGAAAATGCAAATAAAAAAATTATTTATAATTTAAAGAATGATAGTTTTTATTCATAAGACTGTATAGATGCTGCAGACATAGAAGATAAGCCTGACATTTTTTGAGAATAAGTTTTAGGCTTTGCCGCGCCCATAATTGGGTGGTTCATTATGGGCGCTGACGGTTAAATCATGACTCAGGTTGCAAGCACCGCATTTAAAACTTGCTGCTCCAGCTGGCTGAACGCAATGCTTTTTTGACGCGGACGCGGTAAATCTGCAATGAATTGAGAGGTAATGCGGCCTTTGTCTAGCAGAATAATGCGGTCTGCTAGCGTTACAGCTTCACTGACATCATGTGTCACCAAAATGGCTGTAAAGCCCTGTTCGGTCCAAAGTTTTTCAATCAGGTTCTGCATGTCCAGACGAGTCAATGCATCTAAAGCGCCGAGCGGTTCGTCCAAGAGTAAAATACGCGGCTGATGTGAAAGGGCGCGGGCCAAGGCTGTACGCTGACGCTGGCCGCCAGAAAGCTGTGAAGGCCAAAGCGCTGCTTTTTCTTTTAAGCCGACTTTCTCCAGCATGCTGGAGGCATTGGCATGCTGTTCTTTAGCTAGGCCCAGCTGCACATTTTGTTCAATACTGCGCCATGGCAGCAGGCGCGGATCTTGGAACATGACAAGGATGTCGTCTGAAGTAATGCCTTCACGTAAATGGCGTGCAGATTTAAATTTGATTTCGCCGTAACTGGGCTGCTCCAAGTCTGCTATCAGGCGAAGCAGGGTGCTTTTACCGCAGCCGCTGCGTCCAACGATGGCAATAAATTCACCCTGCTGGATATGCAAGTCCAAATCTTCCAGCACTTTGACGCTGCCATAAAATTTGTGCAGCTGTTCGATATGAATCTCCGCCCCTATGACCGCATTGGGGTTAATGTCAGAGGAGGGGCTGCTTTGTGCAGGCGTTTCATCGGCATGACGGCCTATGCTTAAATCAGTCATCATTTGTTCCTTCATTATTTTTGATAGCCTGAGTGCCAGCGCAGCAGGTATTTTTCTAATGTGACGGCTAAAACGTCAGCCAGTTTTCCCAGCAGGGCGTACAGTAAAATGCCAACCAATACGATATCGGTTTGCAAAAATTCACGTGCATTCATCGTCATGTAGCCAATGCCTGCTTGTGCTGAAATGGTTTCTGCAACAATCAGCAATACCCAAACCAAACCCAATGAAAAACGCAGGCCAACTAAAATGGAAGGCATAGCGCCCGGCAGAATAATGTCTTTGTACAGCTGCCAGCGTGTCAGTCCATAGCTTTTTCCCATCTCAATGAGCTGCGGATCAACTGAGCGGATACCGTGATAGGTATTGATGTAAACAGGGAAAAACACACCGGCGGCAACTAAAAAAAGTTTGGCGCTTTCGTCAATGCCGAACCATAAAATGACCAGCGGAATTAAAGCCAGTGCTGGAATGTTCCGAATCATTTGAAGTGTGGTATCAAGCAGTGTCGATGCTGTTTTCGAAGAGCCGTTTAATAGGCCCAGCAATAGGCCTAGACCGCCGCCGACCAGCAAGCCCATCAAAGCGCGTCCAGCGCTGATTTGAACATGTTTCCAAAGTTCGCCGCTGATCAGCAGATTCCAAAAAGCGCTGACAACGGCACTTGGCGCGGGCAGCACGCGGCTTTGCAAAATGCCGCTGACAGAAGCGATTTGCCAGACTGAAATCAGGGCAATAGGAACCAGCCAAGGCAGCAAACGCTGTCCGATCTGTGTTCCACGTGAAACTTTCTTTTTAGGGAAAGTTGCAGCAGAAATTGTTTTGGACATGTTAAGCCGGCTCCTCAGCGTACTTTTTGCTTTCATCTGGCGTGTAGTGGTTTGCCACAATTTCACCGAATGGGCCTGTCAGGTTCGGCTGTACTAATTTTTGACGGGTTTCCAGCGGCAGCAGAGGGAACACCAGCTCTGCAAAACGGATAGATTCTTCAAGATGCGGGTAACCGGAGAAAATAAAGGTGCTGATGCCAAGGTCTGCATATTCTTGAATACGCGCTGCAACAGTTTTTGGATCGCCAACCAAAGCCGTGCCTGCACCGCCGCGGACAAGGCCGACACCTGCCCATAAGTTTGGAGACACTTCCAATTTTGTACGGTCACCGTTGTGCAGCTCAGCCATACGGCGCTGGCCTACAGAATCCATAGTTTTGAATTTTGCTTGCGCCGCTTGAATGGTTGCATCATCGACATATTGAATCAGCTCTTCAGCTGCTTTCCATGCGTCTTCATTGGTTTCACGCACGATTACATGAAGGCGGATCCCATAGTTCAGTTCACGGCCTTTGGCTTTCGCTTTTTCACGTACGGCAGCAATTTTTTCTTTTACTGCAGCGGGCGGTTCGCCCCAAGTTAAATAAGTATCGACCTGATCTGTGGCTAAATCGACTGCTGCATCTGATGAGCCGCCGAACCATAGTGGCGGATACGGTTTTTGCACAGGCGGATAAAGCAGTTTGGCATCATCTACACTTAGACGTTTGCCGTGAAAACTAAAGCTTTCGCCAGTGTGTGAGCGGGTTAAAATTTCACGCCAAATCGTGGTGTATTCGGCTGCTGTTTGATAGCGGGTTGCATGGTCTTCATATACACCGTCACCTTGCAGTTCCTGTTCATCACCGCCAGTGACCAGATTCAGCAAAATGCGGCCGCCAGACAAACGGTCAAATGTTGCCGCCATACGTGCTGTGAGTGCAGGTGTTGTTACACCAGGACGCAGCGCCACTAAAAATTTAAGGTTCTTGGTTGCATCAATCAGGCTGGCAGCGGTCAGCCAAGGGTCTTCGCATGAACGGCCTGTAGGAATCAGTACACCTTCATAGCCGAGGTTGTCTGCAGCGACTGCAATTTGTTTCATATAGGCATGGTCAACTTGGCGAGCGCCTTGAGTTGTACCTAGGTAACGGCTGTCGCCATGTGTTGGAATAAACCAGAAAATTTTCATCTCAGTTCCTTAATTTTGAATTAGCTCGGTCATCAAACAGGCTGATTTTTTGGCTCAAGGCCCAGTTATTCAGCACTGACAAATAAAAAATTAGTTAAAATTACTTAATAATTGCAGCGTCAATATTGAGTTTTTTCGGGATGAGTTTTTGCTCAAAAAAGGCATCTGCCACAGCCTGCTGCTCTTGGGCAACTTGAGCTGAAATTGGCGTGACACCAAAGCCCATGCGGGAAATGGATGACTTTAAAATGCTGAAATCAAGGCCCGTAGGCTTTTGCAATAATTTGGCTGCTTCATCTTGATTGGCATCTACCCACGATGTAGATGAATTCAGCTCATTTACTATGGCTTGAATCACTTTAGGATGCGCTTCTGCAAATTTGCGGTCTGCCAGATAGAACTGATGGTTGCTGACGAGGCTGTCGCCAGTTGCAATCACACGTGCGCCAATTTGCTGCTCTGCAGCTGCAAAGAAAGGGTCCCAAATGACCCATGCATCCACAGCGCCCTTTTCAAAGGCTGCACGGGCATCGGAAGGCGGCAAATACACAACCTTGATGTCATCTAAGGTCAGCTGGTTGGCTTCAAGCAGTTTCAGCAGCAAATAATGTACATTTGAACCTTTATTCAATGCGACACGTTTGCCTTTTAAATCCTGAATACGTTGAATTTTTGAATCTTTTTGCACGATCAGCGCTTCGGCTTTCGGTGCTGCAGGCTGGTTGGCCACATAAACTAAGTTTGAGTTGGCTGCCTGTGCAAAAATGGGAGGCGCTTCACCCGCCTCTCCAAAAGCTACACTCCCAACATTTAGACCTTCAAGCAGCTGCGGTCCTGCAGGAAACTCGACCCATTTTACATTTACACCCTGTTTCTGCAGCGCCTCGTCAAGTACGCCGCGTTCTTTTAAAATAGGCAAGAGGCCATATTTTTGAAAACCGATATTTAGTGTTACTTGTTCTTCTGTTTGCTGTTTTGAACAGCCTGTCAGCATCATAAGGGCGGCAGCGGCTGAAGACAGAAGCAGTGTTTTTGCCCAAAAATGTGTGCTGTGAATACTCATGAAAAAAGCTCCTGACCAAACTGCAATGCTGCAAGTAACTGTGATGGTCATAAGCTAAAGAAATTTATTTTTCGAAAAAAATAAGAAAACTTAAAGTTCTAATGAATAAAAAAGATAAATGAAAAACAGCATAACTAATGCATTTTTTTGCTGAGGCAGCGGCTATTCTTGTTTGGATTTTATTAAATAAACAATTGAAATTTAAAGTTAAATATTTTAAATCTGTATTTTGGGTAAGCTTATGCACATAGGTGGATAGGCATGCTGGAAACATGTGCTGAATTTAACAATAAGCTTATGCAAAATTCAGATAAATATGCATCGTAAAAAGCCGTTTTAAAGCGGCTTTTTACAGACTAAGGAGTTGCGCTGATAGTTATATAACGCTTGGCGCGCATTTGGCAGGTCATCTACACTGGCTTGTTCAAAGCCTTGTTCTAAAAACCAATGTGCCGTGCGGGTGGTCAAAATAAAGAGCTGCTGAATGTTCAGGCCTTTGGCGCGCTCTTCTAAAAAGTGCAGAATTTGGCTGCCGCGGTTCGATTTTCTATAGCTCGGATGTACTGCAACACAGGCAATTTCAGCGGAACGCAGTTCACCATCTGTAACTGGAATCGGATACAGCGCAGCGCAGGCTAAAATGGTGCCGTCACGCTCAATGACAGCAAAATGATCTATTTCATTTTCCAAACGCTCTCGTGAACGGTAGACCAAAATTCCTTCTTCCTCTAAGGGGCGCAGCAAGTTAATCAGACCGCCGACATCTTGAATATTCGCCATGCGCACTTCTTCATAGTGCGCATCGGTAATCATCGTGCCTGAACCGTCACGGGTGAACAGTTCTTCCAGCAAAGCGCCGTCTTCTTCATAGGAAATCAAGTGAACGCGGTTGACACCTTGCAGCGAAGCCGTTTTCGCGCCGCGTAAATGCAGCGCGATATCTGGATTTGCATCTTGATATTGCAAAATGTGTTCATCCAGCTGGTGCGGCGCGACTTCACGCTGCAGGCTGCCGTGTTCATTCATTAGGCCATGGCCTTTGCCTAAGAAAATCAGTTTATCGGCTTTCAGACTAATTGCGGTCTTTGTTGCAACTTCTTCTGACAGCAAATTAAAGACTTCGCCTGTGGTTGAATAGCCCGCTGGGCCGAGCAGTACAATATTTTGACTCTCCAGATGGCGCTGTATGGCATCTGTGTCGATACTGCGGACTTCACCTGAAAGCTGGAAATCCACGCCGTCACGGATACCATAAGGTTTAGCGGTGACGAGATTGCCTGAAATCACGTCTATGCGTGCGCCGTACATCGGTGAGTTTGCCAGCCCCATAGACAGCAGCGCCTCAATTTGCAGGCGGATTGATCCGGCAGCATTCATAATTGCACTGAGTGATTCGCGGGTAGTGACGCGGCGATGATTATGAAATGGTGTGACAATACCGCTGGTTTTTAAGTTCTGATCAATTTGCGGGCGTGCGCCATGGACTAAAATGAGGCGGATATCGAGAGAGTGCAGCAGCGCAATATCGTGAATAATATGCTGGAAATTAGCATGCTGAACGGCCTCACCATCAAACATAATGACGAAGGTTTTACCGCGGTGCGCATTAATATAGGGTGCAGAATGCCGAAACCAATGCACATACTGCAGGGTTGTGCTTTGATCGGTTTCGATAGAATTCATATGCATGCCTATACGGTTATTGTCTTGATTCTGATTCTAATGAAAAAATACTGCAGTGGAAAAAAAAATGCAGCGCTGCGCATAAAAAAACACCTGCTCAAGCATGCTTGAGCAGGTGTTTTTCTAGGGAAAGGGGGAGGCAGCAATCGCTGTTTAGCCAATAATGCGTACAATGCGGTCGTTACGTTTATTGATCAGTACGTAGTCGCCATTGATTTTGTACCATTGCTGATAGCGGCCTGTATCTGGCAAACGGCGCGCTTCGCGCTCGCTGACACGGTACTGTGATGAGTTGAAAGCGCGCGGCAAAGTTTGGCCTTTGCGCCATTCGCGGCTTGGATTAACACGGGACTGTTGCCAGTGATTGTGTTTACGCTCATCCCAGCGTGAGTCATGATGTTTTTGATGTGCATAGGACTGCTGGTGATCATAGCGGTGATCAGGGGCTGCCATAGCTGAAGCAGATATTAAACCAGTCAATGCAATGGCCGCTGCTGTTAGAATTTTTTTCATTTCTTTCACCTTCATTCTGTTGAAGCGTATATGTTTCGATAGCTTCAAATTAGCGGGAAAGTTTAGATAAAGCGTGAGGGGAATTTAGTTGAATTGTGAAATTTGTGAAGGGATTGCGGAGATTTTAAAATAAATCATTTATTTATAGATTTTCTTATTAAAAAATAAACCCCGAAAACAAAAAAAGCCCAAACATTGTTGGGCAGATAGCGCATAGGGGCTTAAAGACCCATGATGCGCATAATACTGTTGGTTTCTGAGTTGACTAAAATATAGTCATTATTGATTTTGTACCATTGCTGCCTACGGTCAGGCTTTGGCAGGTTTTGATCGCGGTAGTCCACTTTATAGCCATTGCCGCGGTAATGCTGCGGCAATACATAGCCGGGCTGCCATTTGTGCTGCTGCAAGCGTTTGACACCGCGTTCTTCACGCATGCGGCGCATATCTTTACGGTCATCGTCGTCATCTTCATCAAAATCACGGCTTTTTTTACCATAAGCATTGCCTTTGCCGCGGGGATGATCATAACCGTCTTGATCAAAGTGAGGGGCCGCAGCAGTCAGGCTGCTTGCCATCAAAGCACTGAAAGACATTGCAAACGCAATCAAAATCTTTTTCATGTTGAGTCCTCATAGAAGATGTTTAGTTATTCACTGCAGTTACTGTACGCAAAAAATGCAGAGAAACTGTGAAGAAAGATAGATTTTTCTTTAAAAAAAGCAGAGATAATAAGGACATTATGCGTCAAATCTGCTGACTTATAAATGCTTGCCAATTTGTTTTAATATTGGCTGCATTTATTTTGGCGGCCTGAAGCAGCTGTGTAAATTTTGCATATGCAGGCAGCCCGTCAGTATATTTATATAATATGCTTTAATTCCACTGATCTGACATCTCTGCCAAATATTGAATTGCATCGGCTATGTTTTGCGCTTCGGCGGCGTTGTCTAATGCGGCAATTAAGTTTTGCGGAAGCTGCATTTGCTCAATTGATCGAATGGTTTCAATTTTACGTTTTTGATCTGCCATGACTGTGCCTCATGCTGCATGTTGTTAACTGAACTCAGCATAGTGCAGAATATTAGATTTGAAAATCCGAATATATTTATTAAAATAATTTAAAAATACGATTATAGGTCAAATGCATAAAGATAAAAAATGGCTGAACAATGTCAGCCACTGGTGTGAAATTTGCTCAGTAAGCAAATTTCAAATCGGTATAGTCTGTTAATGATTTATTTAAATGTGCCTGAATAAACTCACGGACATCATTTTCATCCATTGGCTGGCCTTGCTTGGTGATGACGTGCTCAATGGGCGGCTGACCTGACGCGGTAATTTTATAGACAAAGTTTTTTGCGGCAGCATAATGATCTTCAGCTTTGACAATGCACAGCACGTAGCTATACGCATGTTCGAAATTTAAATCGGTATGGGAAAATACAAATTGATCAAACAGCTTCACGTTTTGACCATTTTCTAATGCTTTCAAGTCATCCAAAATACTTGGATCAAATTTCATGCCGTACTTTTCAGAAATAGGCTGACCGTCAATCAGCAGGCTAATCATGCCGTCTTCTGTTGGGGTAACGGTAATATTGCTTAAGTCAGACATGGTGTTCTCAGTACTTCTAAAGGTTTGCTGCATAAGTATCCGCATATTAGGCCGAATATCAAGCCGATTTTAGGCCTTAAGGATGCAGAATAAAAAAGGAAGCGCGAAGCTCCCTTTTTTTATCAAAATTTCAAGCAGGCGCGGGTTTTAGTCTTGCGCATCAATGCTGGCGCCATTCATATGCAGGCTGTCGTCCCCCATCAGATACAGGTATGCAGGCATAATCTGCTCAGGCGCGGGTAAGGTTTTTGGGTCTTCATCAGGATAGGCTTTAGCTCGCATAGCTGTACGCGTCGCGCCTGGATTTATACAGTTGAAACGGATGTTCGGATGCGCATTTTCTTTGGAAAATAATGTGCTGACCGCTTCAATGGCAATTTTTGAAACTGAATATGCGCCCCAGTTTTCACGCGCTTCACGGCCTACACCAGAACTGGCAAAGACCACAGAAGCATTGTCAGACTTTTGCAGCAGCGGCAGCAGTTCTTGGGTCAGTACAAAAGGCGCACGCAGATTCACCGCCATGACATCATCCCAAACATCGGCAGGGTAATGCGCCAAAGGCGTACGTTCACCAAGAATGCCTGCATTATGCAAGATGCCGTCTAAACGTCCGAACTGGCGCTCAAGCGTATCAAACAGCAGTTCATAGTCACGAGGAGAGGCGCTTGACAGCTGCAAGGGCAGAATTGCCGGCTGAGGTGCGCCTAAGCCTTCAATTTCATCGTAGATGACTTCCAGCTTATTCAGTGTCCGTCCATGCAATACAACCGTTGCGCCATGCAGCGCATAGCTGATTGCGGCCGCACGGCCAATCCCATCGCCCGCACCTGTGATCAGGATAATGCGATCTTTAAGCAGATCGGGGCGAGGTTGATATTCTGAATATTTCATCGTCTGCCTCCTCGTTTTCTTGTGTTTATGTGTATTTATAAAATGATCGGTTTGAGCTTTAAGCGCCCAGTGTAGTCTTTACCAGCTTACGCACAGCTTGGTGCAGTTCAGTGACATCCTCCACTATACAATCTGCCTGCCATGCTGTTAAGTCATCTTTGTACTGTAGCGGCAAATAACCATAGGCCGCTAAGACGGTGTACATGCCTGCGCTGCGTCCTGCATCAATATCACGCGGATGGTCACCGACATAGACACAGTCTTTGGCATCGATCTGAATCTGATTGGCTGCCAAATACATCGGCTCTGGATCTGGCTTGGTGTTACTGACATCTTCTGGGCAAACCAGTACCGCACAGCGCTCGCTTAGATTCAGCGCCTGCAGCAAAGATTCGCTGAGCCAGCGCGGCTTATTGGTCACAATGCCCCAGGGGATATTGTGCTGTTCAAGCTCTGCCAGTAAATCCTGCATGCCGTCAAATAAGTCAGTATCTACAGCAATATCTGCGCCATATAGGTCTAAAAAGCGCTGACGGTGGGCAAGGAAAACCGGATCCTCAACATTCAGCTCCGGGTAGACCAGTTTCACCATGGCGCGGGCGCCTTCAGACACTTGTGTGCGGATCAGATCTGCATCAACTATAGGGCAGCCTTTTTCGCGGCACATATCCTGCAAAATACGGATAAAGTCGGCGGCAGTGTCAATGAGTGTACCGTCTAAATCGAACAGAACTGCTTTCATTGCGCGCCTTCATTGATGGTATGAACCATATAGTTCACGTCGACATTCGGCGCCAGCCAGTAGCGTTTGGTCAGCGGGTTATAATGCAGCCCAGTCATATTTTTTAATTTTAAATTTGCGCTGCGGATGTCGTGCGCAAGTTCTGAAGGCTTAATGAATTTATGGTAATCATGTGTGCCTTTTGCCAGCATCCGCAGTACGTATTCTGCGCCAATAATCGCGAATAAATATGATTTTGGATTGCGGTTAATGGTTGAGAAGAACACATGGCCGCCCGGTTTTACCAATTTTTTGCAGGCTGCAATAATCGATGCAGGATCAGGCACATGCTCCAGCATTTCCATGCAGGTCACCACGTCATATTGGCCTGCTTGCTCTTCTGCCAGCTGTTCAACAGGTACTTGGCGATATTCGATGTTTTGCACATTTTCCTGTTCTGCATGCAGGCGGGCAACATTTAATGGCGCAAGCCCCATGTCGATGCCTAAAACATTTGCGCCGCGGCGCGCCATGCTCTCTGCTAAAATCCCGCCGCCGCAGCCGACATCCAGCACTTTTTTACCGGCAATGCCGCCAGAATGTTCATCAATCCAGTTCAGACGCAGGGGATTGATCATGTGCAATGGGCGGAACTCAGAATGCTGATCCCACCATATGGCAGCGAATGCTTCAAATTTGGCAATTTCTTGCGGATCAACATTCAATTGCGACATTGGATTACCTCGGGCTCGCGTTATATTTTAAAAAAGTCAGCAAGTTAGTAGTGTAGCGGTTATTCTGAAAAAAGCGATAAAAGCATCAAAAAAGTTCACAGAATGAAAACGAAAAATGAATAAATGATTTATAGTGATCGCATAAGCTCACCATAATGATTTAGAGGATTATAAGCTCAATGAAAAAATTCCTTTTCGGCAGCCTAAGCGCTGCTGTTTTTGCCATTTCAGGCAGTGCAATGGCTGCTGAATTTGTTGCAGGGAAAGACTATACCGTCGTGCCGAACCCTGTACAGGTTGAAGTTCCGGGGAAAATTGAGGTTCGCGAATTTTTTTGGTACGGCTGCCCGCATTGTTTTACGCTTGAACCGCATATGCAGGCTTGGCTGAAAAAAATGCCGAAAGATGTACGTTTTGTACGTACGCCAGCAGCAATGAATCCAGTGTGGGAACAAGGTGCGCGCGCTTACTTCGTCTCTGAAGCGCTAGGCGTGCGTCCAAAAACGCATTTGACCCTGTTCCATGCAATTCATCAAGGCGGTCAGCCTATTTTAGAAAAGGATGCATTTGCTAAATTCTTTACGCAATATGGCGTGCCTGCTGCGAAGTTTGACAGCGTCTACAAATCTTTCGCAATTACATCTAAAGTGACTCAAGCGCAAGATTTAGCGAAACGTTATCAGCTGAGCGGCGTGCCGGCTGTTGCTGTAAACGGCAAATACATTATTCAGGGTGAAGATGCCAAAGTCACTCAGGTGCTGGACTACCTGATTGCGAAAGAACGCGCTGCAAAGTAAGCCTATGTTTAAAAAAAACCGCCTGCAGGCGGTTTTTTTATGCATTTAATTTCGTATGCGCTGTATCAGGCTTCTTTAGGTAAAAGGCCGCGCAGCAGTAATTTGACTTGGCCAATGGCTTGCTGCACCAGCTGTTCCTGCATCTGCACCAGCTGCTCTGCAGGGACAGAGCGCTGCAGATTCAGCCATTGCATGACCCAGTTTAAGGCCATATTGATCAGCATTTGTGAGAGCACCAAGACATCTTGCGCATCTTTTAGTTGTGATAGCTTCTCGGTGCGGCCCAGATCTGCTGACAGATCATCGATCATGTATTCAATTTCACGCTGAATAGCGGTGCGCAGGGCAGATGAGCCTCCCCAGCGCTCAGCAATCAGAAATACCCATGGTTCAGGGTTGAGGCTGACTTTCTGAAACAGCAGCCTCAAACTGGTTTCGACCCGCATGTCAGGCTGGTGCTGAAAGATCTGTCCCATTTGATATTCAATCTGTTTAATATGCAGAGAAGCTTGATCGACCAGTTCCAGCCCCAGCTGTTCCATATCTTGAAAGTGCCGATAGAACGCAGTCGGTACTAGGCCCGCGGACTTGGTAATTTCACGCAGGCTGGTGCTGCTAAAGGCTTGTCCAGCCATGCTGAAACTTAAAGCAGCATCCAGCAGCGCTTGGCGGCTTTGCCGTTTGCGTTCCTCTCGTATAGACATGCAGCGTTCTCATTGAATTGATCCATTGCAGTCTAGCAAAAAATGAGTACGGTTTTCGATCTGCAGTTTGAGGTGATAGGCCGCAGTCTGTTTAGCCGTATTTATTTAAAAAAATAGCTGTTTTGTAACAGCTTAGACCGCGGCTTTCGAACTTGCGGACAGCATCTGCTATACTGATGCGCATTCAAATTTCGACAAATGAAGGATGCCGCATGCGTATCGACCAGCGTACATTAGATCAATTGCGTGACGTAAAAATTACCCGTAACTACACTCGTTATGCGGAAGGCTCTGTATTAATTGAATTCGGTCATACAAAAGTGCTGTGTACTGCAAGCATTGATAACTCAGTGCCGCGTTTCTTAAAAGGCAAAGGTCAAGGCTGGGTGACAGCTGAGTACGGCATGCTGCCGCGCTCTACACATACACGTTCTGACCGTGAAGCTGCCCGCGGTAAGCAAAGCGGCCGTACCCAAGAAATTCAGCGTTTAATCGGCCGCAGCTTACGCGCAATGGTTGATTTGAAAAAACTGGGCGAAAATACGATTACGATTGACTGCGATGTGATTCAGGCCGATGGCGGTACACGTACTGCATCGATTACTGGCGCAGCAGTTGCGCTGATTGATGCAATGAATGTATTGCTGGCGCAGAAGAAAATTAAGCAAGATCCGCTGAAAGGCTTAGTGGCTGCTATTTCTGTCGGTATTTATAAAGATGAAGTCTTACTTGATCTTTGCTATGAAGAAGATTCAAGCTGTCAGACAGACTTAAACGTTGTGATGACACAGGCAGGCGAGTTTATTGAAATTCAGGGCACAGCGGAAGATAAGCCGTTTACCCGCGCTCAGTCGAATGACATGTTAGAAATGGCAGAAAAAGGCATACAAGAACTCATCAAAAAACAGCAAGAAGCTTTAGGTTGGTAAATAGCTGTTTTTATTTGATAAAAAACGCATCTTCGGGTGCGTTTTTTGTTTTTCACCAGGCTGCAATAAAACCATCACCGCTTTGTCATTTTACTGCTTTATTTCTATCTGCGCATTCAACACAAAGGATATAGAAAAATGCGCATATTTTGGATGACGCTCATGCTGAGCGTTTCAGCCTTGTTAAGCGCCTGCAATGAGCCGGATGAGCAGGCGAATATTCAAGAACCGCCTCAGCCGAATTGCAGCATGCATTGCGCGCCATAAAAATAAAAACAGGATAACAAAATGAACCGCCGTGATTTTTTAATTAACTCTACCAAAACTTTATTTGGTTCAGCCGCTTTGGCTGGATTTCCTTTAAGCATTCAAAAAGCGCTGGCGATTGATGCAAAAGTGGAAACAGGCACATTGCAGGATGTGAAGCATGTGGTGATTTTGACGCAGGAAAACCGCTCTTTTGACAATTATTTTGGCATGCTGAAAGGTGTGCGCGGTTTCGGAGACCGCTTTCCTATTCCATTGACGGATGGACGAAAAGTCTGGCAGCAGTACGATCAGAAGAACAAAGTCTATTTTCCTTACCATTTGGATAGCCGTTTGGGCAATGCGCAGCGGGTCAGCGGCACACCGCATTCATGGAAAGATGGGCAGGCGGCATGGGACTGCGGCCGTATGGGAGATTGGGTCGCGCATAAAAAGCCGCAGTCGATGGGGTATTTTAAAAAGGCAGAAGTCGATTTTCAGTATGCTTTAGCCGATGCCTTTACCTTGTGTGATGCTTATCATTGCGCGATGCATGCGGGGACGAATCCCAACCGAAAGTTTATTTGGACCGGTACGAATGGCCCGACGGGTTCAGGCGCTGCCAGTGTGGTGAATGAATTTGACGGTATTGGCAGCTCAGCAGTGGGCTATGACTGGATGACTTATCCTGAGCGCTTGCAGCAGGCAGATGTCAGCTGGAAGGTCTATCAGAACATGCCAGACAATTTTACCGATAACCCGCTGGCAGGCTTTAAGCAGTACCGCGCAGCCAATGAACGTTCAGGCCAGCCCGTGAGCCATAGCCTTCCAGTTTGTCCTGCTTATGATGAAGCAGTTGATGCCAAAGAACCGCTCTATAAGGGTATTGCGAATACTATGCCGAATGACGGCGGTTTATTGGGACAATTCAAGCAAGATTTAAGTTCAGGCAAACTGCCTCAGGTCAGCTGGATTGTTGCGCCAGCTGCCTATAGTGAGCATCCCGGGCCATCCAGCCCTGTGCAAGGCGCTTGGTATATTCAGGAACTGCTGAATGCGCTGACGGATCAGCCTGAGATTTGGAGCCAAACAGCGCTGCTGGTGAATTTTGATGAAAATGACGGTTTCTTTGATCATGTGCCGTCACCTTCAGCGCCGTCACGGGAAATCAATGCCAGCGGTGAAGTACTGAAAGTGCATGGCAAAACCACGTTAACGGAACAGCAGCTGTCCTATGAATATTTTAACCATCCGCCAGTGGCCGGTTCGGCCTCGCAGCCGCGACGTGAGTTTGTCAACGGTGAAAATGTGAATTTCTGGCACGGGGTATATGGGCCAGGTGTAAGGGTGCCGATGTATGTAATTTCGCCATGGAGCCGCGGCGGCTGGGTCAATTCACAAGTCTTTGACCATACGTCAATTATCCAGTTTTTAGAGCAGCGTTTTGGAGTAGATGAGCCGAATATCAGTCCTTACCGCCGCGCAGTTTGCGGTAATTTATTATCGGCTTTTGATTTTAAAACGCCAAATACCAGCGCTTTGCCAAGTTTAGAGGGCAGTAAAAGTAAAGAGCAGGCCGATGCGGTCCGCAGCAATCAGGAAAAGCTCAGTCAGGTTCAGGTGCCAGCGCAGCAATTTAAGCCAATGCAGCAAACGGGGCTGCGTCCATCACGTGCGCTGCCGTATATGCTGCATGCCAGTGCAAAAGTGAATGCAGGTTCGGGTACGGTAAAACTGCTGTTTTCCAATACAGGTGAGCAGGCAGGTGTATTTCATGTTTATGATCAACTGGATTTGGCTGCTGTACCGCGCCGTTATATGGTGGAGGCAGGCAAACAGCTGGAAGATGACTGGGCGCTGAAAAATGGCCAATATGATTTGTGGGTTTTGGGTCCTAACGGTTTTCATCGCGCATTCAAGGGGGATTTGAATGAAAAGATGCAACAGGATGTGCTGCCTGAAATTCGAGTATGTATGGAAGAATGCGCTCCGCGTATCTTTTTGAAAATCTGCCATGATGGGCAGCAAAGTGCAGAATTGACTGTAAAAGCCAATGCTTATTTAGATGGAAAAACTTGGCAGCTCAAAAGCGCTGCGCAAGAAACAGATCTGGTTTTGGATATGCAAAGTGTGCACGGCTGGTATGATTTTAGCGTGACATTAAATAACAGCAGCCATTTTGAGCGCCGTTTTGCGGGACGTATCGAAACTGGCGAACATGGTTATTCAGATCCGTTTATGGGCGCTGAATAAGCCGTTTAGGGACCTGAAATAAAAAAGCGCCTGTTAGGGCGCTTTTTTATTTGCATACCGTGTTATGCATTAAAGCGCATAGATAAATCAACAGCGGTCACATCTTTGGTCAGAACACCCATGGAAATGTAATCTACACCTGTTGTTGCGACTTCACGTAAGTTTGCAATGGTAATATTGCCTGATGCCTCTAATTTGCAACGACCAGCCGCATGTTTGACTGCATCAATCATTTGCTGCTGACTGAAGTTGTCCAGCATGACAATATCCGCTTTAGCTTCTAGCGCTTGGTTGAGTTCATCCCAAGTTTCGACTTCCACTTCTACAGGTTTTCCAGGTGCAATACTGTGCGCTTTGGCAATGGCTTGGGTAATGCCGCCAGCTGCCATAATGTGGTTTTCTTTAATTAAGAATGCATCGAATAAGCCCAAACGGTGATTTTGACCGCCGCCGACAGCAACAGCATATTTTTGCGCAATACGCAGGCCTGGCAAGGTTTTACGGGTATCCAGCAATTTAGTATGCAGGCCTTCCAGCTGCTTTACATAGGCCGCGGTTTTGGTCGCAACTGCAGACAAAGTCTGTACAAAATTCAGTGCAGGACGTTCCACCGTCAGCAGGCTGCGTGCAGAGCCAGCCAGTTTTAAAAAGGTTTCATTGGCTGCCACGCGGTCACCGTCATTTTTCAGCCAAATCACTTCGACCGTTGGATCATAGGCGGTGATGAGCGCATTTACCCAAGGCTGACCTGCCAGTATCATATCTTCACGGCTGATGATCGCGGCAGTTGCCTGCTCATCCTCTGGAGTTAATAGCGCCGTAATATCGCCCTCGCCAATATCTTCCTGCAGCGCCTGCTGAATATTGATTTGGATAGACTGTTCCAGCAAGGTTTGAGAAATGCTCATAGAAGTTCCGTCTTATTAACCCGAAGAAAATGTGCGCGCTATCTTAACATTGTTCACGAAAAATGAGCGATTTTTACAGCAGCATGCGGGGCTGAATTGAGATTTTGGGATGAAAGTTTTAGCATGGAGCGTCAGTGCATTTGCTCTGCAGCCGTATTTTTTATAAAAATCAGGATGGATTTATGCCGCAAGCCCCCCGTTTTCAGGTGCGTGATGGACAATTGATTGGCGCGAGTCAATTGCCGTCTCCAAATTTTAACCAGCGCCCTGAGGGGACGGACATCCAGCTGGCGGTGATTCATAACATCAGCTTGCCGCCATCTCAATTTGGCGGCGGATATATTGAGCAATTTTTCCAAAACCGGCTGGACTGGTCGCTGCATCCTTATTTTCAAAGTATTGAAGGTATGCAGGTTTCAGCGCATTTGCTGATTTTACGCAGCGGTGAAGTGTTGCAGTTCGTCAACTTTCATGACCGTGCATGGCATGCAGGCCGCTCCAGCTATATGGGCAAAAAAGAATGCAATGATTATTCTATTGGCATTGAGCTTGAAGGCAGTGATGATTTGCCGTTTGAGCAAGTGCAGTATGAGAGCTTGACCGAAGTGACAGCTTGTCTGCAGCAGGCGTATCCCAAAATTCAGCAGCATTTGGCAGGGCACTCAGATATTGCGCCGGGCAGAAAGACTGATCCGGGCCCATGCTTTGACTGGGTAAAGTTCAGAAATCAATTGCATCATTTTAAAAACAAATAAATAACCCAAAGAGCGCTCAATTAACCAATGAAATTCTGCTGAGAGTTTTATTACAATAGCGCCAATTAAAATATTAGGTGAATACGATGGCGCTGTGGCGATCGACCGTGATAGTCAGTGCAATGACCATGCTGTCACGGGTTTTGGGTTTGGTGCGTGATATCGTGCTGCTGAATGTATTTGGTGCAGGCAAAGATTTCGATACTTTTGTTGTGGCCTTCCGTATTCCGAACTTCTTCCGGCGGCTGTTTGCTGAAGGGGCTTTTTCACAGGCTTTTATTCCTGTACTGACCGAATATAAAACCAGCCGCACACATGCTGAAGTGCAAATTCTCATCAGCCGTGTATTTGGCTGTCTTGCAACATTTATGAGTGCGCTGACCTTTGTTGCGATGATTGCCGCGCCTGCAATCCTGTACATCTATGCGCCGGGTTTCCACGATGATCCTGAAAAGTTCGCGCTTGCGACGGAAATGTTCCGCCTGACCATTCCATATTTACTGTTTATGTCACTGACGGCATTTGCCAGCAGTATCTTAAACAGCTATGGCTCATTTTTATCTCCGGCATTTTCACCCGTGCTGCTGAATTTGGCCATGATTGCAGGCGCTTGGTGGCTTACGCCGTATATGGCTGAGCCAATTATGGCGCTGGGCTGGGCGGTCTTTATTGCCGGTATTTTACAGCTGGTCATTCAGATTCCAGAACTGTGGAAGAAAAAACTGCTGATTCCGCCCAAAGTAGATTTTAAGCACGAAGGTGTTGACCGCATTATGAAACTGATGCTGCCAGCCTTGTTTGGTGTGTCGGTCACGCAAATTAACTTATTGTTAAATACCGTTTGGGCATCATTCATGCAGGATGGTTCAGTGTCATGGCTATACAGCGCAGAGCGTATGACTGAACTGCCATTAGGGCTGATCGGTGTAGCGATTGGCACAGTGATTTTACCGTCGCTGTCTGCACGCCATGCAGAGCAGGATCAGGCGAAATTCCGCGGCATGATTGACTGGGCGGCCAAAGTGATTGTTTTGGTCGGTGTGCCAGCCAGCATTGCATTATTTATGCTGTCTACCCCTATTATTCAGGCATTGTTCCAGCGCGGCGCATTTAGTCTAGAAGATACTCAAATGACGGCTTTAGCGCTGCAATGCATGAGCGCAGGCGTGATTTCATTCATGTTAATTAAAGTTTTTGCCCCCGGCTTTTATGCGCAGCAAGATACCAAAACACCTGTGCGTGTAGGCTTAATGGCCGTGGCCGCCAATGCTATTTTAAACGTCATATTTATCGGTATTTTTAAGCTGATCAACTGGGAAGCTGAACATATGGCATTAGCCATGGCTTCTTCTGGTTCAGCTTTAGTGAATGCAGGCATGCTGTATTTCTATCTGCATAAACGTAATATTTTCCGTTTTGGCAGTCACTGGAAAAAACTGGCGCTGCAGTTTGGCCTTGCAAATTTAGCCATGATTGCCGCGCTTTGGTATGCGATGACATGGTATAACGGCGAGGTGGCGCAGTGGATCCGTGTAATGGAAGTCATCGGATTATGTATTGTCGGTGTTGCGGCTTATGGGATCGCCTTAATTTTGACTGGTTTTAGACCGCGTCACCTCAAGCCTTAAATAAGAAACGATGAAATGCGCAAAAACAGCACCTGTGGTGCTGTTTTTTTTGATGATGGAATTTTATCTGTATAAAAGAGAAAGCTTTTTGGGCAAAATGCTTAAACTTTGCCTCGTGACAGAAAGCCGACAATTGCCAAAATCACAGCAACGACCAATAAAATCACGGCGAAATCTTTGGACAAGCCTGCAACGCCTCCAAAGCCTAATAAACTGGCAATCAGTGCAATCACAGCGAAAATAATAGCCCAGCGGAACATATTCTTTCTCCAAGTTTTTATTTTGAATTTCAGTATAGTGCGATGCTGCTGATACCAATGTTAGTCTTTCGTTGATAATCTGTTGATTGAATTTTAATCATGTTGGATCTCAGATATGGACACTGTCAGCCTGCTGAAGGCTGTTATAATAAAACAGTTTTTTTAGATATCTTTTTGCGATGACCAATACAATCCGCCTTGAATTTTGGAAAAAATATGCACTGCATGAGCTGAGCCATGATGAATGGGAGGCTTTATGTGATGGCTGCGGTTTGTGCTGTTTAATCAAGCTGGAAGATG
Organism: Acinetobacter tianfuensis; assembly: GCF_003611465.1. Taxonomy (GTDB): domain Bacteria; phylum Pseudomonadota; class Gammaproteobacteria; order Pseudomonadales; family Moraxellaceae; genus Acinetobacter; species Acinetobacter tianfuensis. Next base: position 34,539 of record NZ_RAXV01000028.1, read on the forward strand.
AAGAAACTGCTGAGGTTGCGTATACCAATGTTGCTTGCAAACTGCTGGACTGCAGCACAGGGCAATGTTCGGATTACGTCAACCGCAAAGAAACAGTACCTGACTGTATACAGCTGACCCCCGCACATTTGGATACAATCAGCTGGCTGCCTTCCAGCTGCGCTTATAGACGTGTTTATGAAGGCAAGAAGCTGCCGGCTTGGCATTATCTGCTTACGGGCAGCCGCGATAATGTTATACATGCCAAACGCACAGCAGCAGGCCGCTGTGTTAGTGAATTAGATGTCGATGAAGATGAGATAGAAGAGCATATTGTGCGCTGGGTACGCTAAAGCGTTAATAAGCGGCTGAAAAATGTTTGCTCAGAAATGACATCAATGCCGTGCAGCCGCAGTAATGCGGCTGTTATGCCCATTCCAATAACTTTTTTTCCGCTAAATGTGCCGTCATAAATCAAACTGCTCCCGCAAGACGGACTATGCTCTTTGAGCACGGCCACTTTCACACGGTGTTTGTGGGCAAGCATCAGGGTCTGCTGCGCGCCCTTTAGAAAGGCTTCAGTGACATCTTCTCCAGTGGAATCTATTATTTTTGCTGTGCCTAGTAAGACATCTTGCGCTGTTCCGCCTTGGATTTCGGCAGGACTGCGCGGGCAAGGCAAGCCTCCAAGCATTTCTGGGCATGCGCAAATGGCGGAGTCAGAAGCAATCAGTTCCTGAATGGCTGGGTAAATATAGCTTTTAGCATCGTAGCGTACAGCTTGGCCTGCAAGACAAGCACTGATGAGATACATTATATTTTTGCCAGTATGCTTAGCTTGGCTGCAGCAGTTTGCTGGTATGCTCAAAGCTCATCGGCCGATAGAAATAGAAGCCTTGACCTGCTCGGCACTCACAGGCTTTCAGTACATCCAGCTGCTCTGTACTCTCTATGCCTTCAACCAAAATATCCATGGAAATACTGGAACCTAACTGCGTAATTGCTTTGACAATTGCCAGTGCAGAAGGATCTTTAATCATACGGACGACAAAATTCCGATCAATTTTAATGCAGTCAATTGGGTAGTCGTTGAGGCGGGTCAGTGAGGAATGGCCCGTGCCGAAGTCATCCAATGAAATACGCAAGCCTTCCTGCTTGAGCAGGTTTAAAGCGCGGATGACATAATGTGAGCCGCGCTCAGACAGGCTTTGTTCGGTAATTTCAACTTCAACTTTGCTATGCGGAATATGATATTTTGCAAGTCTGGCCAGCATTTTTTCTGCATAGTCATCCCGTAAAAACTCGACAGGAGCTGCATTGATTGAAATGGGCAGCAGCTCTAAGCCTTGATCCCGCCAAGTCTGCATATTTTTGAAAATCTTAGTCTGCATCGTTTCGCTGATGCGCGAGGCTAAATCATAGTCTTGAAAGGCCGCGTAAATATGTGACGGCAGCTGCAGCACATCGTGCTGATCTTTCCAGCGCAGCAATGCTTCAAAACCGATAATCATGCCATCTGCGAGCTGCACTTTAGGCTGATAAAAGGGCTCAATTTGGTCATGTTTAATAATAGTGCGCGCTAAGGTCAGCTGTTTGGTAACGGTTTCCAGCGCTTTAAACATTTCCAAATTAAACATGCGTATGCCGCCGCGGCCGCTGATTTTTAAATCATTCAGCGCGATGTCAGCGCATTTCATTAAATTTGAAGAACTTTGTGCATCACGCGGGTAAATGGAACAGCCTATGCTCATACCGACATTAATAAATTGGCCAGTGTAGCTGATAGGAATTTCCAGCTGCTGCCGCGCCTGCTGCGCGACTTCCATCAACCGTTGTTCAGACTGAAGTTCCGGAATCAGAATTGCAAATTCATCGCCGCCAAGGCGCGCTACAGTAATGTCTTGGTCAAAGCAGTTTTGAAAGCGGTTGCCCAGTGTGTGCAGCAAATGGTCGCCTGCAATATGCCCAAGTGTGTCATTGATATGTTTGAAATAATCTAAATCAATCAGCATTAAGCCAATTTTCTTATCCCAGCGCAGCGCATCCTGTAAGTGCTTTTTAAAAATCCGGTTAAATGCGCGGCGGTTATACAGTCCAGTCAGTTCATCATTTTCAATGACGCGCTGCAGGCGAGACTCGGCAACCTTTTGTTTGGTCACGTCTCTGGAAACGCAAAGAATGCTTTCAGTCAGACCCTGCTCATTCAGTACTGGGGTTAAAATATTATCCCAAAATTTAGGGTCTTCGTTATCGGCGCTACTTTTACCTGAAAAATGTGCGGCTGAGCCGTTTAAAGCTGCTTCCAGAGCTTTGCTGCCAGCTGGACGGATGTCTTCAGGCAGCAGCGGCAGCCAAGGCATGCCAAACGTTTTTTCATTCACTGGCACACCCAGCATTAAACAGCCTGAGCGGTTCATGTGGGTCAAGTTGCCGTCTGGCGCTAAAATTTTAATGCAGTCGATACTGGCATTCAGCATTTTATTTTGCGCGGTGACTTGCTGGCTGAGGAGCTGCTGTTTTTCGTAACTGTCATGTATGTCAATAAAACTGACAGAACATTCCAATAAGGCTGTGCTTTGCTGTGGAAATTCAGCATGGATTGTGCACATGCGGTAGCCTAGCTGACTATGCTTCAGGCGGCATTCTTTTTTAAAACTTTGCTTGGTTTGCTGGGCTTTTTGCCACAGCACAATAAAATGTTCAAAATCTTCAGGATGGATAAATTTAAGCCAGCGTTCAGGGACATGCTGATTGAGTTCTTCACCTAAAAAATGGCACAGGCTGCTGTTGCTGTAGATATGGCCATCTGCTGACTGAAGCCAAAGGGCAATAGGCATGCTGTTGGCAAACTGCTGCAGCAAGGCAGTTGCTGCGGCGCTGCTGTGAGCTGCAGAGTGCAATGATACGGATAAATCAGTCTCATATTGCACCGTTTGTAAAGTTGACTTATTTTTAGATGAAGATTTCTTCATAAGTTCACCAAATGGGTGCGGACAGCAAATGTATTCCGTGTTTCTGTAAATGAATATGTTTAGGCATAGCTCATTATATGGTGTATGTCCTTATGATTAAATAATCATATTTAGTTAAATAATTCCACTGAATTCTGATTACAGTTTGTTGAACCGATGAATGTACTCGCAGGCTGAAATTTCACTGCGATAAACCTGCTGATTTTAAAAATCCTAGTGTTAGAATAGAGTCCGACGTAATTTTAAGCAGCCGTGAATTCAGCAGATGTCAGACAGCAATATCCCGCTACCAGAACGACTTAGACCCCGTGATCTTTCTGAAATTATTGGTCAGGATCATTTATTGGGTGATCAGGCGCCGCTGCGTCAGATGATTGATCAAGGGCATTTGCCTTCAATTATTTTTTGGGGGCCGCCCGGAGTAGGAAAAACCACCATTGCGCTGCTGCTGGCGCAGGCGGTTGACCGTCCATTTGTAAGTTTATCTGCATTAAATACTGGTGTGAAAGAGCTGCGTGAGGTCATAGCAGACAGCGGTGACTTACTGACTCCAGTCGTTTTTATTGACGAGATCCACCGTTTTAACAAGTCACAGCAGGATGCGCTGCTGAATGCGGTAGAAAAGGGCAAAATTACGCTCATTGGCGCAACAACAGAAAATCCGTCTTTTGAAGTGAACAGCGCATTGCTGTCACGCTGTCAGGTTTATACGCTCAATGCGCTGAGCGCAGAGTCGATTGAGCAGCTCCTGACCCAAGCGATACAGGCCGATGCATTTTTAAAAGCGCGTTATATTCATATTGAAGAATTTGAAGCATTGGTGCAGTTTGCTGCCGGTGATGCCCGCAAAGCGCTGAATTTACTTGACTTGATTGCCAGCACCTTTGAGCCGGATGTTGAAAATATTATTAGCAATGCTGTTGTGGTGAAAGTTGCGCAGCAAAATATTGCACGCTACGACAAATCGGGTGAACAGCATTATGATCTAGTCTCAGCCATGATTAAATCTATTCGCGGCAGTGACCCTGACGCAGCGCTGTATTGGCTGGCGCGTATGCTGAAAGGGGGAGAGGATCCAGTATTTTTAGCGCGCAGGATGCTCATTGCTGCTTCTGAAGATATAGGCAATTCAAACCCGAATGCGCTGCTGCTGGCGGGTGAATGTTTCCGTTCTGTACAGGCTGTCGGTATGCCAGAAGCTAGAATCATATTGGGACAGTGCGCGGTTTATCTGGCAACCAGCGCAAAGAGCAACAGCACGTATTTAGCCATTAATAAGGCAATGGATTTAGCCGAAAAAACAGCGGATCTGCCGGTGCCGCTGCATTTGCGCAATGCGCCGACAAAGCTGATGAAAGAGCAGGGGTACGGCGCAGACTATTTGTATCCGCATAACTACCCTGAACATTTTGTGGCGCAGGAATATCTTCCGCCAGAGCTGAAAGGCACGAAACTCTATGAATCTGCACGCAACAAGCGTGAAGTAGAAGGAGAGCGCCTGCAACAGCGCCGCTGGATGCAGCAACAGCAGCAATAATGTCTGTATAAATAGATGGATAAAAAAAGCCCAGCTTTTTGGGGGAGAGCTGGGCTGCAAAAGAAAGAGGGAGACATTCGGCTGAAACAGCCAGCGCATATTCAAACGTAATCGGCCGCCGCAGCGTGTTTCACTGTTTGCCTGAACTGTTTTAAGCTTAGTTGTTTTTTACCAGTCTGTAAAAACGATGTTTTTTATCGCACTTATTTGTTTTTTGGATGATGCATTAAAAACAAAGGTTTATATCTTAAAATTTGAAGGGAAATCGCTATTTTTTGCTAAAAAACATGTCTAGCCACAGGCATGAGGCTGAAAGAGATAGCCGCAGGTTCATCAATACTGCATAAAAAACCGGGCGTGCAGCCCGGTTTTTTCTTTGAAGACTCAGACGCGATTAGATGTCTGAAAGGTCGATACCGATACGGGCAGCAACTTCTTCATAAGCTTCAACAACACCGCCTAAACCTTGACGGAAACGGTCTTTGTCGAGTTTCTTCTTCGTGTCTTTGTCCCATAGACGGCAGCCGTCTGGAGAGAATTCATCACCTAGTACGATACGGTCGTGGAATACGCCAAATTCAAGTTTGAAGTCTACAAGAAGCATATTGCCAGCAGCAAAAAGCTCTTTAAGCACATCGTTAACTTTGTAAGTTAAATCTTTCATTTGAGCCAGCTGTTCAGCTGTTGCCCAGCCTAAAGAAATGGCTTGAGATTCGTTGACCATTGGGTCGCCCAATGCGTCATCTTTGAAGAAAAGCTCAAAAGTTGGCGGAACCAATTCTTTGCCTTCTTCGACACCTAGACGGCGGCATAATGAACCTGCAGCATAGTTGCGCACTACGCATTCAACAGGGATCATTTGCAATTTTTTCACTAGAACTTCGTTTGGCGTAAGAAGCTTTTCAAAGTGAGTCTCAATGCCGGCAGCAGCCAATTTTTCCATAATAAAGGCGTTAAAACGGTTGTTCACCTTACCTTTACGATCGAGCTGTTCGATTTTCTCACCGTTGAATGCCGAAGCATCGTCACGGAAGACGAGGATGAGGTGATCTGCACTGTCTGTTTCATAAACAGATTTCGCTTTACCAGTATAGAGCAAGGTTTGTTTTAACATTGAGGGAACCTTTTTCAAAAAAAATGCCTAGAAATGTCTAGGCTGGCCAATTTTGGTAAATCTGGGTTAACAGTTCTGCAGCTTTTTCTTTATCTGCAAAAGAGTTATCGGCATTGAATACAGCTAGATTATTGCTAGAACCCGCAGCGGTCAGTCTTAAGACATAGATTTGCTGGTCAATTTTGACTGTTACTTCGTAACGGTTTTTGCTCTGACCAACGATGGAATGGTTAAGGCTGCTGAGAGTGGCAAGTGTATATTGCCAAATTGTAGCAGAATTTCCGTCAATTTTGAGCAAAGGATTGAGATTTCCATCCGTTACAAGCTGCGGATGACTTAGATCGGCTGTATTTTGAGCTGCATCTGATGTTTCATCACCTGACTGCAGATCAGGACGGGGCATAGCAAAGCGGTTGCCGCGTTTATTTTCCAGATTCGGCGCATGCTCAATTGCAAGCGCGTCCACTGTCGGAGCAGGATACAGCGGCGCTGCGGGCCGTACCATTGCGCCTTCAGGGTATTTTAATGGTTCTAGAGCTGTAGTGTCTTTATAATCTAAAGTGCCATTATTAAAGGCAAGGGTGCTACAGCCCGTTAAACTCATAACTGAAAGGACAAGGGTAAGTCCGAAACGTAATTGCATAATGATTTTACTCTTTATTTGCTTACGCCCGCTTGTTCAAGTGCTTCGTGCAGCGGTGCGCGGTATTGTTCTGCCAGCGTGGTCAGCGGCAAGCGGATGCCTGTGCTGATTAGGCCCATATCGTGAAGCGCCCATTTCACAGGAATTGGGTTGGATTCACAAAATAAAATATTGTGTAAATTTGCAACTTGATCATTCAGTTCAGCTGCTTTTGCATGGTCGCCAGCAAGCGCTGCTGCGCAAATGCCGCTCATTTCTTTAGGCGCAACGTTGGCTGTTACAGAAATGTTGCCTTTCGCGCCATGTTCCATCAGCTGGTATGCCGTAGCATCATCACCTGAGTATACAGTCATGTTTTTGCCTTCAAGGCCTTTCAGTAATTCAATACCGCGAGGCACATCGCCAGTAGCATCTTTAATGCCGACGATTTGAGGAATGTCTGCTAAACGGATGACGGTTTCGTTCAGCATATCTACGCCAGTACGGCCTGGTACGTTATATAGAATTAAAGGCAGATCAGCAGCTGCAGCAATTGCTTTATAGTGCTGGAACAAACCTTCTTGGGTCGGTTTATTGTAATAAGGTGTCACAAGCAATGCGGCATCTGCACCAAGTTCTTTGGCTTCTTTAGTCAGCTCAATTGCTTCGTGTGTAGAGTTTGCGCCAGTGCCGGCAATAATAGGAATACGTTTGTTCGCTACACGGATGATTTCTTTGATCACTTGTGTATGTTCAGCCATGCTCAGGGTAGAGGCTTCACCTGTTGTGCCGACAGCAACAATACTGTTTGTGCCTTGCTTTATATGCCACTCAACCAGCTTCTCTAGGCCCTTCCAATCTACGCTGCCATCTTCAAACATTGGGGTGACGATTGCGACAATTGAACCTTGAATGGTCTGTGCTTGCTGAGTCATTTTGAAAAAAATCCTATTTTTCCATCCTAAAACAGTGAGAATGTCATTTATTTGGATGGGTTCGTATTTTGATATACAGCAAATTCAATACGTTTGCGTTGAATTGAGTAATGCTTATGCAAATTATGACTGATCGTAAGCATAAGAACAATATGCTTTAGTCAAAGCCATAAAAATCTTTATACAAAGCCTGCTGAAAACAATCAAGAGTTGCTGCAGGTGTATTTTATGCAGTTTTGCAATGAAAATACCTGCAGCGTTTTACATAGAAAGAATATGTCAGAGAATGCAAAAAATGTGCTGAATTGCATAAATTTTATGCGGAACACTATATTTTTCTGCAATTCCATGTATTTAGCTCAAGATTAAGATGTAAAAAAGATGAATATAGACGTGGCATCTATATTTTGCAGTAAATTTTATCCTTGGCTGTATTCTTTATAGTGATGCAAATAATCTATTTAAGCTATAACAAAAAAACAGAATTTTTGCTGCTTGATTCAAGCTTATTAATTGATCTATCAGGCAAATTGCTGAATTTTAAAAAATAATAGAACTGGTATTTATTGTTTTTAAGACTTTATTATTTGGTGTAGAAAGTGGTAGTAATCAATTGTTTTTTGTGTAAAAAACGAATTTTCTTAAACTTATGGTCACTATGCTTGTTCTTAGGGCTGATAGATGATGGCGCTGTCATTTAACGCTGATTGAAACAAGGATTCCCCAATGGAAAGATCAGATAATAAACATGCTATTGTCACGGTAGCAATCTGTTTTCTAATTGCCGTAATCGAAGGCTTAGATATTCAGGCTGCAGGTATTGCAGCTGCAGGTATTCGTGAACATTTCGGCCTAGACAGCTCACAATTGGGGGTGTTTTTTAGTGCAGGGATTTTAGGCTTATTGCCTGGCGCGCTAGTAGGCGGGCGTATTGCTGACCGTATCGGCCGTAAAATGGTTCTGATTTGGTCCGTAGCAATTTTCGCGGTATTCACTTTATGTACAGTATGGGTAAACAGCTTTAACTCATTGCTTACTGTGCGTTTTTTAGCAGGTGCGGGCCTTGGCGCTGCAATGCCAATTTTGATTACACTGGCTTCTGAAGCGGTATCTCCAGCAAACCGCGGCCGCGCGGTAGGCTTAATGTACTGCGGCATGCCTGTAGGCGCTGCAATTCTATCTTTAGTTGCAAGTACAGATTTTGGTTCAAACTGGAAAAATATTTTCTATTTAGGCGGTTTGCTTCCAATTATTGTTGTTCCTGTAATGCTATGGCTATTGCCTGAATCTAAAGAATATTTGAAAGCGAAAGATCAAGCGTCAGTATCAGACGCAGAAGCTGTACCGCAAGGTTCTTTCAAGGATTTATTTAACGCTGCAAACTTGATGCGTACGGTATGCATCTGGATCAGCTACTTCTTTACACTGATGGTGGTTTACATCATGTTAAGCTGGCTGCCGTCATTGTTTACAGAACTTGGCTTTACACGCAAAGAAGGCGCAACAGCTCAGTTCTACTTCATGGTAAGTGCAACAGTTGGTACGATTATCCTTGGCATGCTGACTGACCGCTGGAAAAAAGCCTATGTGATTTTACTGATGTATGGCGGTATCTTAGCGGGTCTATTGGCGCTGAACGCTGCGGGCTCATTAACACAAATGTATATGGCTGCAGCATTGGTAGGCGCGTTCGTGATTGGCTGTCAAGGTGTGCTGTATGCATTCGGCGGTATTGTTTATCCGACTGAAGTGCGCGGTACAGGCATTGGTGTCGGTTCAGCGGTTGGCCGTATTGGCGCGATGCTTGGGCCTGCAATTGCCGGTGCATTGCTGACAGCAGGTTATGGCGCTGCAGGTGTAATCTCAGCTGCGATCCCATGTATTATTATCTCTGCGATTTTCATGCTGCTGCTGGTACGCGGTTTGAATAAAACATCGTAAGCGATGAAGAAATAAAAGCCCGCATATGCGGGCTTTTTTCATGGCTGATGCAGGCTAAAGAGCTCAATTGACGGCTGGCTTCTCTTTTGCAAAAGTAAGTGACAAGCTTTTGATTTTATGCAAAACACGCACTGCATATTTGCCATATTGCAGTTTGAATGCTGCATCTGGGCCATTTTATTTTTAACGCCAAGACGGAATACTGCTCAACTAATGTAAATATACTGCAAGATATATAAAATTGAATTTGAAGGGATCGAGGTTTATGCAACAGAATTGCGCGCTGATTGTTGTAGATGTGCAAAATGGTTTTACGCCAGGGGGCAACTTGGCGGTTGCCAATGCTGATCAGATCATTCCAGTGATTAATCAGCTGGCTGAGCATTTTGATAATGCGGTACTGACGCAGGATTGGCATCCAGCCAATCATATTTCTTTTGCTGAAAATCATGCTGGGCGTAAGCCTTACGAGAGCATCGCGCTGAACTATGGTCCGCAAGTGCTATGGCCTGCGCACTGTGTCCAAGGTACGCATGATGCTGAGCTGCACCCAGCTTTGTATGTTCCTCAGGCGCAGCTGATTATCCGTAAAGGATTTCATGCAGACATTGACAGTTATTCTGCGTTTATGGAGGCCGATCAGCAGACTTCAACCGGTTTGGCTGGCTATTTAAAAGAGCGCGGTATTGATACAGTCTTTATTAGCGGGATTGCGACTGATTTCTGTGTGGCCTGGACTGCAATTGATGCGGCTAAATTGGGCTTTCAATCTTATGTGATTGCAGATGCTTGTAAAGGTATTGATCTGCAGGGGTCTTTGCAGCATGCATGGCAAGATATGCTGTCTAGCGGTGTTAAGAAAGTTTACAGCAAGGATATTTTGCCGGCAGCTGTTTGAGTATGCAGATAAATTGTATTGAATAAACCAGCTGGATTGACCAGCTTTTTTATTTTGCTATATAAAAATGGATGCAGTGCGGGTACTGGATTGTGCCTGCAGGCGCTTTGTGGCAGTGTGTGCAGCAGATTCAATAAGGATTTTGAAATGTCTGGCTTTTTGAAACTTTCACAGTGGATACAAAAGACCTTTGCATTTTGGGTCGTGCTGTTTTCAGCGCTGGCGCTGTGGACTCCCGACGCTTTTATTTGGCTGAAAGCGTATATACCTTGGATGCTGGGCATTATTATGTTCGGTATGGGCATGACCATGAGCGCCTCAGACTTTAAAAGCGTGCTGCACAGCCCGAAGGCTGTAGGCATTGGCGTGGCAGCGCAGTTTTTAGTCATGCCCGGTTTAGCATATCTGTTGTGCAAACTTTTTGCTTTGCCGCCTGAGATTGCAGTTGGTGTCATTTTGGTTGGATGCTGTCCGGGAGGGACTGCTTCGAATGTCATTACTTTTATGGCAAAAGGCAATACGGCATTGTCTGTGGCGTGTACTTCTGTTTCGACTTTGCTTGCGCCAGTGCTGACACCTGCCATTTTCTATGTGCTTGCCAGCCAATGGGTCGATATCAATGCATGGTCTATGCTGCTGTCGGTGCTGCAGGTTGTGCTTGTGCCGATCTTAATGGGCTTGATTGTGCGCAGCCTATTTCAAAAACAGGCGGAAGCTTCGGCCCAGCTGATGCCGCTGATTTCTGTGGCGGCTATTGTTGCTATTGTGGCGGCGATTATTGGCGGCAGTAAAGCGCAAATTTTGGAGTCAGGCTTGCTTATTTTAACCGTGGTTGCTCTGCATAATGCTTTGGGCTGCTTATTGGGCTTTTGGGCAGCGAGAATATTCCAGCTGCCCTATGCTGACTGTAAAGCGGTATCGATTGAAGTCGGTATGCAAAATTCGGGTTTAGGTGTTGCTTTAGCCGCGGCGCATTTTGCGGCGTCGCCTATTACCGCTGTACCCAGCGCAATTTTCAGCTTATGGCACAATATTTCAGGTTCAATACTGGCAAGCTATTGGGCTGGGCGCTTCGATGGACAGAAATAGATAAGGCATTCAGCTGAGAATCTAAGAATAAAAAAAAGCCTGACATATGTCAGGCTTTTTATCTGCAGCGCTTTTAAGAGGCTTTAGATTGTTTCGATTTTAAAATTTCGGTACGGAATGATTGAGCCAGTTCAGCCGCTTCGGAGTCCATGCCATTGATCATAAAGGCATGGCGGGCTAGAACATTGGTTGGATTCGGCAGGCTGACCAGCTGGAAATGGTCTGAAATGTCTTTCAGCAGATGGTTTGGCACATGCACTGCATTTTCTTTGGCTGCCAGCTGCAGCACAAGGCGTTCAGCCGCTTGTACTGAACTGAGCTGCATTGCTTCTACTGAGCTGGAAATCGCGCTGCGGGTTTGCAGCACAAAACGTTTTTCTTCGCGGTAGCGTTTATACAGAACGTCAGACAGCAGCTGGAAGACAGCACTGATCATGGTCAGGCATTGCAGGGCATTTGGCTGTTCTGCAGAAATACTGATGACAGCGCCATGATCATCGAACTTCTGCACAGTGGTAATGTCAGAGCTATTCAGCTTGTAGTACTGCAGGCAGAGATCCACTGTCTTATTCAAAAACAGCTGGCATAAGTTGAAATATGGCCCAGAGACCGTTTTATTTACAGTATCTAGCAGCTGTTTGGGATCATAGAACTGAATATTCAGCGCTAGGCTGCTGTTGTCCAGCACAATTGGCTTCTGCTCTTTTTTAGGCTGGTGCTGCGCATTTTTCTGTGCTTGGGCAATTGCCACCGCAGCATTGTGTTTTTCTTGTTCCAAAGCTTGGGTTAAGCTCTGAATTTCATGCTTCAGCCGTGATTCATTATTAATGCGCGCTAGAAACTCACTGCGGCTCGGACGGGCAATCGCTCTGTATGCCAGCCATAAAAGGCCATGGATCAGCAGAGATACGATAATGGCTAGCCATTGTGTGCGCAGAATTTCGCCAATGCTTGGTTTGATGAGCGTAATTTCGACTGTGCCGACTTTTTTCTCATTTTGCAGCGCATCGCGGACAAAGACTTCACCTTCACGGGTTTTGGTTTGACCGCCAGTTGCCAGCACTTGCTTGCTGGCATTTAAAATACGGATAGAGGCCACACTTGGGTTCGTTGCATAGCGGTCAGCCAGCAGCGCCAAAGATACGGTATTGGCCGGTTCCATTTCTGAAATGCTGTCTGTGACCAGCTGGCTGGTCATCAGTTGACCTTGGCTGGCACGGTTTTCGTTCAGCTGATGTGTGGTTGCCAATACCAATAAAAAGGTATGGAAAGCGAAACTTACTATTAGTAGGCTAGCAAATAGCCCTTGTCTAGGCGCATTCAACGTAAACTTCCAAGGCAAAACTGTTCATTTTCGATTATGATTCTAACAATAGTTGTAGCTCAGACCCGAGTCAATTCATGCGAGAAATCATTCTTATTTCATTTTTAGGTCCAGACCAGCCTAATCAATTTACCCGATTAATGCAGGCGCTGTCCGCCCATTCCTTACAGATCTTAGATGTAGGTCAAGCCGTCATTCATAACCAACTGACTTTAGGTATTGTTGTTTCGTCAGATGACCAAACCGCTACAGCTTTAGCAATGAAGGAAATTCTAATTTTAGCACATGAAATTGGCTTAACAGTTCGTTTTAAACCAATCTCTGCAACTGAATATGAACAATGGGTAAGTGAAGGAGGCCGTACACGCTATATCGTGACGGCTTTAGCACCAGAGCTGACCCCTTCACATTTACAGGCTGTAACAAAAATTGTGTCAGGCCAAGGCTTTAACATTGAAACAGTAACCCGTTTATCAGGCCGTCCAAGCTTGGACGGCAGCGCTGAAGGCCCAAAACGCGCCTGTGTGCAATTTGGCCTAAGCGGTCAAATGTTAGATGCCGCAGCTATGCGCGCAGCTTGCTTGAGCCTGTCTGCAGAGTTGAATGTCGATGTAGCGGTACAGGAAGACAATGCTTACCGCCGTAACCGCCGTTTAGTTTGTTTTGATATGGACTCAACGCTGATTGAGCAGGAAGTGATTGATGAGCTGGCCATTGAAGCTGGCGTAGGCGCTCAAGTCGCAGAAATTACTGAACGCGCAATGCAGGGCGAACTGGATTTCCAGAGCAGTTTCCGTGCGCGCGTGGCATTGCTCAAAGGCATGGATGCATCTGTATTGTCGAAAATTGCAGAGCGCTTGACGGTTACTGAAGGCGCAGAGCGTCTAATTTCGACTTTAAAAGCATTAGGCTACCGTACAGCAATTTTATCAGGCGGTTTCCAGTATTTTGCTGAGTATCTGCAAGCGAAGCTGGGCATTGATGAAGTGCATGCCAATATCTTGGATATTCAGGATGGCGTAGTCACAGGTGAAGTGAAAGGCCATATTGTGGATGGCGCACGTAAAGCCTTGCTGCTGACACAAATTGCTGAAGAAATGGGTATTTCTTTAGAGCAGGCCATTGCGGTAGGCGATGGCGCAAATGACTTGCCGATGCTGTCAATTGCAGGTTTAGGCGTCGCATTCCGTGCGAAACCTTTGGTACGTCAAAATGCCAATCAGGCGATTTCTAGCGTCGGTTTGGATGGCGTGCTGTACTTGCTGGGCGTGCATGATAAAGATTTAAACCGCGCTTAAGCGGCATGGCTGAATGAAGAAGCGCAGCTGTAAAGCTGCGCTTTTTGATTTGTCCGCGGTGCAAATCATTTGTTTACTATTAAAAAATAGTCGACAAAAACAACGATTAACATGATCTGAAAAATAATTTTTAGCATGCAGAATTGCACTTATTTTTTTGTAATGACACGCCAAGCGAGATGCTGTCCTTGTTCTGTAAAAACTTAAAATTAAAAAAATGTAATGACAAAATAATGTTGCGACAATATGTGTCGCTTAACCGGATAACAAGACTTTTTTTATCAAAAAAACTGCGCATAATGCAGTCATAGAGATTGATGTTCATACATTCCATTGATTGATTAAACGGTTATTTTTACAGAGCTCAGCTTGTGCAAGGTTCTGTTAAACGTCGGAGGTTTATATGGTAACAGCGAATTTTGCCACCATTCTGGGCTTAAGCTTAGTCGCGGCTGCTGTCATTGCTGTTTTCTTCTCGCCGTATCGTCGCTGGTTGAATTATATGTTCGCAGGTATGCTGGCTTGGGGCATGATTGAAGTGATCCGCTTCGGCGCACAGGCGGTATTTGAATTGCCAATGGCTTATAGCTATCTTGTTGCGCTGATGAGTGCGATGGCCGTATTTATTCTGATGCTGTTTGCAGAAGACCGCCGTGCCGAGCAGCGTGCTGCAAAGCGCCGCTATATTGAACATACGCCAGTGTATGAAGACGATCAGCAGCAATTTTCAAGCCGCTAATTCTCATAATTAGAATGCAAAAGTCAGGCATGCCAAGCGCATGCCTTTTTTGTGCCTGCTGGATAATTTATGCAGCAAAGGCTTAGTTTAAAAAATAGAAGTTATGGTAGGATGAGGCAGTCGTTTTTCCAACAATTACAATAGGCTCAATGTCATGAAATTATCATCAATTCCTGTCGTGAAGTTACCGCTGGTTGATGTCAGCACGGACCCGCTGGATTTACTGGTTGCTGGTTTGGCGCTTCGTATGAAACAGCTGGCGCGTACTAGCCCCAAGTTTATTGAATTGGTTCATGAGCGTCAGTTCCGTATCCAAATCGGTACAGATTTAGGTGTTGCGCGTCAGATTATCGTCAACAACGGTCATATTGACACAGTTTCAGGCGATGCAGAAAAAGCTGATTTCATTTTACAGTTTGCTGACAGTGAACAGGGTGTGAAGACTTTAATGAAAGGCGACCCGACTGCATTTATGACGGGTATGCAGAACGGCAGCATTAAAATGAAAGGTGATTTTGGCTTATTGGTATGGTTTAACCAAGTGGCTAAATTGGTGCCGCCAAAATTGCCAAAACCGGTGAAAGAAAAAATTAAAATTGCCCGCGCTTTCATTAAAGAAAAAACAGGTAAGTAATTTAAAAATTTCATCCAAGCCGTTTATTTTCTCCCTTTTCGGAGAAATACAAAGAGGGAATGAATATGGATGAAATTTTTGAGATAAAAAAGCCCTCGCTTGAGGGCTTTTTTATGATTTGGTATTTATTCAACATCTAAATTAAAAGTCACAGGGCCATCATTGACCAAATGCACTTTCATGTCGGCAGCAAAAATACCGGTTTGCACATTGTCAAATTGGCTTTTGGCATAGTGAACCAATTGTTCATACAGCGCTTTAGCATCGCTTGGCGGCATGGCAGGGCCGAAGTCAGGCCTTAAACCTTTCTGGGTATTTGCCATGAGCGTAAATTGAGATACCAGCAGTAATCCGCCGCCTGCTTGGCTGACATTCCAGCCCATTTTGCCTTGTTCATCATCAAAAAAGCGATATTTCAAAATCTTATCAATCAGCTTTTTGCCTTTTTCAAAATCATCTTCTTTGCCCAGACCTAAAAAAACTAAAATTCCGTGCTGAATTTCGCCTGCGGTTTCACCATCCACCACGACTTTGGCTTCGAGCACTCGCTGTAAAAGGGCGCGCATAATTTTTTAATCACTCAATAGATATGTCTGAATTGTAGCAAATCTGCTGTTTAAGCTCTGAGTTATTATGTGGAAATTGTACTTAAGGTACTGAAAAGATTTTGATTTACTTTTAATAATCATCTAAGGCGACTGAAATCATAAATATTATCTTTTTTTATTTATTAGCTCTTGCTCGTCTTTTTCGGGCAGGAAAGGTTTAAAAGAGAGAGCAAGATGATGTTTAAGCGTTCTTGAGTTGTTGCTCGGTTAGCAGCAACGGGTCAAAAGACAGCGCAGGAATTTGCCAAAATGATGAGTCAAGAGCAAAAACTGGAAGAGCTGGTTAACAGCATGAGGTAAGGCTGCAGCAGTTTAAAACGCGCTGTCCAGCTAAACGCAGGCCATTTTGTTTTTGGGTATTTACTAAAAACAGCGCATTCCTTATTACAAATATGCTTTAATGCCAAGAGTTGAGAAAAACTTAAAATTGTATGACAGCTCTGATTCAATCCCTTCTAGATACCGACTTGTACAAATTCACCATGCTGCAGGTGGTATTGCATCAATTTCCGCAAACGCACAGTGTGTATCATTTCAGGTGCCGTAATTTAGATGCCACGGCATATCCTTTGGCGGAAATTTTAGAAGATTTAAACACGCAGCTGGATTTATTGTGCCAGCTGAAGTTTAGAGAAGATGAATTGCAATATTTGCGCAGTCTGCGTTTTATTAAAAGTGATTTTGTCGACTATCTGGAGCTGTTCCAGCTTAAGCGCCGCTTTATTCACGCGTCTATTGATGATGAAGGCCGTTTAGACATTCGCGTAGAAGGGCCGATGGTTCAAGCGATGATGTTTGAAATTTTCGTTCTGGCTATAGTGAATGAGCTTTATTTCCAACGTATCCGCAGTGATGAGGTTTGGGTTGAAGGTGAGCGCCGTTTACAGGCGAAAATTGAGCTGCTCAAACAGTACAGTGCAACGCAAAATCCAAATGATCCGCCATTTTTAGTGTCGGATTTTGGTACCCGCCGCCGCTATAGCTTTGCATGGCAAAAGCATGTGATTGAAGAGTTTAACAAAGCAGCGCCAAACATTTTCCGCGGCACGAGTAATGTATTTATTGCCAAAGAATTAGGCATTACACCGATTGGCACCATGGCGCATGAGTTTTTGCAAGCTTTCCAAGCCTTGGATGTCCGTTTGCGCAATTTCCAAAAAGCAGCGCTTGAAACATGGGTGCAGGAATACCGCGGCGATTTAGGCATTGCTCTGACCGATGTGGTGGGAATGGATGCTTTCCTGCGTGATTTTGATCTGTACTTTGCCAAACTGTTTGACGGTCTGCGCCATGACAGCGGTGATCCCTTTGTTTGGGGTGACAAAGCATATGCACACTATAAAAAGCTGAAAATTGACAGCAAAACTAAAATGCTGACCTTTAGTGATGGTTTGAATTTGGAAAAAGCTTGGGAATTACACCAATATTTCAAAGACCGTTTCCAAGTCAGTTTCGGGATTGGCACCAATTTGACCAATGATATGGGGCAGACACCTTTGAATATTGTTTTAAAATTGGTGGAATGCAATGGCCAATCGGTAGCGAAAATTTCCGACAGTCCAGGGAAAACCATGACTGATAACGGCACTTTCCTTGCTTATTTACGCCAAGTATTTGAGATTCAGGAAGACTGAAAGGTATTGTGAATAAACAGAAAAGGAGCGCTTGTCCGCTCCTTTTTTATATCTATCGCTTTTAGGCAAATTTCATACGTATTTTTATCGCTGTTTATTAGCGTAACTTATGTATGTTTATATCTGAAAATTTGCTAAGGCATACGGGAAATTACGGCTAATTGTAAAATACAGTTATGTTAAGATCAGGCATAAGTAGATAAATAATGAAACCGACAGCGATGACTGAAACTGCATTGGATTTTGGTTTGCTTATAGAAGCAGAAGACTTAGTGCCGTATTTAGGGCATGAAAAATTAAGAATTTTCGATTTGAGCCGCAGTTCGGTTTATGAACAGCTGCATATTCCGCATGCAGTGCATGTGCAGCCGAAGCTCTTGGTGCGTCAAGAAGAGCAGGCCATGGGCCTGCTGCCGGATCAGGCTGGCTTAGAGCAGCTGATTCAGCATTTAAATATTTCTCCAGAACATCATGTTGTGGTGTATGACGATGAAGGCGGGGCATGGGCTGGGCGCTTAATTTGGAATTTGCACTGTTTAGGTTTTGAAAATACCAGCCTGCTGAATGGCGGTATTCATGCTTGGCTAGGCGCTGGTTTTCCAACGTCAGCAGATGTGCCTGCGTTTGATCCGATTGAAAATTTGGTACAGGTTGATTTATCGCATAAGCAAAACTTTCAGATTGAATATGCACAGCTGCGTGAGCAGGTGGAAAATAGCCAAATTCAAATTTGGGACTGCCGTACAGAAGATGAATATACAGGCCTGCGTCTAGCAGCGCGACGCGGCGGTCACATTCCAAATGCCCGTCATTTTGAATGGAGTACTGCCCTTAACAGGCAAAATCATTTAAAATTGCATCCTTTAGATCGCACGCAGCAGCGCTTAGAACAATTGGGCTTTAATTTAAACGAACCGGTGGCTGTGTATTGCCAGTCGCATCATCGTTCAGGTTTGGCTTATATCTTGGGGCGCTTATTGGGCTGGAATATTCAAGCCTATGATGGTGCGTGGAGTGAGTGGGGCAACCGCCTCGATAGTCCAGTTATAACCGGAGAGCTGCCGTCTTGAGCATCACATCTCAATTAAAAAAACAACTTTTCATTCAAGCGCAGCGTGTTGTACCGCAGCATAAGCTGTCCCGTGTGGTTGGCAAGCTGGCAGCCAGTGAAAACCCAATTGTCAAAAATGCGGTAATTTCAGCATTTAAAGCGCAATACGGCATTGATATGTCGATTGCAGAGCAAAGCAATGCTTTGAAGTTTAAGTCATTCAATGAGTTTTTTACCCGCTCTTTAAAAGACGGCGTACGTGCAATTGATACAGATGCAGGCAGTATTGTGTCACCTGCAGACGGTGCCATTTCACAGTTGGGTAAAATTGAAGCCGGTGATATTTTTCAGGCCAAAGGCCAAAGCTTTTCTGTAGAAAAATTGATTGCAGATCCGCAGCTGGCAGAGCCGTTTAAAAATGGCCAGTTTGCTACAGTTTATTTATCGCCAAAAGATTATCACCGTGTGCATATGCCGTTTGCAGGCACGTTAACTGAAACGCTGTATGTGCCGGGAGAGTTATTCTCTGTCAATCAAACGACTGCGGAAAATATTCCAGGCTTATTTGCGCGCAATGAACGTATGGTTTGCTTATTTGATACGGAATTGGGCCGTATGGCGGTGGTTTTAGTCGGTGCGATGATTGTGGCTGGTATTGAAACGGTAGCGACAGGCAAGGTGAAGCCATCAGGCCGTATTGAGTTGAATCAGCACGATATGAAGCTGGAAAAAGGTGCAGAATTGGGCCGTTTTTATTTAGGTTCGACGGCTGTGGTTTTATTTGAGGAAAATAAAATGGCATGGGATGCTGCATTTAAAGCAAACTCTACTGTAGTGATGGGCGAGGCTTTAGGGCATACGCTTTAATTGAGTGTCTAATATTATAAAATTCCTCCTTCCTCTGGGAGGGGATTAGGCGGAGGGAAAAAACCTCTCCCTAACCTTCTCCTATAAGGATATAAGAGGAGGTGTAGTGGTCAACAAATATTGGACACATTTTTAAGTCTTTTTTCAGCCTCACAAGGGCTGAGTCCATCATTAAATTGATGTGGTTGTATCTGATTGTAATAT
>NZ_RAXV01000029.1 GCF_003611465.1 Acinetobacter tianfuensis
TCTAATCTATTTGATGAATTGATAGTAAAAGCTTAACAAACATTGGTAAAACAGTTTGTTTTTATAACATCAATCGAATATTTGAATTTAAATTAAAAAACAAATGAATAACAATACCTTATAAATAAGGTCTTTTTTTTATTTATCAAGGGAAGTGTGATGAAAACATGAAAATTCACAATTAAATGTGAATTTTCATGTTTATAGTTTCAATAGATATGCTGTTCTATACGCTGTACGCGCTGCTTGATACGCGATGCAGCAGTAAATAAAAATAGACACATTAAAGCAGTAAGCGCCAATGCAAACAACAGTACCCAGCGTACGGCCTGATTCAATCTTTTAGCTTGCAGCGCTTGCTTATTCACACTTTTCGCCATGGGCGTTAGAGATTTTTCAAACAGCTGGTGCTGCAAAGTCCACATTTGCTCAGGCTTAAAACCATAAGAAAAAAAGTTTGGATCATACTGCTCGGCTTGCATTAAAGCCTGTACATGCGGAATTGCAGCGGCTTTATCTGCAGGTTTATGCAGCAGCGCAGTTTGCGCCAGCAAATAGTCTTTAACTGGCTTAGCCATAGGCTCTTGAGCCAAGATTTGAGCAATTTCGCTTTCTTGTATCCGCTGATCATAATGTACCAGCTGCTGATACTCCTTCCCTTGATCTGCACTCGTATCATGCTGCACATAGGTTAAACCGCCCCAAATGAGCAGAAAAGACAGCAGCCAGCCGACAAATTTCAAAACAAAGGACTGAAAGCGCACATAGAAAAAATGTATTTTCTTTAAAATATGTACCGCAATAAAAGCGCCAAAAAATGAACAAAACAGCTTAAGGAACAGCCAGCCAAACCATGCGAATAAACTAAAGAAATAATCTTTCTGCTGGCCTAAAAAAGCAAATGCAGCATCGGCGCTGCTGGGTAAATGCAGCTGCTCCGTATTCAAAGTTAATCCAAAAAATCCATAGACAAAATCTTGCTGTACATACAAGGCTGCAGCAGAACTGGTCATCAGCACTGCTGAAGCAACTCCCAGCAGCATCAAATTCCGCTGACGCGCTTTTAGCATTTTCAGGCCAGACTCCAGCTGCTGAGGCTTGATGGCAAATTCCTCTAATGACACAAAGTGCTCCTCTTATTAAATGCAGATACAATCACCAGTTTTAATTCGGCTTAGTGCTGTTCGACTCAAGCACTAAATGTTTTAAGTCTTCCTGCAATGCCTGCAGCCGTGTTCGGGCTTCATCACGTTTTTGCACGCCCTCTTTCTGTATTTGAATCACATCATTTACAGTTTTAATGAGTGTGTTCTGCACATGTTCAAGCGTTTCTATATCAATCACTGAGCGCTGATTGGCCCGTGCAGTATCTACAGAGTTCTGATGCAGCAAATCAGCATTGCGTTTCAGCAAATCATTGGTTGCATCATCTATCGTATTTGCCAGCTGTACGCTGTTCTTTTGCTCTTGCAGCGAAATCGCCAAACTGATCTGATTTTTCCATGCAGGCAAAGTGATATTTTTAATGGCATAAAATTTATCCACCAGCATCAAATTATTGGACTGAATAATCCGAATCATCGGCAAAGTCTGCATGGCGGACTGCTGCAATATCTGTAAATCACTGATGCGTTTTTCTAAATTATTGGCTAAATGATTCAAGTCATAAATTTGCTGTGTCGTCTGCTGATCTTGCTCCATTGCAGAAAGCTGTGAAATTTTACGCTGTATTTCCTGCTCTTTCAGTTTACCGGCTGCTACATATACAGCCAGCTGCTTATATTTATCCTGTACGCCGCCAAACATTTTCTCTAGCGTATCAACACGCGCTCTTAGCCCATTTTGCGAACTTTCAACCTCATGCACCAGCGCATCAATTTGCTCTTTAGCTGTATTAAAATGCACATCAAAACTTTTCTTTGTGCCTTTAATTTTACTGAAAAGACTGCCTAAGAAGCCGCTGCTTTTCGCTGGATTCAAAATACTGCCCGTATTCAGCTGCTGCGCTGTCTGCACCACTTGCGTCAGTTTTTGCCCAGTAACATCCAAGTCTTTGTTTTGGACTAAATCCAGCAGTTCATCTGTATAGCTGGAAGTTTTCACCGCAATGTTTTTGCCGTATTCAGCAACGGCGCTTTGAGTCAGATCCGCCAGCTCTTTGTGCGCTTCCAAAACCTCATGATAATCTTCAGGCTGCAAACCAATAGTTTTTAAATCCAGCGCCTGGAATGTTTGTTCACTAGGCACTTGATCTTGCACATCTGTCAAAGGCATCTGTTCTTGCTGCGTCATAACACACCTATACTGATCATGCTTTAGAAGAGTTTTCTAAAGATTTTTTTAAAGTTTGAATTAAGCTTTCACGGCTGCTGTCCAGCTTCGCCAATGAAGCAGCAGAAGCACTCTGTTGGCTTTGCTGTACATGATATTTCCAGGCAGGTATAAGCACCTGCTGCGCTTCTTTAAAACGGTCAAGCAATGAAAATGTCAGCTGCTGAGACAGCTGCATCTGTGCAATAGCAATGTCATTGCTGGCTTGTACAGTTCTCAAACTATGCGTCTTCTTTGCCAGACGTTCAGCAAAATGATCCAGCGGATGCTGCTGCGTAAAGCTCGGATACTCATTTAAAAACTCATCTGCAGCACGAATATGCAGCGCCATTTGCTCACGCAAGCCGCTGAGCTGATTAAACCGGGACTGAGACTTTTGAATTTCAACTTGCAGCTGCTGACTCAAACTATGCGTCTGCTCCAGCAAACGGTCTAAATTACGGTAATAAGCAATTTGCTTTGCGCCAAATTCTACATCTATCCCCATCCAGCGCTGTAAAGCATTAAATTTACGATTTCGAATATACTTTTTAGACACCGACAGCTGCCGAATAAGCTCTTCAATATTCTGGCTTAAACGCTGCGTCAGCTTAGGGTCAATTCCCTGCAGCAGCACCGCTTGCGCTTGTACAAGCTGATCCGCAAAATGATTCAGTTTATATTGATCATTCAGCAGCGGAACCAAATCATTGCGCTTGATGGACAGTACATCCGCAGTACTGACTTCAATTTCATGCAAAGGCGCAAGTGCATAAGCTTGAGACATAATGGCATTAAACCCAATAAAATCATTTTTATACAGTTCAATTTATACTACTTCTATATCTCAAACGTTCTTGTAGTTTTTTGCAAATAAAAATGTACTGCATGCCATATTTCAAAATTTTTAATTCAGCTGATGGTTTTATCTGTACATTAGACCGCCCTAAAAACTAGGCTTACCAGACACTTTTGCAAAGACGCTTTTCTAGATTGACTTCAATAAAAAAGCCATCTGAGCAGATGGCTTGATTTTAACTCTAAACACTGGACGCTATACAGAAATCTGTAAATCCTATTAGAGATAATTCCCTTCACGTTCTGGCTGGAAAAGCACTTTCTCAATTGTAACTTTCATAATGTGGCCATCAGGCTGAGGCCACTCTATGCATTGCCCTTCAGCCAGACCCAGAATCGCTGCGCCAATTGGAGCAATAACATTGACTTGTCCCTTTTCGCCCTTGAAGTCATGCGGATAAACCAGCGTGATTTCCACAGACTCTGTCGAAGGCGCAATAGTAATCATTGCTTTTGCATTCATACTGACAACATTAGCAGGAACGTCTTGCGGCTTCACAACCTCAGCTCGCGCCAACTCATCTTCCAAATGCTGCATCGTTGGCGTCAATACCGCCTGATGTTCAAGCATTGTTTCTAAACGCTGTAAATCCTGTTCAGAAATAATAATTTGCGGTTTATTCATAATCAAAGCTCTCCTAAACCTATCGTGATGTCATATTCAAGTTATTATTGCTTTAACACTGTTATAACAGACCTTTATACAAAGCGGTGAACGAATACTTTTTTAGGTCCATAAAAAAAGCTCCCTTGAGGGAGCTTTTCTCAAGTAGAACTTAGTTTGCGTAAACTGGGAATTTAGCGCATACAGTTTCAACCTTAGCTTTTACAGTATTGATCACTGCTTCATCGCCTTTAGCATCTAAGATGTCAGCAATCCAGCCAGCCAAGTCACGTACTTCAGCTTCACCAAAACCGCGAGTTGTCACAGCAGGTGTACCAATACGAATACCAGAAGTGACAAATGGAGAACGTGGATCGTTTGGTACAGAGTTTTTGTTCACAGTAATGTGAGCTGCGCCTAACCAAGCATCTGCTTCTTTACCTGTGATGTCTTGTTTGATTAGAGACAATAAGAACAAGTGGTTTTTCGTACCGCCAGAAACAACGTCATAACCGCGTGCAATAAGCACTTCAGCCATTGCTTGAGCGTTCTTAACAACTTGCTCTTGGTAAGCTTTGTATTCAGGAGCCATTGCTTCTTTAAAGCAAATTGCTTTAGCCGCTACAGCGTGAACCAATGGACCGCCTTGGTTGCCTGGGAATACAGCTGATTGTAATTTTTTCTCAATTTCTTCGTTTGCTTTCGCAAGGATTAAACCTGAACGCGGGCCACGAAGCGTTTTATGCGTAGTCGTTGTTGTAACGTCAGCAATTTGAACTGGGCTTGGGTAAACACCAGCTGCTACTAGACCAGCAACATGCGCCATGTCTACAAATAGGTAAGCGCCAACTTTGTCCGCGATGTCACGGAAACGCTGCCAGTCAACAATTTGGCTGTACGCAGAGAAACCTGCAACGATCATTTTTGGCTTGTGTTCTTCTGCTAGACGTTCAACTTCTTCATAGTCGATTTCGCCAGTTTCAGGGTTTAAACCGTATTGAATTGCATTATATGTTTTGCCAGAGAAGCTAACTTTTGCACCGTGAGTCAAGTGACCGCCGTGAGCAAGGCTCATACCCAAAACTGTATCGCCTGGGTTAAGAAGCGCTAGATATACTGCAGAGTTTGCTTGTGAACCAGCGTGCGGCTGTACGTTTGCGTAGTCAGCGCCGAAAAGCTCTTTAGCACGGTCAATTGCTAACTGTTCAATAACGTCTACATATTCGCATCCGCCGTAGTAGCGTTTGCCTGGGTAGCCTTCTGCATATTTGTTTGTAAGTTTTGAACCTTGAGCTTCCATTACTGCTGGCGAGCAGTAGTTTTCAGAAGCGATAAGCTCAATATGAGCTTCTTGGCGCGCATCTTCTTGAGTGATCGCTTGAGCTAATTCTGGGTCAAATTGAGCAATTGAAATGTTGGCAAACATTAGCGAGGTCCTATGAAATGTAGGGCTTTTAAGCCGTGCTAAGATTGGCGCGTATTGTAGCACGAAGTTTAAAAATCCGAGAGAGTACTTTTCTCAGTTTGTTATTAAATTTTACCCAGTTCAGATAAAATTATATGAATTTTAGTCAAATCAAATAATTGAATTAAAAATAGAGATTTCGTTCTTGGCACTTTTTGCTATTTTATTTATGTACATTTTAGCTTGACACTTAAATTGGCGAATTTACACGATGGAAATGCTTTTTTGCTTGCTTCTAAGTTTTGCATTGAGGTACTTGTTTCGGGGGTACAAAACCCAGCTGCAAAAAAACAAATATCCGCAGATTCACCCAGCCTCTCTCCCAGCAGCAAAAATTGTATTTAAAAAGCATGCATCCATCCGTCAGACAGCAGCCGAATTCGTGAACTGAATGCATTAAGCGCCAATCAAAGCGTATTCTTAAAGCTGCTGAAACAAACTTTTCCAGAATATGATATTGCGATTAAGCAGCTAAAATTTATTATTTTAGATTAAGATAAAATGCCCCGTGCGATTTTTGAATACCATGCCGGCACTCAACCTTTTAAAATGATCGGCACAGAGATGGCCTGCCTCTATTTCTATATAAAGCGCTAATTTCTGCAGAAGAGCTAGAAAAAGACCATTTAGCGATATTTTCAACAACTAAATCCCAATCTTCACAGATTTAAAGCCCTTAAATTTGTCAGCCTACTTCTTCAGATGGTAAATTTAGGTTTATTCATTTTGCTTTTGGATTTAGGCATGCAGGCCATTATTCTTGATACAGAAACACATACTTTAAATGGCCAGCCCATTGAGATTGCTTACGCGCCTATCGAAATTCAAAATGGAAAATTAATTCTAGATAAAAGCAAAGTTTTTGATCAGCTGTATACCGTAGATGAGCCAATTTCATTTGCAGCGATGGCTGTGCATCATATTTTAGAGTCTGACCTTGAAGGCATGCCGCATTACAGCAGTTTCAGCTTGCCCAATGACACGGTTTATATTATTGGCCACAATATTGACTATGACATTCGCGCTTTAGAAAAATGCGGAGTGGACAGCTCTAAAATTAAAGCCATTTGCACCCTTGCTCTAGCCCGCCGCGTCTGGCCAGATGCCGAAGCGCATAACATTTCTGCGCTGATTTATATGATCAGCAAAGGCAGCGCAAAAGCCCGCGAAATGATCCGCAAAGCACACCGTGCTGACATGGATATTATTTTGACTGCTAATATTTTGATGCACATTGTGCACCAGCTGAATATCGGCTCTATGGAGTCTCTATTTGAAGCTTCTGAAGATGCGCGCATTCCCCGCAGCATCAATTTTGGCAAACACCGCGGCACAGCTATTGCTGACTTGCCTGCGGACTATGTTCAATGGCTGCTGCGTCAGGAAGACTTAGACCCTTATTTGCGTAAAGCTCTAGAAAATACTGCAATTACAACACTCTAAAATAGAGTGTTGCAGTCTGGACTGTCATAAAAATGTCATTTCACTGTAATTTTCATATAATAAGATCAGCCTTAATTTATTGGGGGATAAATTAAGGCATGAATCATTTTTATAAAACTGAACTGGGTTTGCACACACTTCAGCATCGAAATATTACGCTGAATGCCAAACAGCGCAGGCTTTTAATTCTTATCGGTTCTGATGATTTCAATGCCATGCGCCATGATCAAAAACAGCGTCTAGCCAATATTGAGTTGCTTCAGCAGCTGCTGGATTTAGGTTTAATCGCACAAATGCAAAATACCGCTATAAAGGCTGTTTCAGAACATAAAAATACACCTCTCGCTCCAGAAACTCATCGTGATCAGCGGCCTGCATCTGTAAGTATTGAATTTAAAGAACTGCAAAACACTGCAGCTGCAGATCATTTAAAAACAGCTCCAGCAAATGAACTGCCAGATTCATATAGCGCACTTGATATAGAGTCATTGCAGCAGCTGATGATTCAGCATTTGCAGCAATACTGCGGACTGATGGCCAAATCACTGATTGAAAAAATTAGCCAAAGCAGCTGCGCCGCTGAACTGAAATCTTGCCAAATGCAATGGATTACACATTTACAGGAATCCCGCATTTCACATATGCAGCTGAATCAGACCCTGCAGCATATCAATTTCAGCCTTAATCATATGCAGCATCGACAATATGCTTAGAGCTTTTTTATTTTAACTCATTCAAAAAAGCGCTTAAATAAAGTTTAAAAGAACACACAATTGTAATTAAGTGCTTGTTTTATAATGAGCATAACAAGTGAGAACTGAATAAAAACTTAATGATTCTAAAAGTATAAGACTATATTTCACTGGTAAAAATAATGGACTTGCCCAATGATGGCGCTGTTATTTCGGAGCTGCAATATGTCTTATTTTTTAGAGTTTGATGCCTTTGATAACCCGATGCAATTAAGCAAAGTGGGCAATTGGGTTATTACTTTTTTAAGCCCTAAAGAAGAGCTGGAAAATATTCAACTGGCTATTACTTATGTTTTGCCCCGTCAAGCAAATGGCGAATTGCAGCCCCGCCGTATTATGATTTGCAAAACCAGCCTTGAAAATACATGGCGCATTGAAACGATTGAGTGCTTTAACAGCGCACAAAATACAGAAGTTAATTTTTCACCTGCAAGCCAAGAAGCACAGCAGATTTTACAAAGCGTACAAAATGAATTTGAACGCTATGATGTCTGTGTCCGCCTGAAGCAGACATCTTAATTACATGACAGCGCATAAAAAAACTCACCCTTAGGTGAGTTTTTTTATTAGGCCTGAATAATTTTATAAATATTGGATGAGTGCTGACTCTCAAACAGCATTTCAATACTTGGCTGAATAATCTCACCATCCACTACAATATGTTCAATATATTTTGTTAGATCTGTTTCTGCAGCCGTTTTTTCGCCTTGTTCCAAAAATGCGCTTAAAACTGCTTTCGCATCAATCACCTGACTGTGCTGATCCTTCACCTTAATATCAATCATTTTTGTCATTTTCTTTATCCTGCTTCTAATAAACTACGTTTTTTATATCACATGCAGAAAAAATCAGGCACTTTGTAAATGTTAGATTTTTTGGCATTGTAAGTTTTTAGTAAACAAATGATATATCAGATAAATACGTAAAATTTTGAAAAACTGTATGACAATTTAACCGAAAAAGTGTACTGACAAGTCAAAATAAGAAAGCCCGCTCAATGGCGGGCTTTATGTTGGAAGGCTAGTGCTGATTGTATTGTTTGATGAATCAAACTCAAAACGAGCTGTCATTGATCCGTCCAACTGCTTCGTAGCGTCTACTTAACCACTTCGACCTACTGTAGTTTCAATATATGCCTGCTGCCTCCTGCTGGCAAGCAGCCGTGACATTTCCACACATTTGTACAAATAAACACCAATTGCTTTCTTTTCATTTTAAGAGAACAATTACTTGCCAATTTTTTACTATAATAAATACGCAGACTTTGCTGCTGTCTTATCTATTGATATCTCTTTCTGGATTTAACCATGTTATCCAAACTTATTTTAAGTGATCTTTACCGCTACTGCGGCAGCACCAGCATCAAGTCATTTATAAAAAACTATTTGTTTAACCGCGGTTTTAATTTCAGTGTCTGGCTGCGGCTTGCAAGCCCGCAATCACCTTGGCGGAAAATTGCCTACCCTATTTTTTATTATAAGAAAAAGAAATACAGCATCGACATTCACTGCTCAACTCAAATTGGCTATGGTTTATATATCGGTCACGGCGGTCCTTTAGTTGTCAATCCCACAACCATTATTGGCAACAATGTTAATTTGTCTCAATTCACAACTATCGGCGCAAATGGCGGCAAACAAGCGGCGATGATTGGCGACAATGTTTATATTGGCCCCAGTGTCTGCATCATTGATGATGTAAAAATTGGCAATAACGCAACGATTGGCGCCGGCAGCGTAGTCACAAAAGACATTCCTGAAAATGCCACTGCTGTCGGAAACTATGCAAAAGTCATTCACTTCAATAATGCTGGAACATCCGTTAATCGGCGCTGGCCAGTTGCGTGATCAGTTTTAATTCAGTTTTGCTGTATCAACTTATCATTAAAAAACGATATGAAAACCTGCATAAAGTGAATTACAGCGAACCATTTCAATGATGCTGCCTCACAATACTATTCAATAGGCTGGAAAAATTGATGGCAGGCTGGCTATGCAAATCTGCCTTGAACGCAATACCGAGTCCAATCGTCGCGGTCTTATTCTTCAGGTATTTATATTTAATCCCTTCAATTTTGAGCTGTTGGGTAGACTCAGGCACCAAAGAAATGCCCAAATTTGCCGCAACCAACGATAAAATTGAAACAATCTGAGGGGCTTGCTGTCCAATTTTAGGCGTAAAACCATGCTGTTGGCAGCTATTTAAAATCGCGGCATACAGCCCTGCACTCACCTCTGGTGGAGAGACAATGAAGCTCTCATACTTAAATTCTGCCAAATCTATCACCTCATCTTCTGCGGGATATTGAATCGGCAAGGCAGCAATCAATTTTTCATCGATCAAATTCCGAATCGTAATGGCTTTAGGATACTGCGCAGGCGGCCGCACAATCGCAATGTCTAATTCATTATTCAATAAACTCTCAATCAAAATCAAAGAATTGGCTTCTTTTAATACCAAATTCACCTGAGGATATTGCTGTTGAAATGCTTGAATGGCTGTCGGAATTAAAGAGTTTAAAATTGAGGTGCCTGTAAAGCCAAGCCGCAGTTCTCCCAACTCGCCATTGGCCGTACTTTGGGTCAATTTCACCGCATTTTTCAGTTGGTTCTGAACAGGCAAAACCATTTTAAGAAAAGTTTCCCCTGCTGGTGTCAGAGCTACACCATGCGAATAGCGATAAAAAAGTTCTACACCGATTTCTCTTTCCAATTTTTTAATTTGCATACTCAACGGCGGCTGACTTATGCCAAGACGCAAAGCTGCTTTAGAGAAACTTTGCTCTTCCGCGATAGCAATAAAATATTGAATATTGCGCAGCTCCATATATTAAATCTATACCATTATTGATTTATATATATTATACATATATGCGTGCAGTTCTTAAAATACAGCTTCTCTCCATTTTAAATCCGCCAAATTATGAAACTGAGCTCTTCACTAGAAGCAGATTGGTCTACCCCTCAGCAGCCGATTCCACAGACCATCAGCCAAGGTACAGTTGAATATAAAAGAGCGGGCATGGCGCTGTTTTTGTTGGGCTTTGCCAGTTTTTCACTGATCTATTGCGTACAGCCATTACTGCCCAATTTAAGTCAGAGTTTCCATATTGCACCCAGTGCAAGCGCGCTAGCACTGTCGTTAACTACAGGCTTTTTGGCCATGTCGATCGTGCTATCTAGTGCCTTTTCACAAACATTGGGCAGAAAAGGCCTCATGTTTTTCTCTATGCTTTTGGCTTCTATACTCAATGTGGTATGCGCGGTTTCACCGAGCTGGCATGTGCTCATGGTTTCAAGAAGCTTAGAAGGTTTTGTCCTAGGCGGAGTTCCCGCTGTTGCCATGGCTTGGATTGCAGAAGAAATTAGTCCAAAAAACTTAAGTAAAACCATGGGACTGTATATTGCAGGCACAGCATTTGGCGGCATGATGGGACGTGTTGGCATGGGCATTTTGACCGAGTTTTTCTCATGGCGTATTTCCATGGCCATTCTCGGCGGCATCTGCCTGTTCTGCGCGTTTGGTTTTTTGAAACTCTTACCCAATTCACGAAATTTCATTGCCCAGCAAGGTCTCTCTTTTAAGTTCCATCTTCATGCATGGTATGTACACTTAAGCCATACACGGCTGCTAAAAATCTATGGGATTGGCTTTTTACTCACCAGTGTATTTGTCACGCTGTTTAACTATGTGACCTTCAGGCTCTTTGCAGCACCCTATCATTTAAGCCAAACCCAGATTAGCCTGATCTTTTTATCTTATAGTTTGGGTATTATTTCCTCTTCGATTGCAGGCCATATTGCAGACCGAATAGGCAAAAAACAGGTAATGATTTTGGGCTTTTTGTGCATGCTCTTAGGTGTGCTGCTTACCCTTTCTGCCTCGTTATTTTTGATTATTCTTGGTATTGGCTGTGTGACCACCGGCTTTTTTATTGCCCATGCCATTGCCAGCAGTCGTGTTGGAGAACTCGCGACATCCAATAAAGGTCATGCCACTTCCTTGTATCTGCTTTTTTATTATTTGGGCTCAAGCATTGTGGGTGCGTATGGCGGAAATATCTGGCAAAGCCATGGCTGGAATGGCATCGTTATCTTAAATATTTTTCTGATTCTAATTGCACTCATCGTTATTTTTTCAATAAAACCGCTTCGTTCTCCATCTGTTACCCATTAGGAATATTTACACCATGCAGCAACACTTATTTGTCTACGGCACCTTAGGCCCCAATAAACCCAATGCTCATATTTTAGAAGCGATTGGCGGCACATGGAGCAAAGGCTCTGTGAAAGGTTTGCTTAAGGAAGCAGGTTGGGGAGCAGAAATTGGCTTTCCTGGGCTAATGCTGAGCCCAGATGGACCAGCTGTTGATGGATATATATTTAGTTCAGAGCAATTAGATACGCTGTGGAACAGCTTGGATGAATTTGAAGGAAGTGAATATCAGCGTGTTTTCACTGAAGTTACTTTAGATAATGGGCAAATACAACAGGCCTATGTCTATGCGTTAAACTCAAATACATAAACAGCATGACATCATATCGTTAGCGTATAAATGTTGCGCATGCATCGGAAACTTATGCGGTATTTGAATGTTATTTCCTAATATTCAAATACCGCTAATTTTTGAATCCTTGATATGCATTATCAAATTCATGCAAAGTTCTGTTTTTCTAACCATGCCTGCAATCCAGACCAACTTTTAAAATCATCCACCGCACGTACGATACAATTTGGATTACGTTCTAATAACATTTTACTTAATGCACTTCCAGGCCCAATTTCTAACACGACATCGGGCTGATTTTCTTGTATTGTACTTAAACAGGCATCCCAATCAATCGCATGATTCATTTGGTGAATCAGAGCATTCACGGCATCTGTGGCCTTAAAAAACTTATGTCCACCCGAACCACTAATCATGGCCGTGCATAAACCAGCAAAGTCTTGCTGCTGTAAAACCTGCTGATAGGGCTGAACCGCTGTATCCATACGTGCGGTATGCGATGCAATGGTGACATTTAAGCGTTTAACAAAACGTGTTCCTCGCAATTCGAGTTGCAGAGCCAGCTGCTGTAAATTGGTATCAGCCCCACCCACGACAAAACTACTATCACTCAGTTTGATGGAAAGTGCAGTTGAGGTTTCAGTCAACAACGGTTCAAGCATATTAAGATTGATGCCCTGAACGGCCATTAAGCCACTTGCATGCTGGGTGGCTGAAGACATCAGCGAGGCACGCTGCTGGGCTAAATATAGACCTTGCTCCAAACCTATCTGCGTTGCACAAATGAGTGCGCTTAACTCTCCGAGTGAATAGCCTGAGAAACTCATAAGGTCTTCAATCTCAGGTTTTAACTTTTGCCAACGACACCATTGCAAAGCAAAAATAAAAGGCTGTGCAAATTCATTCGCATACAAGTCTGCTTCGGTTAAATCTGAACAAAAAAGTTGCGGCAAATGCTGCTTTAAAATATCTGATACATGAAGCTCATCTGCCATGCTGAGCAGCTCTTGAACATGCGCTAAGTTTTGGAGTCCTTGCCCACTAAATATGATTGCAAAATTCATGTTCCACCTTCAGCATAAACAAAGTCACTCCCAATAAATCGGCACTGCCCCCCGGACTTAAACGATGCTGAACGAAATAATCTTCCACTTTAGCCACATCTTGCATCCAATTGTGTTGTAGCACACCGCCACGGCCCAAAAACTGCTTGGCGAGATCTTGCACAATATATAAGGCTGACAAACCGCCGCGCCAAACAATATTGGTATCCTGTACATAAGCTATCAGACTGAATAAGGTCTGAATTGCAGCCTGCTGTGTATTGGCCGTTCTGGTATAAATGTCGATATACGTTGGCAAGGCAACATCCATCACCGTTTTAAAACCTGAAGCCACTTCTTCAATCGCCCCAGTGATGCCATATTGACTCCGCATGCGCTGCCCATGACTGTTGGGATTTCGCTCTAAATGATGTAACAGTTCATTCTGCCAAGTGCTTTGAATTTTTTGACTGATTGAGCCTGCATTCAAGGGACTATTATCTGCTAGACATTGCCCTACCGCAGCACTGGCAAAACCCAAATTAAAAATTGCCCCTTTATGGGTATTGATCTGCTGAGTTGCAGCCATCATTTTTTGTTCAGCTAAAATGCCACATTGTCGAATCTCTTCAAAATTGACATCACGATAGCCATTCAAACATTGCGCCTGAAAATAGCCCTGTAAAGCATCCACACTACATTGGAACAAGCTAAAGTCCATATCTCGATGACTGCCCTGCGAACTTGGACAAACCAAACCGGGCTTATGTTCTAAACTGGCTTCATCCAATAACGCCATACATGCCAAACGGTCTAAAATTTCAGCAGCAGTGATAATGCTTGGACATAAAACTTCATGTGGTTGTAGCATCTGCATATTCCAGTTTCCCTTCGAATAATTGTTCTAATCTCAGCATCTCGACACGCTGAATTCCTTTTACGATCACTTGCTGGTTCATTTCAGGAAAAACCGCAATTAACTCATTAAATGACACATGCCAGTCTGGATGGATTTGAATCTCGCCATCTAACCGGATAGAACTCTGGGCTTGGACTTGTTGAATGAACTGTAAAATTTCCGGTACATCATGTTGATGCTGTGGATACAACAACACATCTAAGTCTGAAGTCGGTCTGACATAAATCTCCTGCGTGAGGGACTGATACGCATAGGAGCCATAGACATACACTTTGCAGCCCAATTGTTCTAAATGATCTGCAAAATCACTCAGCACTTTAGGTTGTAGGAGCTGCGAGTCAGCTTCTAACAAAGCCTGTAGAGAAAGCGGTCGAGTAATCTGCTCGATCTCGTGTTTCTCTACTAAGCACGCCACACGATATTTATAACCCTCAAGCAAGCAGTTGATCGCCAGCTTCACTTGTCCCACATCCACATCTTCCTGCCGACAAACGGTCATTGGAATATGTTGGTTCAACAACTGATACACCTTTTGTTTCACCGTTTCTGGTAAAGAAACATCTAAAAAATGTAGGGTTGCTGAATTACAAAGATAAGCTAAGTCATGACGATCCATATCTGCTTCCTTAACTGTGGACAACTTTCTCAATAATGGTATTACACAGCACACGCCCTTGACGCTGCTGCCCCACCACACGGCGTTGATCTGTCAGATAAACCTCAAGATGTTGTTGTTGATTGAATAATGCTTGACTGACCCAGTCGGTCTCCAAATCTGGCCAAATGGCATTGATTGCGCCCATTTTGTAAAAGTTTTCTGCCCCTGGAGCAAAAATAGCTGAGCTTTGTGACAACTCTTTTAACTTTTCGACTGGAATTTTAGTTACCCGTGCCATCGCATTTAAGTCCATGACTTTCACTTGCGAATCACTGAGTGCATAAACTTCGTTTGCCATTAAGCCATAAGAAAGGAAGCCGCCACTGACCGCTTGACCGAAAATAATGGCAAGATTGGCATGTCCACTTCTGCGCAGTAGGTCAACACAAGATGCCAAATGCGCGAAGGTACGGTTTAAGCACAATAACTCATCCGCACGGGAAAGATCTTGACCTTGCGTATCCACAATAAAGACCACGGGAGTTTTATTGCCTTGTTGTACCAATTTCAAAATTTCTGAGGATAATTGAATGGCAATGTCTTGATTGATGGGTGCTGCATTGACTGTGCCGAGAATCCGCACTGGGCCTGCGTCCGTCTGCGCATTTCCCTTAATCACATAACCTTCGATCTGATAATCCAGTTGATGCGGAAACAACTGTTGTAAAAGTAATTCTGTATTCATGAGCTCATCCTTGCTTTAACAACACAACTTCATGGGCAGACAGCATCGGAATTTTTTCTGGCTGTGAAATTCCCATGTCATGCCAAATTTGTAAACCGTCATTTTTACCAAACCAGCGTTGGTACTGCTGCTCAAGCTGTTGCTGTTGCTGCAATAATTGTTCTAGGTCTAAAGGAACTGTCTTAGCGTCGAGCTGCGTTAAAATTGCATCACGAATATCGGCAATATCATCCTCAACTAAAGCCTGTACATGGTTCAGTAAATAACGATGTTTACCGCCTGTAACGCGCCAAACCAGAGCACGGTCTTTCGAGTCAAACTCTTCTACGCCTTTGACTGTTTCAATCACTTCTGGCCCAGACAGTGCCAAACGCCCTTCTTCCGTCATGATGATGGCACTGCTCAAACACGCACTGATGCCCATCCCGCCGAAAGCACCACAGGTGCCGCCAATCACGGTAATAATGGGAATGCCCGCATTTCTTACCTGCAACATGGCACGCATAATTTCGGAAATGGCAATGAGACCTGCATTGGCTTCATGCAAACGCACGCCACCTGAGTCGACAAAAAATAGCACTGCTTGCGCTTGATCTTGAATGGCTTTATGTAAGAGACCGACAATTTTCGCCCCGTGGATTTCACCCACAGCCCCCCCCATAAACTGGCCTTCTTGAGCCATAATATGCACTGGTGTTCCGTTTAAACGCGCTGTACCAATAATCACGCCATCATCAAAACTGCCCGGAATATCCAAAGCAGACAGGTGCGGGCTGGCTTCAATTTCAGTCGGCTTGAGTATTTCATTAAAACTCTGAGCATCGACGACCGCTTGAATACGCGCACGTGCGGTTTTTTCATAAAAACTATTTTTGAGCATCACTTGATCCATGTTCTATACTCCCTTAAACATAGATATTGCCTGGCTTAAGCGCAGGTTCACCACCGCTGGGGTCGCCCCCATATCATTTAACTGAAATTTAAGCCCTGCTACTGCATGACGTTGTGCAAATTCATTCAGTACAGACTGCCAAACGTGCTGAAAACCGACCGCTGATGTCGTGACTTCAATCTGACAAATATCCGCCTGATCATGCTGTGAAACCAAAACTTCTAAATTTCCAGAACCAACCACACCACAAATAACCGCCGCTTGTTCAGCGCTCAGCGGTACTGATTGCAATTCAAATTTTAACTTTTCCATGTCGATCACCAGTTTCTAAAGCGACTTGGGGGACTATATAAACCACCCGACCATTTAACTAAATCTTTCACCGATTTTGCCGCTAACAAATCACGGCTGACCTGTGTTGGATCGATACCCAAATCTTCTGGACGTTGAATAATGCCGCGCTGGCGTAACTCTTCTACTTTGGCCTCATCACGCTGCATCCCCACTGGGGTATAACCTGCCACGCCACGGATGGCTTGTTCCCGTTCTTCAGGTGTGCGGCATAACAGCAAGTTGGCAATACCTTCTTCAGTAACAATATGGGTCACGTCTTCCCCATAAATCATGATGGGCGGGAGTTCGCTCTCCATTTTGTCCTGCAACTGCCACGCATCTAACTCTTCAACAAAGACGGGATGCATATGTTCACGGTACGTTTCGACCAGTTGCACTACCAGTTTGCGACCTTTAATGAGTTTGCCATCGACTGCTTCACGGCCTGCTTTGGTATAGGCATAACTGGCATGACGACGACCATGCGGATCAGAACCCATATTCGGCGCTCCGCCAAAACCCGAAATACGGTCTACAGTTGCGGTTGAACTGTTGCCCTGTAAGTCAATTTGCAAGGTTGAACCAATAAAGAGATCACAGGCATATAAACCTGCAGTTTGACTGAAAGCACGATTAGAGCGCATGCTGCCGTCACTGCCTGTAAAGAACACATCTGGACGTTCTTTAATATAATCTTCCATCCCCACTTCAGAACCAAAGCTATGAATCGATTCGACAAATCCACTTTCAATCGCTGGAATTAAAGTCGGGTGCGGATTCAAAGCCCAATTAGTACAAATCTGTCCCTTTAGCCCTAAGGATACCCCATAGGTAGGCAGTAACAATTCAATTGCCGCGGTATCAAAGCCAATACCATGATTTAAACGTTGAATTTGATACGGCGCATAGATGCCTTTAATGACCATCATCGCCATTAAAATTTGCACTTCGGTAATTTGTGCAGGATCACGGGTAAATAACGGCTCTATATAATTGTGCTTGGGACTTTCAATATAAAAATCGACCCAATCCGCAGGTACATCGACACGCGGTAACTTATCGACAATTTCATTGACCTGCACAATCACAATGCCGCTTTTAAATGCAGTCGCTTCAATAATTGCGGGCGTATCTTCGGTATTCGCACCTGTATAGAGGTTACCTTCACGGTCGGCCGCATGTGCCGTGATTAAACATACATTTGGCGTCAGATCAATAAAGTAGCGCCCATAGAGCTCTAGGTAAGTATGGATCGAACCAATACTGATTTTCTGCTGCTGAACCAATTGTGCTAGACGTAAACTTTGGGGGCCTGCAAAGGAAAAATCGACCTTAGAGGCAATACCTTTTTCAAAGACATCAATATGACTGGGTAAAGCCAATACCGACTGTACAATATGTAAGTCATGAATCACCTCTGGATTACACTGACTTAAACTCTTTGACAAAAAGTCGGCCTGCTTTTGGTTATTACCTTCCAAACAAACGCGATCACCACTGGAAATTACCGTTTCCAAAAGTTCAATCACCCGAGCATGCTCAACTTGTTTTGCAAAGCCTTTTTCTTTGGCAAGGTTTAGTTTTTCTTGTCTACGGGTACGCTGCTTATCCCATAAGCGCGTTTTAACCATTTGGTTCATGGGGTCACCTTTATGCTTTGTTTAGCCGAAGATGGCATTAATTGTGAGAAAAAATACAGATGGCCCAAGTAAACAACCAAGACCGGTATAAAAGGTTGCGACCAATGCGCCATAGGGCACTAAACGCACATCCGTTCCTGCTAAACCTGCAGCTGTACCACTGGTCGTGCCCGCCATTCCACCAAAAACCATGGCAGAACGTGGACTTTTGAGATACATAAATTTTGCAAAGATTGGCGTACCCACCATAAAGAACACTGACTTAATTAAGCCAATTGCAATCGACAGCGCGATAACTTCAGAGCTTGCACCAATGGCTGAACCGGTCACGGGTCCAACGATATAAGTCATCGCGCCTGCGCCAATCGTGGTCATCGAAACAGGATCTTTATAGCCCATCAACCATGCCACCATGGCACCAATCACAAACGGAATCACGCAGCCAAGTCCAAGTGCGATCAACCCCACCTTTCCTGCTTTTTTCACTTCTTTGACGTCGACCTCAAATGCCGTTGATGCAATGGCCAAGTCACGAATCATGGCGCCACCGAGTAAAGCAAAACCTGAGAAAATGGCGATATCTGAAATGCCCTTTTCACCTTGAGTATAAATCCCGGCAAAATAAGCCAAGACCAGCCCCAGAGTAATGGCGATGGCTGAGCTTTGTAACTTCCCTTTGGTGAGATATTTCGATAAAAGATGCGACACATACATCATCAAACCAGTCACTGCGAGCGCCGCGACGAGGGCATTTTTGGTAAAAACCGTAATTATTTCTTCCATTGCGTTTCTTCCTTGTAACCGTATAACTGCTTGTTATTTCGTGTTAAGACAACACCCTTGTCCTCAAGCGGTTTTTTCAGGCTGCTCTACAGCCCATTCATAGCTTTCGTAGTCGCCACTGGATTTATTCAACCAACGAATCACCAATACTGTACCGATAAGCGAGGCAACCGAAACAACAAGCCCCAACATCCCGCCTGACATAGCAGCAACGACGTTTTGGCCTGCCGACATAGCAACAACAATCGGGATATACATACCTGACCAGTACAACACACCAAATTGAGTCACTTGCGGTAAGTGCCCGCGTTTAGCTAAAAGCTCCTTGGATAGAATTAATAAAATCATGGCAATAGCCACACCGCCTACATTGGCTTGGACACCAAGGGCAATTCCGAGAACATTGCCTAGATAAACACCAAGTAAATGGCAGACTGCCAAGATGGCTGTTCCGTAAATAATCATTGCTGAATCCTCCCTGGATCATGCAGCGCTTCTAATAATCTGACTTATAATTTGCTATAGTTATAGCTTATCTGTATCCAGTACACAATCTTTTGTACTCAAATAAACATAAATTGTATACAATTTTTTTTTTGGTGATGTATGACTTCAATTACGGAACTTCCTCTTTCTATTCAAATTAGTAAAAAGTTAGAGGATGATATTATTTATGGCTTTTTTCTGCCCGGGACTAAGCTAGATGAACAAGAGCTTTGCGAACGCTATGG
Source organism: Acinetobacter tianfuensis (assembly GCF_003611465.1). GTDB lineage: Bacteria > Pseudomonadota > Gammaproteobacteria > Pseudomonadales > Moraxellaceae > Acinetobacter > Acinetobacter tianfuensis. The sequence goes on from NZ_RAXV01000029.1 coordinate 19,624, forward strand.
CGCTTCACGCACTCCTATTCGTGAGGCATTGAAGCTACTGGCCGCTGAAGGTTTGGTTGAAATTCGCCCTCGTCGCGGCGCAATTATTCCAACTATTAATTCACTTACCCTTTGTGAAATGTTTGAGGTGATGGCTGAATTAGAAGCCATGTGTGGACGACTGGCAGCACGGCGCATTCAGCCTGAAGAAAAGCTAGAATTACAACGCTTACACCAGTTATGTCAGGACTATTTAAATCAGAACGACTCAGAAAATTATTATGAAGCCAACCGCTTATTTCACTTTGCCATTTATCAAGCAAGTCATAATGCCTTTTTAATTGAACAAGCCTGTACTTTACACAAACGTTTGCACCCGTACCGTCGCCTACAACTCCGCGTTAACCATCGAATGAACCATTCATTTTCAGAGCATAGCGCAATTTTAGAAGCCATTTTTGCAGGTCATGAGCAAGAAGCTGAGACTTTGCTAAAAGCGCATGTAGTGATTCAAGGTGAAAAATTTACTGACTTTATTGCAACCCTTGATCATTTAAAAACATGAGGCTTTGCTGCTCAAAGAGTTAAAAACTAAGCCTATTCTACTGAAATTTAAGTGACAAATTGGGTGTGAGGTCGGCCCAATTCCGTAAATTTATTTAATACGTCTACGCGTGCATGGATCTCATGGCTATCAAAATGCCTTGAATAAAGTTTATCGCCTAATAATTTGATGCAATACATCTTATTTTCGATCAAACTTCACCTATGATAGCCTGACCATTTTTCCATAATGTCCTGCCTAAGCATTTAACTGTTCGAAGTAAGCACTTCATTATACTGAAATTATTTTTATCTTTCCGAGGTCCCGCATTTTTTTCTAGGTGGAATCACTGCATGCGTTTGACGATCTGCGCTGACCTGACGGCATTGTTCTGTGTCATAAGCCCCATCTGTATAGACTGAATCCATCTGCTCATCCAACGGAATTTGATCAAGTAAATCCCCAAGGACTTGCAAATCACTGACACCATTTATTATGAACTGCTTGTATTTGCAAGGTTTTAGCCTCTATACCAATATAAAGCCAGTGAAGTCGACAAGCAGATGAGCTCACCACTATGTTTTAATAGTTAATGTGAATATCAATATGTTTTTGTCGTCTATAGAATATAGAGTAATCTGGTACTGCCGAATTCTAAGCCACTTAGCTTAATTAAACTTTGAACAAAGCCTGTGACCATCCATTCATTTCTTTTGGATGTTTCATTCTATTTCCCCCTTAATATTAGGGTCTGTTGACATTTGTCGTGCCACTTTGCACTCAATGAATAAATTGTTCGGCCCCTTAATGCCGCTGTTTCTAATATTGCAGTAACTTCCCACGCACTATTAAGCGTACAACACATTAAAATTGTTCACACTTTATTACACAAAAAAAATTTAACTTAAAGCAACTTTTTAGCTTTCAACTTAAATTTGATGAAATGAAGAAATCTTTAGCCCGCTAATCAATTAACGATACGGTTAGTTTTTTTATATCAGTTCACTCGAAGTTTTATTCTCTATCATTTGATTATTGGCTGGCCGATTTGGAACAGGAATGAATGGTAGGGTTCGAATAAAAATAGATGACAGATTTAGGCAGGAATATGCAATGTGAGCTTCTTCATTCCCAAATCATATTGCTGAAGAAACTTGTAAGAACAGCTTTATCGGACAACAAAATAACTTAAGTTGTTTATTTTTTCGGATTTAATTGGATGTATAAAAACAAAGAAATGGTGCGCTCAGCGCGCACCGTAAATACAATTTAACTAATTGTTTATTATAAATATTTAAACCCAACCCACATCATTGTACCGCAAAAAATACCGTAAAAATTCAGCATTCTAAAAAATATTGATGATGGCAATGTAGGTCATTACCACCAACGAAATATATTGATTTCAGGTGCTACGACTACCCCACCTGACTATACATTGTTGAATGACAAAATGGCTCAACTAGTCGGTTGGTACAAGTCGGAAGCGCATCAGCGTCATCCTATTGAACGTGCAGCTAAAGTACACCTGGATTTTTTATTGATGGTAATAGACGCACATCACGTCTATTGATGAACCTTAAGTTGCTGAAATCTGGATATCCACCTTGCGTTATTACAGTTGAAAAATCGCGTGGCTTACTATGAAGCTTTGGATCAGTGGATGGCTTATGACAAAACTGAAGCTTTTATCCAATTGATTTCTGAAGCAGTGATCGAAGGATTTAAACCATATCAGATAATTTTAGGAATTTAGAGTTACTCCCATTTATATATTTCTTTATTTGTACTGCTGCTTAGGACATTTTATTTATTAGAGCCTTGTTGCCTAATGCTGTTATCAAAAAATTGTTCAGCGATATAATTTCAGAATGAAGAAGCCTACACATAGAATCTATCATACAAAGAATTGACCTTACCACAAACCTAATTTTATTAACTTATTCAATAGATCTCTTTCATAAATCAAAAAACGATCTTCTTTTTGGTTAATATTTGCACTCCGGATTTCTTAGCATTCGTGCATAATCTGCGGATGAAATACATCGATTCAAACAAGCTTTCTGATCCTCAGTTCAAGTGATACACAGGCATCTCATGGTCAACTTTCTATTTGATGGTTGAGCAATTGAAGAAACATGTCCCTACCAAAGGCAGACCGCCCAAGTTAAGCCTGGAAGACCAGGTTCTGCTCTGTCTAAGCTATTGGCGGGAATACCGAACCTTATTTCACGTTGCGACGAGCTACGGGGTTTCAGAGCCCACAGCCTCAAGAATTGTCCGTCATGTTGAAGACTGCCTGATTCGGTCCAATCTCTTTAATTTACCCAAAGATTTACCCGAGGGCGAAGGCATCGATTGGAATGTTGTGATCGTGGATGCCACAGAAATTCCAATCCAAAGGCCTAAAAAAACAGAAGAAAAGCTATAGCGGCAAGAAAAAGACCCACACTTTCAAAGTACAGGCCATCATTCATTATCAAACTCAAAAAATCCTGAGTTTATGTACGAGTCGTGGTGCCGTACATGATTTCGAACTCTTCAAACGTAACTTGAATCAGATTCCTGCAGGTGCATTTATCATTGCGGATAAGGGTTATCAGGGAATTTATACAGTGTATCCAAATAGCTTGTTGCCATTAAAAGCAAAGAAGCGCTGTAAACTGGATTCCGAACTAAAAATCTATAATCAGGAAATCAATAAAAGAAGAATTGGAATTGAGCATGTATTTGGCAGTTTGAAAACCTTCAAAATTCTTGCTGAGCGATATCGCAATCGAGGCAAAAGACTAGCATTAAGATTCAATCTAATTGCTGGAATTTATAACTTGGAGCTGAGTGAAAAATGACTTATGAAAGAAATCTAATAAATTTAATTAACTATACAAAAAAAACCAACTTATCTTAAATATTGATGGTTTAGACAAGCCTCAGCTTTTGAGTGTTTTTGCAACAAAGCAGAACGCTAATAAAAATATTCTAAATAACATTTCACATAAAATTCACTATCAGATACATACTCTTTAATTGATAGTAAAACGCTGAAATTTATAATTGTAAAAAATTTAGCCGATGCTTTTAAGATAGATTAAGTAAATCGTATCAAATATAAATTTATATAGGTGTATTCTTCAATGGCTATAGAATTTGTTTCAAAATCAAAACTACCTACTGCATTTGGCAATTTTGAAATTATAGCATTTCAAGACCAAAGTACTGGTGAAGAACATATTGCTCTTGCCAAAGGCATGAATACTATTTCTAATCAACCAGTACTTGTTAGAATTCATTCAGAATGCTTAACAGGTGATGCTTTTGCTTCACTGAAATGTGACTGTGGTCCACAATTACATTCAACTATGAAAATGATCAATGATGCAGGTCAAGGTGTGATCTTATACTTACGCCAAGAAGGTCGCGGCATAGGACTAACCAATAAAATTCGAGCTTACGCACTTCAAGATCAAGGACATGATACTCTTGAAGCCAATTTATTATTAAATTTACCAGCAGATGCTCGTAAATATGATATGTGTACCATTATGTTAGATTATTTAAAAATAAAGAATGTAAAACTCATTACAAATAATCCCCTTAAAATTAAATCTTTAACTGATTTAGGAATTAATGTTGTTGAACGTATTCCTTTAAAAGTTGGTTTAAATATCTTTAACAAAGCTTATCTAGAAACAAAGCAAAAACGCATGTCACATCTATATGATAATAGTGATTTTTAAAAGCGATCACTTTTAGAAAAAAATCCACGTATAAAGTTCCATCTCCCTCTCGGGAGAAGACTAAGATAAATACTGTTTTATATTTAATTATGGTTTTAAAGAATACGCAAATACCTATCAAAGGAGCTGGCTTATTATTTATTTTCTCTCAGGATTTGTGAAAAAACTGTGACTTTTTCTAAAGTTGCGTTCATTCCTTTATTAAAAAAAGTGTCGACGAGCGCTGAACCGATAACAATAAGATCTACTTTATTGGCTAAGGCTTTAACGTGGTTTTCATTTTTGATCCCAAAGCCAATTGCAACAGGAATATTAAAAATAGGTTTGATTTCAGCAATCTTTTTCTCAAGATTAGATAGATTGAAGTCTCCTCCTGTTAAGCCATTTTCTGCAACATGATATAAAAACCCTGTCGCGCGTGCTGAAATTTGCTCCAACCTTTCAACTGGTGTCGTCGGCGCGGTCATTGCAATTAAATGCATATTTTTTTCATTTAACTGCACCTCAAATTTTTCTCGATATCCATATGGAACATCTAAAATCAATATTCCATCTATAAGGTTTTCTGTTTCGGCGATAAGTTTCTCAAAACCATATTGTATAATCGGATTTAAATAAGTCATGAAAATTATTGGTGTCTGGTCATCATGCAGCCTGATTACTTTTACCAACTCAATGGTCTGTTTCACCGTTTGACCTGAACCTAAAGCCCTAAGATGCGCTGCTTGAATGATTTCCCCATCTGCCACTGGATCAGAAAATGGAATGCCAACTTCAATAATGTCAGCCCCAGCTTGACCTAATTGGCTCAACAGACGACAACTTTCTGCGAAATTAGGATCTCCAGCAGTAAAATAACAGACCAGACCACTTCGATTTTCCAGTTTCAATTGCTCTAATTTTTGATCTAGACGGTTCATGCTGTAGCTCCTGCAAGATATTTTTTGACCGTGTTTAAGTCTTTGTCACCTCTGCCGCTTAAATTGACAATAATGATCTGTTCTGGCTGCATTTCTTGAGCAAGTTGAATCGCATACGCAATTGCATGGGAACTCTCAAGCGCAGGAATAATACCCTCCTGTTGGCTTAAAAGCTGAAATGCATTTACAGCTTCTTGATCGGTTATAGCCGTATATCTCACACGTCCTGTTTCAAACAGAATACCATGCTCAGGGCCGACACCAGGATAATCTAAGCCAGCCGATATAGAATGCCCTTCTAAAATCTGCCCGTCTAAATCTTGTAATAAATAGGTTAAATTGCCATGCAGCACACCAACTTGACCTTTGCAAATAGAGGCGGCATGTTCACCACTATTTGTTCCTTTTCCACCTGCCTCAACGCCAAACATTTTGACATTCAGGTCTTCTAGAAAGGGATGCATCAACCCCAATGCATTTGATCCACCACCAACACAAGCAACCAAAGCATCCGGTAATTTATTTTCTTTGAGCAGTATTTGGTTTCTGGCTTCTAAACCAATAATTTTTTGAAATTCTCTGACCATCGTCGGATATGGGTGAGGGCCTGCGCCAGTACCCAACAGGTAATAGGTTGTATTAACATGACTAATCCAGTCACGTAATGCTTCGTTCATCGCATCTTTTAAAGTCCCACGACCTTTTTGAACACTTCTGACTTCAGCACCGAGTAATTTCATACGTTCAACATTCATTTGTTGCCGCTGAATATCTGTTTCTCCCATAAAAATGGTACATTTCATCTTAAACAGCGCGCAAACCGTTGCTGTTGCAACACCATGTTGCCCAGCACCCGTTTCTGCAATGATTCTGGTTTTACCCATAAATTTGGCTAATAAGATTTGCCCTACACAATTATTAATCTTATGCGCACCCGTATGGTTCAAATCTTCTCGCTTGAAATATATTCGAGCGCCGCTTGCATAAGCTGTTAGGTTTTTTGCAAAAAAAAGAGGACTAGGACGACCAACAAAGTCCGTTAAAATCTGCTGATATTCAGCCCAAAATTCAGGTTTGTGCCGAACAGTATTAAAGGCTTGCTCTAATTCTTGAAGTGCTGGCATTAAGCTCTCTGGCATGTAACATCCACCAAATTTACCAAAAAATCCCAAGTCATCAGGACCATTACCTGTATAAGGGGTTGTCATCTCATATCTCTTACTGTATCCATTTTTTTCATCTTAAAATATTTTCATTTTTCTGATAATTGATATATTTTGAGCTGATGATGTTAGAAAATTTTACAACATGAAACGCAGAACACTCCCTCCCCTTAATGCTTTAAAATCATTTGAAGCAGTTGCTAGAAATAAAAGTTTTAGCTTAGCTGCGGAAGAATTGTGTGTCACCCATAGTGCGATTAGTCATCAAATAAAGCAGTTAGAAGAATGGTTAGATAAAAAATTGTTTATTCGACATTCCTCGACCATCTCTCTGACGGCGGACGCCGAAGAATTATCGCTCGTTTGTACGCAATTTTTTAATCGTTTAGAACAATGTGTCTTTGAGTTAACAAATAAAACATCAGAGGTAGAGGTGGTAATAGGCGCTTCTCATAGTTTTATGGCAAATTGGCTGATTCCCCGATTAGAAAAGCTCGAAGTCATTTATCCCAATATCCATATCAAATTAATGACATGTAATGAGTTAAAATTATTAGAAAAAGAGAAAGTTGACATATTGATCAATAGCATCAGTGAGAATCATCTACTTCCTAACTTTTTGAATAAATATCTGTTATTTCCCGATAACATGGGTCCTATTTGTAATCGTGAAATAAATCTTCTTCATTCCGTAAATGATCTTTTAAACTATCCATTACTTCATACCCACTCAAATAAAAGTGCATGGCATACATGGTTTGATCAGTTTCAAATAAGCTTTTGCCCAAAATCCAATGACCGTTATTTTGATAGTCTGAATTTAATGATAGAAGCTGCCGTGTCTGGGTTAGGAATTGCCATAGCACCTCAAATTCTAGTAGAAAAAGAAATGTTAAATGGAAAGATCATTGCCCCTTTTGATTTTATCTATTGTGACTATAATTTTTATGCAATGGTCAGAAAAAATAATGAAAATCGTGATGTTATGAATATCATTAATTGGTTAATGGCCGAAGAAAAAAGTTAAACATTTAATCTTTGATTTGAAAAATTCTATTCAATTGCTCATCTATAACGTCTATTTCACATTCTATTCACGCTGTGCTGCCTAAGGTATAAACATACACTTCATACGGACACTGATGATGAGACTTGTAAAAACACTAATTGCTACAGCCTTATCCTTGCCGCTTCTGTTGTTAGCCGGATGTAAAAGTATTCCCAGTTATTCAGACGATTACGCCCAATCCAGAAATGGTATTCAGGGGATAGCGCTGGATCAGGCTAAAGCTCAGGATATCGGCCTCCGCTTTACCTCAGCCTTTAATACCTTGGGCACACCTGAATTCGTTGAAAATGCTGGAGCACTGTATGCCGACCAGCTGTTTATTAACGATACGCTATCGCAATTTTCATCCCGTCAAAATCTACTCGAGCACTTTCAAGGCATGAACAAACGGGTCAGCAAGGTCAGCGTCAAGCTGTTAAACGCTTCTTATCATCAGGACTCTGCCTATGTGCACTGGCATATGGCCTATGATTTTAAATTGTTCGGCACGACCCGCAGTATGGACTCTTACGGTATCAGTGAAATCAAGATCAACGAAAACAACAAGATTATTTTCCAGCAGGATTTCTGGGACCCTGCGAATGGCCTGTACCGTTCCCTGCCTTATGTTGGAGGGGTCTACTCATGGCTACTGCCTTTCAAAAAATAGCGATTAGTACAGCGTTAGTGATGGGATGTAGCTTCTGTCCATGGGCACAGGCACAAAGCCTGAATCAATGCGGCAATGGTCCGCTGATGGTGGGTCAAAAACAGGTCGGTATGGCCAGTTATTTTGCCCAAAACTGTAGCCAGTCCTGGGAAAAACAAAATATACAGATGGACTTTTCCTATACACAGAATATTCCGGAATGGGCATTTAAGCGTGCGGCCACACATTTACTGAAACGTAATGTTAAATTCGCAAAAATACATGCTCTATTCAACCCAATCACCGATTTGTATCGTCCGGTCAGATCAGGCGACCTCTACCGTTTAAAATACAACCATGCTACACAGACCCTGAGCTTATCTTTGAACCAGCAAAGTTTAGGGCAGCTTAAACATCCTCTGGCACAACAATATTTTAATATATGGCTGGGTCCCCAGCCATTTAGTGCTAAATTAAAACAGCAATTATTAAATTAGTGTCTGCCGCTATGTCGAAACATTTTATCCTGATGGTTGAAGACCATTATGAACTGGCCTCTACCCTATGCGAGTTTCTTGAAGAACATGGCTTTGTGGTCGATCACGCCCGCAATCTGAGTGCTGCTAGACAATTACTGAAACAGCAACGCTACCATATCTTGCTACTAGACATTAATTTGCCTGATGGTTCTGGTTATGAATTGTGCGAGTGGTTACGCAATGAAGAGGGGTTGGACTTACCTGTCTTGATGCTTACCGCTCGGGATACCTTGGATGACAAACTTAAAGGCTTCAATTCCGGCACGGATGATTATCTGGTCAAGCCCTTTGACTTTAACGAGCTAGTGGTTCGGGTCAAGGCCCTGATCAAACGTTCCCTGGGTGAAGTATCTAGCAGTCGTCTGCAAATTCATGACCTAATTTTGGACCCAGCAACACAACAGCTAACTCGAGCTGGGCAGAACATTGAATTGCCTCCGATTCAGTTTAAACTTTTGAAGCTACTAATGCGACATTCTCCTAAAGTACTGACCAAACAGGAAATTATGATGCAGCTTTGGGGTGACGAAGAGCCAGAAAGTGATGCTCTGCGCAGTCATATCTATAATTTACGAAAAATGGTCGATAAACCCTTTGAACAAAAGCTGATTCACACCATATCTGGGATTGGTTTAAAGATTGCTTTCGAAGATGAAGCCTAATTTAGGTACACAACAACAATCAGTCCAGTGGTCATTGCTAGATCAACATTCTGATGAGTGTCAAGATAATATTGCCTGTCAAACAGCTCCACACGCCAACCTAGCTGTTTGCATAGCTTTTGCACCAATTGCAATCCAATACCATGCCCTTTGATTTCCAGTTGTAGCTGCTGACCAGACAGTTCCTGAACTTTAGAATTGTTAGGTAAAGGCATGCCGACTCCATTGTCAGCAATCAGTACTTTATTTTTTTCCATAATCACATCAATTTCTGTGCCCTGTGAATAGTTCAGCGCATTGCGCAGAATATTGCCAAACACCATTTTGGTCATGGATGGATAAAGTTTACGCGGCTGTTCATCGAGGTCTTTTTGCAGGTCTATCTGCATGCCTTTGTTATGACTGACACTCTCCAGATCCTGCACAAGATTGTCCAGACATTCTGAAAGCATGGTCGGTTCAGCAGTTAAAGTGTTGGTGGTATTGCGGGCAATTGCCAGCAAGGTATCGACCAGCAGCTGCATGTCTTCAATGGTGTTATGCAGGCGGGTAAAGGACTTGTTGTCGCCATAGCGTGCCTGACACAGCTGCACATTGCCTTTTAAAATGGTCAGTGGCGTGCGCAGCTCATGGCTGACATCTCCGGTAAATTCACGCTCACGCTGAATAAATTCGCTTAATACCTGATGATATTTTTCCAGCGCCTGCTTGAGGTATTCAGCTTCCAGATTAGAGTCGGTGCGGATGTCCTGAAAAGGCGAAGCCTGATTTTTCTGATGTTCCCAGTCGATATATTCCAGCGCATTGGCCAGACGGGTAATCGGGGAAAAATAGCGCCGGGCCCGACGGTTCCACCACCACAGCACACTATATAGCACAAACAGGCTGACCATCAGCGGTGCCAGACCAAACAGCCACACCAGCTTGTTGACGTTGCTTTCGCCAAAGACCAACAGGACATGCTGTCCGTCTTTTTCACCATACACAGTCATGCGCTCCTTGCCATCGACAAAATGCCGATTCACTCCTTGCTCAAGCTGCATGTGTCGAAACTGGAGCGGTGGGACATCGTTCCAGCGGTAACCATACAGGTTTTTGGTGTCGGGCAGTTCAGCAGCCGGATTACGTTCCAGCCGCTGCCAGTAGTGTGACATTTCCTGTTCCAGTGCAGTTCTGAGCAAGGAACCCTTGATTACCCAGGCACTACAGGCAATCCCAATCACCACAGACAAGGCAATGAATCCGATTTGCAGCCAGTAATAGCGGTTAAACACCTCACCCAGAGGATGATCGTGTTTGTCCCTGAACAGCTTTAACATTGGTGCATTCCCCGCTACCCCATCCGATTCGCCATTCAATTATACGGTTTTCTTTTTAAACAGAAAGTGACCGATCACCCACTCGCGTCCATGCTCATAACCGAACAGCTCGGCACAGGCCATAAAGAAAATCCGCCAGCGTTGCCACCAGATTGCGGCATCCGCGCCATAAGTTTGTTCAAATAAGGGCTTTAGCTCGGCCTGTTTAGCATCCATATTTTCTAGCCAAGCATTTGCGGTACGTTCATACTGCGTGCCCGCCCATTGCCAGTGCTGTTCTAGCTGTAAATGCTGCTGAAAATGTAGGAAAGTTGAGGCTGCTGGCATCAAACCACCACTAAAGAAATATTGCGACATCCAGTCAAACTCATTTTTGACTTCAAAAGGATAATGCAAGAAACGATGACAGAAAATATGACACCACAATAAGCCATTTGGTTTGAGCCAAATACTGATATTTTCAAATAGTTTTTGATAGTTACGCACGTGCTCAAACATCTCCACTGACACCACACGATCAAAAGAGGCAGGTTCAAGTTGCAACACATTGACATCACAAGTGATCACCGTCAGGTTATCCAGTTTTTTTAAACGGGCTTGTTCCTGAATATACTCGCGCTGCGTTGAAGAATTTGACACGACTGTAATACGGGCCCTTGGATAACGCTCGGCCATATATAGACTTAAAGAACCCCAACCGCAGCCAATTTCCAAAATATCCTGCCCGTCTTTCAGTTGTGCTCGCTGGCAATAGCATGCAAGAGCAGCTTCTTCGGCTTGGTCTAGCGTTGTATCGGCATGTTCAAAGAGACTCGCGCTATATTTCAAACGCTTACCGAGTACTGCCTGAAAAAATGCGGTCGGCAGTTCATAATGCTGTTCATTGGCTTTGTCTGTCTCAATGGCAATTTCGCTGTTTTTCAGCATGGTCAGCACATCCATATAGCGCTGCGCTGCCAATGCGGGGTTAAACCGACCTTCTTGTGCCAAACGTTTTTTGCTTAAAGTACGAATGCCTGCACGAATCACTGGGTCTGGCACCTTGCCATTTTCGATCAGTTCTAAGGTTTTTTTAATCATAAAGTCCATGTATTTACCTACTCTTTGGGTGGCCACGGAATAAACATTGAAGTTCGTCGTTGATAGTCTTTATAGTTGTCGCCACGGTGGGCGAGCGCCTGTTTTTCACTAAAGGGAATACCTGTAAAGTAGTACAAGAATAGCCACATCAGCAGTGGATATATCCATAATTCATAGCATCCTGCTGCCAAACCGAGCACTGGATAGGCAAACCAATGCAGCCATTCAAAAAAATAATTCGGATGGCGCGAATATTTCCACAAGCCCTGATCCATGGTTTTACCTTGATTCTGTGGATCTAGCTTAAAACGGTAAAGTTGCTGATCGGCAGTGCTTTCACCTATCAAAGCCAAGAGCATGATCATACCCGCCCCAATCACAGTGACCAAAGTCCAGTCATTCCATTGCTCGGTCGAGATACTTAACAACTTCAGCATTGGGTAGGAAAACAGTAGCGCCAAACCTGCCTGAAATATAAAAAACACCAGAAAACCAAGATGCTGATAATCCCCCATCGCTCGGCGCATGTTGGCATAACGCGTGTCTTCTTGGGTTTCATTGGCATAGCGCCGTAACAGATGCCAAGTCAGCCGTGAAAACCAGATCCCACTCGCCAGTCCCAGAAATAACCGAACCAACAGTGGTGCACTGTGAATCGCCCAAGCGGCAATAATCATGTTTAGGGCAATACTGAAACTCCAAGCGACATCGACTAGCCCTGCTCTGCGGTTATAGGTCACCAACACCCAGCTACAGAGCATGATGAAGACATTCAGCATCAGTAAATTCAGCAGCATTTCGTCCCTCCTGTTTTATCTTGGCTTAGTAGGCACTGGCTTCGAACAGCAGATGTACATCACTGATCACGCCTTCGCGGAAGCCACCTTCGCAATAACACAGATAAAAATCCCACATGCGGATAAAACGCTCATCAAAGCCGAGTTGCAGGACCTGATCATGCTGCTGCAAGAAACGCTGACGCCAGTGGTGCAAGGTCTGGGCATAGCTCTGGCCGATATCTTCCAGATGTTTGAGACGCAGTTTTTGTTCGGAAGCGGTCTGGGTCATGACACTGATACAGGGAATAAAACTGCCTGGGAAAATATAGCGCTTGATATAGTCCACGGTATTCAGGGCTTTGGCATAGCGTGCATCTTCAATGGTGATGGCCTGAATCAGGGCCAGACCATTCGGTTTCAGCAGCTCACGGCATTTCTGGAAATAGGTGGATAAATATTGCTCACCCACTGCTTCAATCATTTCAATCGACACCAGCTTGTCGTATTTGCCTTCCAGTAAACGGTAATCTTTCAGCTGCACAGTCACACGATGTGACAGTCCGGCTGCAGCGACCCGGGCCACGGCTTCATCATACTGTGCTCTGGAAATGGTGATGGTGGTGACTTTGCAGCCATACTGCTGCGCGGCATAAATGGCAAAACCGCCCCAGCCGCTGCCAATTTCGACCAAATGATCCATCGGTTTGAGTTGCAGTTTCTGGCAGATCAGCTCTTTTTTATAATCCGAAGCCTGTTCCAGGCTCATGCCCGGCTCTTTAAACACCGCACTGGAATACATCATGCTGTAATCCAGGAACAGCTTGAAAAAGTCATTACTCAGGTCATAATGCTCGGCAATATTTTTGCGGCTGCCATCAATCGAATTCTTGCGCGATTTATACCAGACCTTTAACAGTAACTGGCTGGCTTTGGCCACTGCATTCTGATTCATCAGATCCAGCACATCGCGGTTACGTGCCAAAATGCGGATCACATTGACCAGATCTTCACTGCTCCAGTAACCGCGGATAAAACCCTCTGCTGCACCGAGCACACCATTACGGAACAACAGTTCCATCAGACGGGCATCATGCACCTGAATCACAGCCTCAAGATCGCTGTTTTCCCCGACCGACCCGTTCCAGACGCCTTTAAAAATCAGCTGACCATGCCGTAATTTCAGCAAATGCCGTAATACTACCGGCAGTGTGCTTTGCTCTCCCATGAATAGTGTTTTCATTGCAATGTGTTTCCTTTTTCTTTTTTAGGATGCCGGTAAAACGGAATTTTCTTTTTCCATAAACGAAAGGCATGCAAATAAATTCCGCTGATCATCCTGAAGGGTTCAAGAACTTTCAGCACAGCATAGCGATGCTGCTGTGAAGGAACCGTGATGGCCTGCAGGGAAAATTGCATCGTGGCATCGAATTGCAGCACGCCCTGCTCAAACAGCTGCATATGAATCACGTTCTGCTGATCGGAGAAGCTGAAGCGCCAGCGGTAATCCAGTGCCATCGGCATGAACGGCGATACATGGAAAGCCTTTTTAAAATCAAACTGGTGGCTCTGGTACGGAGCATGTTCAGCTGTATTGTTCCGGCAGTCGTGGATATAGACCTGACGTTCATTCCACGGTGTGTTGGTGATTTCGCTGAGGACAAAGAGCAGTTGATCGGTGGCACCAAAGACCAGATAAAACACCACGGAATTAAAGCGAAAGCCGAGTGTGCGCGGCAAAGCCAGCACCCGGATGGAAGCGGCATGCGATAACAGATAGTTTTCCCGCTTGATCAGCAGGCGTGCGACCTTCTGCCGAATCGAACCACATTCCATGGTCAGAAAGTCACGCTCATCCAGGGTCAGGAAATTCCAGCGGCTAGAGGACCACAGCCAGGATTTTCGGGTAAAGGTCGAGAGTTGATCCGGATCAAACCATAAATAGGTCAGCTGGGTCTCAAAAGCATGGGCTTTGGGCAAATAACGGCGATGCCGAATTTCGGCAGCGGCGATCGCCAGTGGATAGATCTGCATCATGTGCTCCTAGGCCACCTGCTCAGTCTGCTGCAATAGCTGATCGACCACCCAGGCTGCGCTGCGCGCCCCATCTTCGTGGAAGCCCCAACCCCAATAGGCGCCGCAGTATGAAGTCCGGTTCTGGGCATTAACCTCGCTCCAGCGTTGTTGTGCTTCAATCGCCGGGGCATCAAACACCGGATGGCGGTAATACCGCTCTACCCAGACTTTTTTCGGATCCAGGGCAAAATTAGGATTCAGGGTGGCAAAGACCTGGGTTTTGCATTTCAGGTTCTGCAGCTGGTTCATCCAGTAACTGAAACCATAATGAATGCCGCTGTGCTGGAATGGGGTATGTTCAGCAGCCTGACTCGGCGTCACATGCACATGCCAGCTGGCCCACTGGCGTCTGGATTTGGGCATGATGCGGGTATCGGAATGCACCACCATACGGTTATCCTGATAGCGGAACTTACCGAGTACATCCAGTTCCTGCGCAGAAGGGTCTTTCAGTAATTTCAGACTATCATCAGCATGGCTGGCAAACACGACCCAGTCAAAACGTTCGGTGCCCTGTGCTGTTTCAACTAGTACATCATTGGCACTGCGGGATACATGCAGAACACCCATCTTGCGGAAGGTAATATTCGCCTGGGACTGAATCGCACGAACGTAGCGAGCTGATCCCCCCTTGACCGTAAGCCATAACGGCCGGTCTTTTAATTGCAACATGCGATGGTGCTGGAAAAAGCTCACCACAAATTTATAGGGAATCTGTCCGGCTTGCTCCACCGGGCAGGACCACAGCGCTCCACACATCGGATAGAGATGTTCCTGACGGAAGGCTTCAGAATAACCATGCTGATTCAGATATTCATCAATACTGAGCTGTGCATCAACCTGCTCCACATCCAGATCTTTATTGGCGGCATAGAAGCGGAACAGATCCGACAACATCGCGCGAAAATCAGCCTTTAAAAAGTTTTGCGGTCTAAACAGCAGCGAGAATTTTTTCGATGGATTGTACTGCAAGCCCGTGACCTGATTGTTCACCGAAAAGCCCATGTCACTGCTTTGCGATTGAATCCCGAGTTCTTTCAGCATGGCGCAGAACAGTGGATAGTTGTGCTCGTTAAACACAATAAAGCCACTGTCTACTGCGACCTGTTCGCCGTCTATATTCAGCTGATGGGTATCGGTATGGCCTCCAAAGTAATTATTCTTTTCAAAGACCGTGACTTCATGCACTTTGCTGAGTTTCCAGGCGGCATACAGACCGGAAATACCTGAACCAATAATCGCAATTTTCATGGTGATTCCTTCGATTGAATCGTGTGAGTGCCTGCCGTAGCGGCTTTTTTCTGTTTCCGAGCCTGGGCAATTTTACTGGCTTCATAGACCCGTGCCGGAATCGGCTTGAGTCCCCAGACCAGCCCGAACAAAGACATGAGTTTCAGCAGGTAATAGGTCACATCAATCTGCCACCAGTAAAAACCCTGCCGGGTACTGCCGGCATAATAATGGTGATTGTTGTGCCAGCCTTCGCCTAAGGTAATGATGGATAAGAATAAGTTGTTGCGACTGTGATCTTCAGTGTCAAAATCCCGGCTGCCATAATGATGCGCCAGTGAGTTAATACACAAAGTGGCATGGAGCAGTAACACAGTGGAGACCACAAATCCCCAGACCAGCAATTGCAGGCCGGAAGTGCCGAGTTGAGGTAAAGCCGTGGCCAGCCACTCCCCTAGCGCATAAATCCCGCCCGCGGTCAGCAGCACCACAATTAAACTGAAACGGTCCAGCCAGATCAGTTCCGGATATTTCAGCCAATCTCTAATGACTTCTTTACGCGTGGCAAAGTTATATTCGTTTAAAAACCAGCCAACGTGGCTGTACCAAAAACCATGCATGGAGGAATGCGGGTCTTGCAAGGTATCGGTATAGCGATGGTGATAACGGTGGTGCGCCGCCCACCAGAGCGGGCCACGCTGCGCACTCATGGTACCCATCAACACAAACAGGAACTGTACTAAACGCGAAGTCTGAAAAGTTTTATGTGACAGATAACGATGAAAAAAAGCGGTGATGGAAAACATGCGGATGAGGTAGAACGCCAGCATAAAGCCCAGCGCAAACCATGACACTCCCACCCAGAACACGGCGAGACAGGCTAGATGTAATAGAATAAAGGGTAAAATCCTCAGCCACTGAATCTTGCTGTTTTCAGCCGTCAGTGTTTCGGGCGCTGTGGGTGTAGACCAGCTGTCTATCCATCGCATCAGACTTTTCAACATGGACTCATCCTATTTTCAAGCGATTGTCTTTATTCTATTTGATGAGTGTAATCAGTCAGATATGAATTTTATGTGAAATGAAATAAAAAAAGCCGAACTGTGTAGAGAGAGTGGTCAGTTCGGCAAAAGGTTAACAGATTAATGCGACAATTTGATCAGTTTTGTGATGTCATAACCATAATATTTTGCTGTCTCCAGATAAGACTTATAGATGGCTTCATCCAGTTGCGGTTCACGCGATAAAATCCACAGGTATTTGGTACTCGGTCCACCGACCAGTGCCACTTTATATTCCGGATCCACGCGTAATACCCAGTAATGCCCTTTGGTAAACGGAATCCATCTTAAACCTGGCGGCAAAAAGCTGACCTTTAGTTTGCTGTTGCCCTGATTTTGCGGATAGGCCACCCCTTCAGAGCTGATCATTTCACCATTTTCAATCCGGCAGCTATTTAATACGCCCATAGTCTGATCGGCATTGACAATGTAGTGTGCCGAGATATTCGATACGCATTTACGCTGAAAATACATCGGTAAATGCGCAATTTCATACCATTTACCAGCATACTTCTGGATATCAACCTGATTGACTGCCCGAGGGGTAACCGTTTCAGCTTGAGCTGTAAAGCTTAAGCAGATGATGGCTAACGCTGTAACTGCAAAAACTGACTTTAATAGCATCTTCATTTTTAAGCCTTATTTGATTTCCAAGATTAAGATAACCCAAGTCGATGTGAACAAAATGTGAAGATTAAATGCAGGACGAATGTAGGCAAAATTTCAATTTTATAGCCTGAAAAAATAGGTAAAATCATTTTTATTGGATCCCATTTTTAAGCGGTAAATTAGTTTTTTCTGTTTGAATGTATCAGTGCTGTCAATAGACTTGTTAAAAAAAGTCAACCAGATCAACAGACTCTTTCCAGATTCAGATGTCTTTTATAAGATAATTAAATATACATATAAAAAAACTTGATTAAATTTATTTTTAATGTATAGTGATCCTAACTAGAAAAAAGTCTTGTTTCATTCAATCTCTGTTAAGTATCGTCGTTTTATTCATAATCCTTCGTTTTTTTAGATTTTAAGTCTCATTCATTATTATTTTCCAAGTTATCAGCAGTCAATAAAATGGCTAAAATTATTAAAAAATCAGTAGGATTTATTATGTCAAACTCAAATATTGTTAAAGGTACGGTTAAGTGGTTCAATGAAACTAAAGGTTTTGGTTTTATTCAACAAGAATCAGGTCCAGATGTTTTTGCGCACTTCAGTGAAATTGCCAACTCAGGTTTTAAAACCTTATTCGAAGGCCAACAGGTTGAATTTAGTATTGCTCAAGGTCAAAAAGGACCGAATGCGGTCAATATTGTTGCTATATAAGCACTAAAATACGAGTTGAAAAAGCACTACTCAGTGCTTTTTTAATTTTAAAGAAAAAAGTTGTTGTTCCATATTGGAAAAAATCATAAAAACAGGATATAAATTGTTAAAAGTTAATGAATTAATTGCAAAATCTAAAAATGGTGCTGAAATTATCGTTTCTTTAATTCCCTTAAATAAAATGCAGAATACACGTCAAGGTTTTAAAGAAATTGAAGTGGGTAAAAGAGTTCTGCTGGAATCTGGAATTGAGGTAGATTTAAATTTAGATGGTCGTACATTTTATATGTCTTTAAATAAATTATTTAAGCTAAATCAAAAAGTTATTTAAAAAAATACTATATTGCTTAATTAATTGAATAGTCGCTCTGCCATAATCTTGTTAAAGGTGAACTAATGTTTAAACAAAATCTAAATGTGAAAGACCAATTTGGTATCAAATATTCTATTCAGGCCACGGTTGAGCGCCATTTTAGTGCTAGCCAGTCTTACTCCCATATCAAATATATAACCGTGGATGGTGAAGATATTCGGCCCAGTTTTGAAATGTTTTTCCAAAGTACTTCAAGCGGAAAAATTTTCAAAATTATTTAAGTCGATGAACTACTCACAGCTAAAACAAAGATGATAATATAAAAATATTTATATATTATCGCTTTATATTATTTATAACTCATATAATAATTTTAAATTTCTAGTGGCTTAACTCGCCCTTAAAAGAGCGAGAATGCGCACTATATTTTGTTCAAAATTTCAAAGCCACTCTTTGCTGTCATCTGCCACAGGCATTCCATGCATCACATGCTGAATCATTGCATAAGCGATACTACCTTTAAACGGAATCTCTGGTAACTGATTAAACTTAAAAAATTGTGCATCGCTGAGTTCATCTTCCTGAATCTGAATCTCACCCGAGTGATACTCTGCCCTAAAAGCCATCATCAGGTTGCTAGGAAACGGCCAGGGCTGGCTAGCCAGATATTGAATATTCTTGATCTGCAGCCCAACTTCTTCCAGCGTCTCACGGCGTACTGCCTCCTCCAAGGTTTCGCCCACTTCAACAAATCCTGCAATTAGGCTATACATCTGGGTTTTATTGCGGGCATTTTTTGCCAACAGAATTTCATCTTCGCCGCGGGTGATGATAGTAATCACACAAGGATTTACCCGCGGATACTGGTTATAGCCACAGGATGGACAGACCATGGCATACTGGCTGGCGTGCTGCTGGGTGGCGTGAGCGCACTTACTGCAAAAGCGGTGATTACGGCGCCATTCTAGCAACTGTACCGCACGGCTGGCCTCTTCAAACTGTGGCCTGCTCCAGACCTGTACCAGTTGCCGGATCGGGACCAGTTGATAACCTTCGGGTACTGATTCATTTTCTTTTAGATCCCGTGCAATGACTTGGCCATTTTCCGACAGATCCAGGTCGTGCTGCAGTTTTTCTACCTGCGGCAACTGAAAATGTTCATCCACCAGTAATTGCTGCTGTCTAAAAATATATGCTTTTGAATGCATGCTCATGACATCCACTGATTAAAAAAAATCCCATACATAGGAGTGTATGGGACAAAACTAAGGAAGCTTACATGGAGTAACTTCTAAGCAGATACTAGGTGCAAGCTGCCTGAATTACAACCATAATAATTTGTATCTTTTTGATTAAAATCACATAATTTTCACACCACCTATGCATTAAGGAATGATGCAATGTGAATTTCATCAATGGGCTGTAGCATTACAGAGATGGACAGTCTTTTATTGCAGCAATCATGATTCCTGTGCAATGCCAGCTGGTCATCTGGTCATCTGGTCATCTGGTCATCTGGTCATCTGGTCATCTGGTCGAGTTGAATTGATTCAACATGCGCGTTGATCTTTATTTTCACAAAAAATTGAACTGTTCGGCTTTACACTGCGCTCTCTTTCACTGGTTCTGAGATAGGTATGCGTTTCGGTTTAATTCTGGGTGACCAGCTTCATCATCAGCTTGCTACGCTCAAAGCGCTGGACCGTACCCAGGATGTGATCCTGATGGCCGAAGTGGTTGAGGAAGCCACGTATGTCGCGCATCATCCGCAGAAAATTGCCCTGATTTTTAGCGCCATGCGTCATTTTGCCAAAGAGCTCAAGGCCGAGGGCTGGCGTGTACGTTATCATGCTTTTCAGTCCGGAAGTCCGATTCGCAGCCTGCTAGATTTTGTGCAGGGACAGCAACAACTGTTCCCTGTCACAGAACTAGTCATGACCCAATGCGGAGAATACCGCTTGCAGCAGCAGATTCAACAGCACTGGAGCCCACGGCTACAACTGCCCGTACAGTGCCTGAATGACGACCGTTTTTTCTGTAGTCTGGAGCAGTTCCGCCACTTTGCCAGTCGCTACCAGACGTTGCGCATGGAATATTTTTACCGGGAAATGCGTAAACAGACCGGTTATTTGATGCAGAGACAGCAGCCGCTTGGACAACAGTGGAACTATGACAGCGCCAATCGCAAGGCATGGTCAGGCACTCCACCATTGCCTCCAACACTTCATTTTGAACGCGATCAGATTGATCTGGATGTAATGCAAATGGTTGAGCGCGAGTTTCCGCTTCACGCTGGCAGCCTTGACAACTTCCGCTGGGCCACCACACGTAGCAATGCTCTGCTTGCACTGGAGCATTTCATTACCCACAGTTTGCCGCATTTTGGAGATTATCAGGATGCCATGGTTCAGGGTGCAGACATGCTGTTTCACAGCCTGCTCTCGCCTTATCTAAACTGTGGCTTGCTGCTGCCGCGAGAAGTCTGTGATGCCGCAGAAACGGCCTACTATGCCGGTCATGCACCACTGAATGCAGTGGAAGGTTTTATCAGGCAAATCCTCGGCTGGCGCGAATATGTCCGCGGAATTTACTGGCTGTACATGCCGGAGTATGCCAGCCGCAATGCGCTGCAGTACTCAACCCCGTTGCCACAATTTTACTGGACTGGCCGCACTCAGATGAACTGCATGGCTGAGTGTTTCCGTAATACTTTTCAGCATGCGTATGCACATCATATTCAGCGTTTGATGGTGACTGGAAATTTTGCCCTGTTAACGGGTGTAGACCCGCAGCAGATCAGTGAGTGGTATCTGGCAGTATATGCCGACGCCTATGAATGGGTAGAACTACCGAACACCTTGGGCATGGTAATGCATGCCGATGGTGGCTTAATGGCCAGCAAGCCCTATGGGGCTTCGGGCAATTATATCCATAAGATGTCGGATTACTGCAAGCACTGTAGCTACAATGTCAAAACCCGTACCGAACCGGACAGCTGTCCTTTCAACAGCCTGTACTGGTATTTCATGATCCGGCATGAAGCGACATTCCGTACTCATCCACGTATGTGCATGATCTATCGACAGCTGGACAAGCTTAAAGATCGGCCTCAGATTATCAGCCATGCCCAGCAACTTCTTAGCCGGATTGATGAGTTATAAACCATGAAAAAACAGCATTTTCCTGAAAAAATCTGTATGCACTGTTTGCGTCCTTTTACTTGGCGCAAAAAATGGCAACGCTGCTGGGAGGAAGTCAGATACTGTTCTGAACGATGTAAACGTGAGTCCAGACAGCGGTCAAAATCAAACGCTTAGAAACGCTTGTATTGCCGTGAACAATAGGCCCGTATCACGTCGGGTGAACGCAGTTGCAGATGTTTGGTTTTTCGGCCGGTGACGCGTCCACGCCACATTTTAAAACTCGATGCTTTCATATTTTGCCGCATCAAGCGGATCACCGCCGCTTCATTTAAACCATACTCACATAAAATAGCTTCAAAAGGAGTTCTATCTTCCCAAGCCATTTCTATAATTCTGGATAAGTCCTCTTCAGAAAATTGATTCATACCATTCTCGTTTTTAATCATCACGAAGCGTCAATAAGCTTTATCGACTTTAATCTGACTAAAAGAATAACAATACAATCATGAATTTTTTGTGATTTTTCTCTAGTTTACGGACTCAGCACGAATAAAAGGGCTAGTTAAACTAGCCCTGTTAAGTCTTAGTTACCTCTATAAGTCGAATATCCATAAGGACTTAAAAGTAGAGGAATATGATAATGGCTGACACTTCCATCTACCTTAAAAATTACAGGAACTTCAGGAAAGAAAGTATCTTGCTTATTTTTTTTAAACCAGTCCTCAGTTTTAAAAGTAACTTTATAAATACCGGCTTCAAGCTTCTGATTTTCAGGAAACAATCCAGTAATACGGCCATTAGGACCAGTATATTGCTGATTTAACTTCACCCATTTATTCCCAGTACTTTTTTCGAGTACCACTTCGACTTGAGCTGAGGGTAGACCATTTTCTAGATTCAACACATGCACACTTAAAGGGTTAGTTTGTGCGAAAGTCATTGAGGTCAACAATAGTGTTGAAAGTGGCAATAATTTTTTAAACATGATGAATTCCTTAAGGATTGAAAATAGACTTAACAGCTGTTTCAGCGCAGTAATGGTCATTTTTTGCACCCCCTGCTCCGGCAACGCCAATGGCACCGACCACCTGATTTTCATAACTCACAGGTAGGCCGCCACCCAACAGCAGTAGATTAGATAAGGTGGTTAAATTTTTTGCATCCTTGTTTTCATTGGCATTTTGACTTAACAACATAGTCGCCGTTTTGGTCGATAAGGCGGTATAGGCTTTCTTTTCAGCTGCGCCCAAATTATGCGGTCCGACAGTTTCATGCCTGTTTGCCATTAACGTATTTCCGCCCCGATCCACCACCACCACAGCGATATTGTGCTGTATTTTTTGACACGCAGTCACCGCAGCATCCGTAAGAGTTCGTGCTGACTGAGAATCAAGTGAATAAACTTGATTGAATTGAACGGATTGTGCAAAAGTACTGCTACTCATCAGCATTACTGTTGCAATAAGCCCTTTGAGTTTGTTCATCATGATTGCCCTGAATTAAGTTTTAAAAATCTTATACAACCTGAATGATTTGAAGGATGACAATCACATTACAAAGTTGTCATCTTTAAAATGAGTCTGAACAAAATGTGTATTCTAATTATCGAAGATGAAGCGAAGATCGCCTCATATCTGGTTAAAGGGTTAAATGAATCTGGCTATGAGGCGCAATGCGTCCATTCAGGACTAGAAGGTTTGGAAAAGTTAAAGATGCATGCATATAGCCTAGTCATATTAGATGTAATGTTGCCCGATATTGATGGCTGGGCAGTCCTGAAAGTCTTGCGACAATTTTCCCAAATTCCGGTCATTTTTCTTACAGCAAAAGATCAGGTGATTGATCGGGTCAAAGGTTTGGAACTGGGCGCCGATGATTATCTGGCCAAGCCTTTTTCTTATATTGAATTACTGGCCCGAATTAAAAGTCTACTTAGGCGCCAGCAGTATGCACAGGAAAACCAATTAGAAATTGCCAATCTGAAATTGGATTTGATCCATCATAAAGTCTGGCGTAACGAGCAGTCGATAGAACTCAGTAGAAAAGAATTCAACCTTTTGCGCTTTCTGCTGCGCCATCCGAATGAAATTATTACGCGCAGGCAAATAGCTTCTGAAGTCTGGCAGATCAATTTTGATACCGATACCAATTTTATTGATGTAGCGGTAAGGCGTTTACGTAGTAAAATTGATGAGGGACATGATATAAAGTTAATTCATACTGTTCGCGGTTTGGGCTATAAAATTTCGGCAGAGAAATAATGTTGAAACCGATTCGTTCGCTAGAACTCCGATTAACACTCTTGGTTACAGGGTGTGCTGCAATGGTCTTGTGCGGTGTAGCATTTATGACCTATCTGGGTATCAACCAGATTTTAATTGCTCAGCAAGATAGGGCTTTGATTGAGCGAATTGAGCGACTGGAAATATTACTACAAGACAGTAGCAATATTGAACAGATTATCGCTCGCCCGAAGCTGTATCAAAACATGTTGGGAAATCAGGATAATTTGTTTTTATTGATTCAGGGTGATCAGGCGCTGATCAGCATTAATCCTCTTGGCATTCCTCTACCTGAATTTACCCATCAGCCCCAAATTCAATTCCAAGATTTATCGGCGCATGCTTATCCCACCCGCATTGCCTGGAAAACTATTCAAATTAATCGCCAGCCGTATCTGTTAATTGCAGGCAAACAGTGGTCTGAACGTTTAGGCATCATTGCACCTTTTCAAAAGAGCCTTGTCATTTATGTTTTCACAGGTATCTTGGCGATTTTCATCCTTTGTGCTATTGCTAGCCATCTGGGATTAAAAGTATTAAGAACCCTGCGAGAACAAACCCATGCGATAAATATTCAGCAACTTGAACAGCGACTCAATCTGCCCTATCCCCCTCAAGAGATTGCACAACTAGCCTCCGATATCAATGCCATGCTCGACCGTATTGAGCTGGGATATAGCCAGCTGAATCGTTTTTCAGAAGACATTGCGCATGAATTTAGAACACCATTGAATAATTTAATAGGACAAACCGAAATTTTACTCATGAGTGAACGCAGTCCCGTACAATATCAGGAAGTGCTGATTTCCAACCTAGAGGACTATCAACGCTTAAAAAGAATGATTGACAGCATGTTATTTCTGGCACGTGCAGATGCGCAGAAGGTTTGCTTAAACAGACAAAAAATCCAACTTCAATCCTTTATAGAAAATATCTTCAGCATTTTTGAGTATCAAGCCGAAGAACAACACTGCAATTTTGTTTTAAAGCTTGAGGCAACTGAGCTATTGGCAGATCCAGAACAGTTACAACAAGCTCTGTATAATCTGCTCTCCAATGCCCTGATTCATGGCGGCAAGCGCCGGACTATTTATGTGCATAGCTATCGAAAGATCATCAACAAACTGCCTATGATTGCGCTATCGGTCGTGACCAGTGGTTTAGAAATTGCCCCGGAACATTTGCCGCATATCTTTGAGCGATTTTATCAATGCAGTTCCAGTAGACAAAGTTATCATCAAACAGGTGGTTTGGGACTATCCATTGTGGCATCTATTATGACGCTTCATCAAGGGATGTATCAGGCGATTAATAGCGCAGAAGGTATATGCTTTGAACTGCTTTTCCCAGATACGTGATTCACATTCACACTGAGCTTATATCATTTTTTGGAATCACTCTGAATTCTCCCATCCACCAAATTAATGGTTCGATCACAGGTTGCCGATAATCTAGGATCATGAGTCACCAATAATACTGCACAGCCATGTTCGCGATGAACTTTACGAAATAATTCAAACATTTCCGCAGCAGTTTGAGTATCAAGATTACCTGTCGGTTCATCAGCCAACAATAGTGCAGGCTGAGTAATCAGTGCACGTGCAATCGCTATGCGTTGCTGTTGCCCTCCAGAAAGCTCATTGGGTTTACGGTCAGCGAACTTATCTAACCCTACAGCGGCCAATAATTCATGGGCATATTGCAACGCAGATTGATCTGGCTTACCTTGCTTCAGCATTAATGGCATAAGCACATTATTTAAGGCAGTAAAGGCCTGTATAAGATGATGAAATTGAAACACAAAACCTATACTGTTGCCACGTAATGCTGTCCGAGCCATATCATCCATACGACTTGTTGCCTGACCCAACAAGTACAACTCACCACAGCTAGGCTGATCTAATAAGCCAAGAATATTCAGTAAAGTACTTTTGCCTGAACCAGAAGGACCAATTAATGCAGCAAAGTCATTCCGTTGAATACACAGATCAATCCCATGTAATACCTCCACTTCATTAGGTTGCCCAACATTATAGGACTTTCGCAATGCTTCTAAACGTAGTACTTCCTCAGATGAATCAGACATGACGAATTGCCTCCACAGGATCGAGTGCAGCAGCCCGACGGGATGGTATTGCAGCAGCCAAAACTCCCGTTAAAGTCGCCAAGAATAATGCTGACAAGATAAGCTTGATTGAAATCGAAATATAAAACAAGCCGGGACCAAACTGATTAAATCCCCAAATTAGACAATAACTGACAACACTACCAAGCATCGAACCAAGCAGACCAAAAATTGCTCCCTGAAATAAGAAAACTCTTAAAATTTGCGTTTGTGTAGCCCCAGTTGCACGTAAAATACCGATTTCCCGAGTCCGTTGCACCACACTCACCGACATCACACTGGCAATTCCAAAAGCGACTGAAATCCCTACAAAAACAATAATCATGTTGGTCGAAAGACTTTGAGCGGTAATCGCATTCATTAATTGAGCATTGGTTTCAATCCAGCTTTCTGCTTTTAATCCAGCCAGGCGTCCAACTTGTGAGGCAATTTGCTCCGCCTGAAAAATATCTTGGATCGTCAGATCAATCACTGTGACCCCACCAGGCAAATTAAGTAAAGATTGCGCCTGTTTCAAATCCAGATAGACATAGCGCGCATCCAATTCACGCACGCCCAGTTCAAATATTCCAGAGATATTCACCACTGCATTTTTCTGTTGCCCAGTATCTAATCTTAATTTGCTCCCGACTTGCACACCCAAATCTTTGGCTAATTGACGCCCAATTAATACATTATCCGCACTGACCCGTAATTCACCACTCACCATATATTGCTTTAACGGAATAATCTGTTGATAACGTTCAAGGTTGATACCAACCAATGCAACAGATTGAATTGCATCTCCGCGCTGTACAAATGCAGGACCAGAGACCACAGGAGAAACCGCAGTCAACACCGGTAAATGATCTAAAGTCCCAGTAATCTGCTGCCAATTATTAATAGAACGTAAGCGTTGTGCACGCTGATCTTCTAGTAACAACTGAAGTGTTCCTGCTGCTGGTGGCACAATATGATTCACCTCATCTGGTGAGAGCAAACGAATATGCGCTTGTGTCCCTAAAGTCCTTTCTACAATATTCGATTGTAAACCCTGAATTAAGGCGCTAATGAACACAATGACCGCTACCCCCACCGCGACGCCAATGGTAATCATCATCGACTGTGTGCGACCCTCTCGCAAAAAACTGATTGCGATGGTCCACTCGGTCCAAAGTCGCCTAAAAAAGTTTTTCAATCGAATTTCACCGGTAATTCATTTTTGCTATTTTTCTGATCCGTTTGACTCTGGAAAACACGTTTAGTTTTCTCTATTCGGACACGAGTTCCATCTTTAAGCACTGATTCTGCATCGGTAAGGACGTGATCACCTTCTTTCACTCCAGCTACAACTTCAGACATAACCAAACCACGTAAACCCAGTGTGATAGGATGACGTTGAATTTTTCTATCTCTTACTAAAATAACCATAGCCTTGTTGCCACTTATACTGCTTAAAGCATCATTTGGAATGACCAAGGTTCGCTCGCGCTTGTTGGTTTCAACATTTACCGATACCGTCATGTCTTGACGCAGAAAACCTGGGACTGGATCAACTGTTAATCGGACGTCTACTGTGCCACGTTGAGCATCAATACTTGGAGCAATAAAATTAATATGGGCAGGAAAAGATTGATTTGGATAGGCATCTGCAATCACTGCGGCTTTTTGTTGTAAAGCCAGCAGTGGTAAATTTCGTTCATCAAATGGCACTCGTATTTCAGTCGCACCATCCAGTGCAATAGTGAAGAGAGTCTGACTCGGTTGTACCAGATCCCCTGGCTCAACATTACGCGTTAAAATAATACCTGAAACTTCTGCACGAATTTTGGTCTTGGCAAGTTGCGCTTGTAGTGCAGCGAGTCGTTCGCGTAATTTTGTCTCTTCAACTTTATTTGGGGCAAGTGAAGCAACTTTTAATCGAGCTGATTCCAAATTATTACGGGCGAGTCTTTCTGCCTCTATCGATTTCTCCCTTTCCTCTGCTGATAATATTCCTGATTCGGTATTTCGTCTGCGTAACGCCTCTCTTTGAGCCTGTTCTAATTGTACTTTGGCATTCGCTAAATCAACTTCTGCTTGCGGGCGTCTAGTGGTTTCGAGTTCTTTTAATTCAGCTTCTGCCTGCCGCACTTGCGCTGAAATTTCATCAGATTTCAGTACTAAAAGAATATCCCCTCGAGAGACCCGATCTCCCTCTTGAACCAATCGCTCAAGAACAACCCCTGTAATTTCACTACCAATCTGAGTCCGAGATACTTTCTCTACCCGTCCTGAAGCGACAACTGTTTGAATCAATGGACTAGATACGACTTCATAACTAGGCAGCAATGGTCCTTGCCACCAGCGATATGTAGCAAAACTGACGAGCAAAACCAGTAGTATAATCATGATCCAAGGCTTATAGCGAATAACAAGCAATTCCATTCTCCAAGCCAGATTAAAGAAAAGTTTTTGAATCGAATAATTAATGTCTAGTTAAATATATATGAAAATTTAGTTACAACACACCAAATTAAAAAAGCACACCATTTTTATTAAATTAATTTCTCTTACTGTTATAATTTTTTCATAATATTGATTAAAAAAACAAACAAACAAACAAACAAACAAACAAACAAACAAACAAAAATAAACCTATATTTTCATATATTTCAAAATCTTATATGAAATAATAACACGTTTTAGACTTTAACATTCCAGCTATCAATAACGTAATACATAGCCATATTTAGTAAAGTAGCTGTGATGGCGTCAATTGAACTCAACTCCCAAGCTATTGATTTAGTGAACCATAAAGCCAATAGCATTTTTCCTGTACCCATTTTTTACCCAAATTAGATTTAGTGCATTGAATCACAAAATTTATTTTGTTCAAATCCATTAACAGGATTTGAAATGGTGTCCCGATTTTAACACGTACGCATTCAATATTAAAAGATATGTTATAACATTACTTTTTTATATTTGTTTTTTTCATGTATCATTCAAGAGTACAACTTCAGGGTGAAAGTTATGTTTGACAATATAGATGCCTTAAAAACAAAATTAGATCAGCATCGTCCTCTTTCTCCTGCAATTGTAAAAAATCTACAAGAAGATCTTATTGTTCGCTGGACATATCATTCAAATGCAATTGAAGGCAATACACTGACATTGCTAGAAACAAAAGTGGTTTTGGAAGGCATTACCGTTGGTGGAAAAGCATTACGAGAACATTTCGAGGCAATTAACCATAGAAATGCGATCTATTATGTTGAAGATATTATTCGTAAAGAAGAACCTTTTTCTGAATGGCAGATTCGTAATATCCATCAACTCATTCTAAAAAATATCGATGATGACAATGCAGGACGTTATCGCCAACAAAACGTGTTGATTTCAGGTGCTACGACTAACCCACCCGACTATACACTGTTGAATGATAAAATGGCTCAGCTTGTCGATTGGTACAATACTGAGGCACATAAGCTACATCCTATTGAACGTGCAGCTAAAGTACATGCAGACTTTGTAGGCATTCATCCATTTATTGATGGGAATGGTCGTACATCACGCTTATTGATGAATCTCGAATTACTTAAAGCTGGATATCCGCCTTGTGTGATTACAGTAGAAAATCGTTTGGCTTACTATGAAGCTTTAGATCAATGGATGGCTTATGGTAAAACTGAAGCATTTATCCAATTAGTTTCTGAGGCTGTGCTTGATGGATTTAAACCATATCAAGTTGTATTGGGGATTTAAGTATATCTACTAGGCCTCTACTTGAAACTTCAATTATTTTTAGGGGGTATTACCCTACAGAACAATGAAATAAA
>NZ_RAXV01000003.1 GCF_003611465.1 Acinetobacter tianfuensis
GATTTTGCTGATTTTGCTGATTTTGCTGATTTTGCTGATTTTGCTGATTTTCAGAAGCTTTTACAGATTGCGCAGCGGTCATAGGCTTTTCTGCTTCCGGCTGTTCAAAATACTGATTGCCTTTTTTATCCCTCTCAGACGGATGTATTTGCTGTGCCAGCTTTTGCTCGGGCCATTTCGGTTCTGCTCTAGGCTGTTCGGCAATGGCCGCAGTTTCAGTGCGAGACATTTCATCTGCAGCTGTTGGATACGTCTGTTCAGAGGCATTATTACTGGAGGTTTTCGCTTTCATTTTAGTGAAAGCATCATTTATTTTTTGCCATGCGGAAGGAATAAAAAGCAATAAAGCTAGAAACACAACAGGCCAAAATTTGCTAAGCGCTGGCAGCTGCGGCCGCTTGAGCGGACTGCTGACTTTCTGCGGCAAAGTTTTTATATTTGGTTTTACTATATTTGGCACTGCTGCTTTGGGTGTTAAATAATGATGTTCAAGCGCATCTATCGGCTGCTTAGGGTGCCATTCATAAGGCAATAAATTCATTTTACCCATTAGTTCATCCACCCATTGCTGCTCTAAACGGATGCCAGCGCTTTTTTTAGCTGCAAAATATGCGCTGCAATGCGCAATATCCGTAATTCCCATCCATTTCCGAGTCTTATCGCTGAGCAGATCATCGACATCGGTTAGTGCTGTAAAAACGGTTACGGCACCTATATGCCCAAGTTCACATCGGCTAAAAGCAGACTCTTTGCTTAAAAAATTCAGGAGAGAAAATTTATTGTTGCGCAGCTGGCGGTATGGGTTGAATTGGTTACCGCCCTTAACTTCAATCATGTCATTGTTTTGAGTCAGCAATTTCCAAGGGCCATTTTCACCCGCGGCCAGTTTCCCGCTATAACTCTTAAAATCACCCACAACTATTGAAAATGGGCTAAAACACACAAAGTCTATATCCTGTCCATTCCACATGGCATTATAAACAATATAAATCCATTGTTCTGGAGTATTCCAGTCCAGCTGCAGCTGCGATAAAAAATTATGAAGCATGCGCTCTTCATGGGCATGCTCGGCTTGATTCCCATAAAAGCAGTAAATCATAAACAGTGAACCCCTAAACCCAAACAAGCAAAAAAGATTGTAATAATGATAAAATACAGCGTGTTAAATAATGTCTTATTATGCAATTTCCTTATAAATAAGAAAAGTTCAAATCAATGCTATAAATAAGTAAAGCTCTGTAATGACCACTCTATTGAGATACAAACTCTATTTAACTAAAATTTCATGAAACATATTGCGCAGCCATTGGTGGCTGGTTTTATGATGACACGACATGTGCCAATACTGTTTAACGCTATAGCTTGGAAATACAATCGGAGCCTTAAAAATCTTCAGATTACCGCGTGACAGCAGCACTTCACTCAAATAATACGGCACGGTTGCAATCGCTTCCGTTTCCTGCACAACAAGTCCAACACCTAAATAGCTGGGCAAGCGCATTAAAATATCCCGCTTTATTTCTAAGCTCATCAGCTCATTTTCAATATGGTAATGCCCCATCCCCGCATCAATATCAATGTGTGTTTCACGGATATATTCGTCTGTGCTGATTGTATCGCCCGTTAAACGAGGATGATCTTTGGACGCAATGACCACATAATATTGCTCAAAAAGTTTTTGCTGATAAAAACCATTTTCAAGATTCGGTAAAAAACCAAGCGCTAAGTCAATTTCACCATTGGCCATTTGGTAACTTGTTTCAGAAGTAATAGGCCGTACATTCAAACGTACATGAGGCGCATGGTCTTTTAAATATTGTGAGATTTTTGGCAGCAGCACCAAATGCGAAACATCCGTCATGGCCAAAGTAAAACGCTGCTGTGAATGTGACTGATCGAAATCCACACTGAAATGGTTAATCACTTCAACTTTGCTTAAGACTTCACTTACTAGCGGATAGAGCTGTTTAGAAAGCTCTGTAGGCGCCATCTCATTGCCTATACGTAAAAATAAAGGGTCATTATAGTGCTGGCGTATTTTATTCAGGATATTGCTGACTGTTGGCTGGCTCATTTCTAAATGTTCAGCAGCCAAAGATACGCTTTTATATTTATAAACGTAAAAAAAGATACTGAGTAATTTAAAGTCCAGATCAAACACGAAAGATACGTTCCTATTTTCACACATTGCAGAAGAAAGCAATCATCTGCTAAATTTTCAATTTTGCCTATGCGCAAATCTTACTTTGAAAAATATAAATGTTCTAGCATTTAGCGCGGTGATTTATACAGATGCATATTCATCGCATCAATGCCATTATATAGCGTTCAGCTAAATACCTTCACGCTGCTGAGCTAAACTGCTGAACTGATAAGTGAGAGATGAGAAAATATGCTGCAGGGGAAAAAATTAATTTGTTTTGATTTAGATGGCACTTTAATTGATTCTGTCGGTATTTGGAATCAAGTTGATGCCGCGTTAATTTTAGAGCTGGCCAATGTAATTGAACACGAAATAGAAATTCAGCATGAACGCGACAGGCAGCTTAAAATATTTCACCATTTGCCCGACCCTTATTTAGCATACTGCAGCTTTCTCATGCAAAAATATGCTTTTCCACTCAGCGCAGAAGCAGTTAAAGCACGCCGTTATCAAATATCACGTGAATTTTTAGACCATGCCGTACAGCCTAAAGCCTATGTGCGTGAACTCATCCAGCTGCTGAAACAGCACGGCCTGCTGTTAGCACTCACGACGACAACCAGCTTATTTAATATAGAGCGCTATCAGCAGTACAACGCTAATGTCAATTCAGCAATTGATTTTACACATGATTTTGATTTAATCCTGACTCGCGGCAATGTAAAGCATATCAAGCCGCATCCTGAAATTTATTTAACAGCTATGCAGCATTTTCAGCTGCAGCCTGAAGAATGCCTCATTGTCGAAGATTCATTGATTGGTATTGAGGCAGCGGTATTCGCAGGAATAGACGCTGTGGCTATTTATGATGAATACTCAGCTGCAGAACAAGAACAGATTCAATCGAAGGCCCGCTTTTATGTGCAAAACTTTATTGAATTTTCTAACTTAGCAAAGCTAGGCCCGCCAACCTAAGACATTAGAGATACCGCAGGTAATTTATCTCCTTGCCAAAGAAGAAAAAAGCCCGAATTATTCGGGCCTTTTCTGTATTAAATATAAAATTAAGCTGTTTTCATCGTACCTTTTTCTTCAAAACTCGCATGCCAAGACAGTGCTTCATCTAACAAGTGCGGTGTTTGACCGCCTTTGGCTGCTGCACGTTTAAAGTAGCTCAGCAAATCTGCACGGTAGTCTGGATGTGCACAAATTTCAATGACTTTAAGCGCACGTTCACGAGGCGCTAAACCGCGTAGGTCTGCAAGACCCTGCTCCGTTACCACAATATCAACATCATGGTCGGTATGATCTGTATGACTGACCATAGGCACAACAGATGAAATAGCACCGCCCTTTGCAATCGACTTGGTCACAAAAATCGCAATGTGCGCATGGCGGGTAAAATCACCTGAGCCGCCAATGCCATTCATCATTTTTGTACCCGTCACATGGGTTGAGTTCACATTACCGTAAATATCAAACTCAAGCGCCGTGTTAATGGCAATAATACCCAAGCGGCGGATGATCTCCGGGTTGTTCGACAGCTCTTGCGGACGCAGCACAATTTTGTCTTTATATTTGTCAAAATTTTTCATGACATTTGCAGCGCATGGTTCTGACAGTGTCATGGAGCAGCCTGAAGCAAATTTCATTTTGCCAGAGTCAATCAGCTGGAACGTACAGTCTTGCAGTACTTCTGAATACATCTCTAAATCATGGAAATTGGAGTGTTCAAAACCGGCAAATACCGCATTTGCAATTGAGCCAACACCCGATTGCAGCGGACCTAAATTTTCAGGTAACTGGCCAGCGGCAACTTCACCTTCAAAGAACTGAATCAAATGCTTCGCAATCGACAAGGTATCTTCATCTGGCTCATCCATGCCAAAAGAGCTGTCTGGAATATCATTCAGCACAATGGCTGAAATTTTTTCTGGGTTGACGTGAATGCCGATCGTGCCAATACGCTCACCCGCCTGTTCTAGCGGGATTGGGCCGCGGTTTGGACGCGCTTTCGGAACATAGATGTCATGCACGCCTTCCAATACAGGATTGATCGTATTATCAATTTCAATAATGACATGATCCGCCATTTCAATGAAATTTGCCGAGTTGCCGCATGAGCCAGTCGGAATGATCTGTCCATCTTCTGTAATCGCAGTTGCCGCCACAATCGCTACATTCATTGCAGGCAAGTTGTGATGACGAATATTGTCAGCCATTTCAGATAAGTGCTGGTCAATATACATCACTTCACCATTATTAATGGCTTTGCGCAGGCCTGGATCCGCCTGATAAGGATAGCGGCGTGAAATCGCATGCGCCTCATTAAGGCGGCCGTCAATTTTGTTGCCTAAGCTAGCGCCTGTCGCTAAGGTAATTTTTAAAGGATTGGCTTGCGCATAATCGGCCAAAGCCAGAGGCACTGTCTTTGCTTCTCCAGCACCGCCAAAACCGCTTAAGCCGACCACAGAACCATCTTTAATTAATTCAATGGCCTGCTGAGCAGACATTACTTTTTCATGCAGGGAGAGCAAGCGAATACGTTCTAAACCATTCATATATAAAAATCTCAAAAATAAACATTTATTGTGTTCATCATCCCAGCGTACTGAGATGATGCCTGTTATTGCTTATCTAAAAATAAATTCGCCCGCTTTAAACAAGCTCTACCGCAATCGCAGTTGCTTCACCGCCGCCAATACATAGCGCAGCAATGCCTTTTTTTCCGCCAGTACGTTTAAGTGCATGAAGAAGCGTCACAATAATACGTGAACCTGAAGAACCCAATGGATGGCCCAGTGCACATGCGCCGCCATTGATATTAACTTTGGCTTCATCCAAATTAAATCCATCAATAGCCAGCATCGTCACCATGGCAAATGCTTCATTCACCTCCCAAAGGTCGACATCTTCAGCTTTCCAGCCAGCCTTTTGCAGGACCTTTTCAATTGCGCCCACTGGTGCGATGGTAAATTCAGACGGATGCTGTGAGTTGGAAGCATAAGCTACAACTTTTGCCAGTGGCTTTAAGCCGCGTGCCGCTGCTGTTGCTTCAGAAGTCACAACCAATGCAGATGCGCCATCTGAAATTGAGCTGGCATTGGCCGCTGTGATTGTGCCGTCTTTTTTAAATGCAGGACGAAGTGTTGGAATTTTTTCAGGTTTCGCACTGAGCGGCTGTTCATCCGTATCTACAACCGCATCACCTTTACGTGATTTAACTGTTACCGGCACGATTTCAGCTTTAAAGTAGCCGCCATTTACCGCTTCAACCGCTTTATTCAGCGAATTAATAGCAAATGCATCTTGCTGTTCACGTGTATAGCCTTTTTTATCCGCCATTTCCTGTGCAAGAATACCCATAGACAGGCCTGTTTCAGCATCTTCTAGGCCTTCTTGGAACATATGATCCGTTGTTTTCCCGTGCCCCATGCGGTAGCCGGCACGCGCTTTTTCTAATAAATATGGCGCATTTGACATAGATTCCATGCCGCCCGCTACCACAATTTGTGCAGAACCCGCTTGAATTGCATTAGCTGCCTGCATGACAGCTTTCATGCCTGAGCCGCAGATTTTATTAATTGTTGTTGCGCCAGTTGAGTCAGGCAAACCAGCCAAACGCATTGCTTGACGTGCTGGGCCTTGTTTTAACCCTGCAGGAAGTACGCAGCCAAAAATAACTTCATCAATATCTGCAGCCTGTAAACCTGAACGTTCAACAGCTGCTTGAATTGCCGCAGCGCCTAACTCAGGTGCTGTGCAAGATGACAATGAGCCTTGAAAACCGCCCATTGCTGTACGAACGCCATCTACAATAACGATCATTTCTTATTCCATCCTATTTATACATTTTGTACACCCCAAGCAGCATAAAAACTTCTTGGAGCTTTTCCATCATTTTTTGATTTTTGCTCTAAAATTATGACTGAGCGGTGAAATATTCCTCAGGAAGCTGCATAATCAGCTCCGCGCCAGCATGAATACGCTGGGTACGCGCCGCTAAATCAGGCAGCACCTTTGCTGCAAAATATTGCGCCAAGACCAATTTATTTTGGAAGAATGCATCCTGTTTTGGCTGTGCTGCTTTGCTAATACGCGCATACATATAAGTAAAGCTGAGCAAGCCAACAGCATGCAGATAGTCAACTGCAACAGAGTTCGCAAAATCAGGGTTCAGCTTAGACTGTTCAACGATATGCTGCGTTAATGCTTCCAGCTCATCACATACTTTTAAGCATGCTGCTTTAATGCTTAGAGCATCGTCTAACTCTGCTGCAAATTCGCGAATTTCTGCAATGTATTCTGCAATGTATGCGCCTTTGCATTTCGTGGTTTTACGGCCAATCAAATCAATCGCTTGCACACCGTTCGTACCTTCGTAAATTTGCGCAATACGTAAGTCGCGAATACATTGCTCCATGCCCCATTCACGAATGTAGCCATGGCCGCCAAAGCACATTTGAGCTTCTAACGCCGCTTGAAGCGCTGTATCTGTCAGGTACGCTTTAGCAATTGGAGTCAACAGCGCAACACGGTCAGTTGCTTTACGCACGGCTTCTGCATCTGTTGAGTATTTTGTAATGTCCAGCTGCTGGCCTACATATACGGCAAATGCGCGAGATGCTTCATTATTCGCACGTACATTCAGCAGCATACGGCGCACATCACCATGTACTAAAATTGAATCTGCTGGTTTTTCAGGTGTTTTTGCGCCTGTAGATGCACGGCCTTGCAAACGGTCAGTCGCATACTGTGCTGCATTTTGGTATGCATATTCAGAAGCGCCTATGCCTTGAATACCCATAGATAAACGTTCGTAGTTCATCATCACAAACATGCCGGCAAGGCCTTCATTTTCATTGCCAACCATGTAGCCTTTCGCGCCGTCAAAGTTCATGACACAAGTTGCCGAACCTTTAATACCCATCTTATGTTCAATTGAACCCGCCGCTACAGCATTGCGCTCACCTAATGAACCATCTGCATTCACTAAGAATTTAGGCACAATAAACAGTGAAATACCGCGTGAACCCGCTGGCGCATTTGGTGTTTTTGCTAAAACTAAGTGAATAATGTTTTCACATAGGTCATGTTCACCGCTGGTAATAAAGATTTTAGTGCCCGTGATGTTAAATGAGCCGTCTTCATTAGGTTCAGCTTTAGTTTTAATAATACCCAAGTCCGTGCCTGAGTGCGGTTCAGTTAAGCACATTGTGCCTGACCACTCACCTGTATAAAGTTTTGGCAAATACGTTTCTTTTTGCTCTTGAGAGGCACGGTCATTAATGGCCATGCCAGCGCCAACCGTCAGCAGCGGATACAGCATAAATGACGGGTTGGTACTCCAAATCATTTCGTCTGCAAGCACAGTCAGCATTTTTGGCATGCCCTGACCGCCCCATTCTTCATTTGCGCCTAAACCAATCCAGCCGCCTTGCGCAAACTGATCGAACGCCTCTTTAAAACCTGCTGGTGTTTTGACAGTGCCGTTGCTGAATTCTGCGCCGCCAGACTCATCTGCACTGCGGTTCAAATCTAAAATGACGTTTTTAGAAAACTTAGCCATTTCCTCTAAAATAGCATTGGCAGTTGCCATATCTAAATGTGCAAGATTTTCATTCGATTGAAAAAACTCTTCGGCCTTAAATACATCATTTAAGATAAAGTCCATATCTTTCAGTGGCGCATTATAAATTGGCATTGCGTATTCCTTTCCATACTTGGCAGCTCAAGCGTCCAAGGTGTTTTTGAGGTTGAATTGTCCTAAACAAAACGGCCAAAGCAGTTCTGCTGTATTTTATAAAATTGCTGTATTTCAGTTTGCTGCTCTATTTTGCGCTCAACATTTCGCTGAATATCTTTAAGCTGCAGCTGTATTTAGCCGCGATATCGCGACAAATAAGGAAAACCGTTTGAATATATTAAATTTTTTAAACAATGATGTTTTGAACCGTACATATTGAAACCTAATAAAAATGAATACTGCAGGTATTAACAGCTAGGCGCTTGTTTAAAATTAAGGCGATTAGCTTTTGTTCTAAAAACGCAAAAACAATAGATTAAAAAAAATAAATTGCCAATTTTATTTCCAATAATTGACCTGTGGGGTTCAACTTTCTTGACATTTTTATTTTCACATGAAAAGTAAGGAAATAATCTAATTTAATATTAAATGCTTACAAAGCAGGCAATTTAAGTTAAATTCAAGACGATAGTGTAATGTGCAAAGCCGACCATTGCGGTTAGGCTCTATGTACCGCTCTTATGATGTTTATGGAAAGCGAAAAAATGAGTTCAGTACGTCAACAAAATTTTTTACTGCGCAAAGAAAAAATTTTATCTATGGCAGAAATGCTATTGCTGGATAATAATCAGGACATCACTCTCAGTGAGTTAGCGGCTGAACTCGATATTGCTAAAGGCACGATTTATAAACATTTTAAAAGTAAGAATCAGCTGTATCTTGAATTAATTATTCTCAATGAAAAACGTCTTTTAGACATTTCTAAAAAATATAATAACGACATTAAAACTTATGTATCACAGTATATGCTTTACAATATGCTGAATTCAAACCGCACTATTTTATTGCATGTGATTGAAGACCGTTTGACCAATAATGAACGAAAATTAAAAGAATTATTTGAAGAGCTTTACCTTGTGCGTGAAGAGCGGATTATTGAAATTAAAGAAATGACCAGCGCCTATTTAAAGTCTTTAGACAGCGCAATGTCGATTCGCGATTATCTCTCTTACATTTGGACAGTCACATACGGCGCATCACTGCTGCTGAATTCCACCCACTACCAAAAATCAATTGGTTCACGTGAACGGCTCATTAAATTGTACATTAACCAAGCGCTTATGACGCCAGATAAAATATCTGCTGTGGTTTAACACTGCTAAATCATTAAATAATTTTTCTTAATAAAAAAGCCTGAGAAAATCTAGGCTTTTTTACGTATTTAGCAGAAATTAAAGCACTGCTGCTGGAAAACCGTCTTCAGCCAAAGCATCTAAAATTTTTTGCTCATCTGCTGCATTGCTGATCTCTACCAATTTTGCAGCGACATCAATCTCAACTAAAGCAGAAGCATCGGCATCTTTTACAGTAGCTGTTACGCTGCGGGCACAGCCGCCGCATGTCATATTTTCGATACGTAATTTCATATTTACACTCCTATACTGACTATAGATCTATCTTAAGGCTTCCCATCATGTGAAGGTCAAGCTGAAGGCTAATTTTTAGAAAATTACTTACAGCAAGATGCGCCAGATTCAATCTGATTTAAAATTTCACATTCTGCTTCTTCGTTGCCAGCACATCCATTTACCGACTGCTGCAGCGTATGCACCATCATTTGCAAATCTGCAATTTTTTGATTCAATGCATCAATATGCTGCTGTGCCAGCTGTTTGACCTCAACACTCTGCCGATCTTTATTTTTCCAAAGATTAATCAGCTCTTTCATCTGTTCAGTGGAAAAACCTAAAGCCCGAGAGTGCTGAATAAACTTCAGTGTCTGAATATCCTGCTCTGCATATATACGGTATCCCGCATCTGTGCGTTGAGACAGCGGAATCAGACCAATTCCCTCATAATATCGGATCATTTTTGCAGAGATGCCTGAAGCTTTGGCAGCCTGACCAATATTCATAGACTCACTCCTAAACACGATCCGCCTTGAAGCGTTTTAACCGCAGCGCATTACTCACTACAAATACGGATGACAGCGCCATCGCGGCTGCTGCAAACATTGGCGAAAGCAGGATTCCAAAAAATGGATACAATACGCCTGCCGCCACAGGTATTAAAGCTGCATTATACGCAAAGGCCCAAAACAAATTTTGGCGAATATTATTCATAGTCGCAGTACTTAATGCGATCGCTGTAGGCACAGCCTGTAAATTTCCAGACATCAGCACTACATCTGCCGCTTCCATCGCAATATCAGTACCTGTACCTATTGCTAAGCCGACATCTGCCTGAGCAAGAGCCGGCGCATCATTAATGCCGTCACCCACGAATGCCGTACAGCCGTATTGCGCTTGCAGCGCCTTGACAGCCGTTACTTTTTCATCCGGTAGCACTTCAGCAATAACATTATCGATTTTCAGCTGTTTCGCAATAGCATCTGCAGTGCTCTGATTATCACCTGTAATCATGGCAACACGAATACCTTGATCGTGAAGAGCCTGAATTGCATCAAACGTGCTGGCTTTAATTGGATCTGCAACGGCAATGATTGCCGCTAAACGGCCATCTACCGCAGCATAAAGCGGTGTTTTACCTAAATCACCTAACTCTTGCGCCTTTTGCTGAAATACAGCAATGTCTAGACCTAGTTCCTGCATAAAACGCGCAGCGCCAATATGCAGCTGATGCCCAGCTGTTTTTGCTTGAATGCCTGCCCCAGTCACTGAATCAAAATCCGTCACATCCAAAAGCTGGATTTTCATTTCTTGGGCAGCTTGCACAATTGCATAAGCAATAGGATGTTCTGATTTGGCTTCAATTGAAGCCACCCACAGCAAAACCTCATCCTGATGAAAATCAGCTGTGACTTCAAAATCTGTCAGTGTCGGCTTTCCTTCGGTTAATGTTCCTGTTTTATCTACGGCGGCAACTTTTACATCTTTTAGCAGCTGTAAAGCCTCTCCTTTACGAAACAGCACGCCTAATGCCGCGCCGCGCCCTGTGCCCACCATAATAGATGTAGGTGTCGCTAGTCCCATTGCGCAGGGGCAAGCGATAATGAGTACTGCCACGGCATTGACCAATGCATAGGTTAAGCTTGGTTCTGGGCCCAAAAAATACCAAACTGCAAAGGTCAATAATGCCAGCGCCATCACTGCTGGAACAAACCATAATGTAACTTTATCCACCAAGGCTTGAATTGGCAGCTTAGAACCCTGAGCCTGCTCAACCAATTGAATAATCTGGGCCAGTACAGAATCTTGACCGACAGAAGTAGCGCGTATGCTTAAACTGCCATTTTGGTTTACTGTACCGCCAACAACCTGCAATCCTGCTGTTTTTTCAACAGGTATCGGCTCACCGCTGATCATTGACTCATCTACATAACTTGAACCCGAAACCACTTCACCATCTACAGGTATACGCTCTCCGGGACGAATTTCCAGCAGCATGCCTGTGCGTACATGTTCAATTTCTAACTCAACAAAACCGCCATCTTGCTGTACTCGTGCAGTTTTAGGCTGCATGCCCAGCAAATACTGAATCGCTTGCGATGTTTTGCCCTTAGCGCGCGCCTCCATAAAGCGGCCAAGTAAAATTAAAGCAATAATGACTGCTGCCGATTCAAAATACACATGAATCGTGCCTTGCGGTAACAGATGCGGCATAAATACCGCCACACATGAAAATAGATATGCAGAGAATGTTCCAACAGCAACCAGCGAGTTCATGTCCGGCGCCAAACGCATTAAAGCCGGCACACCATGCTGATAGAACCTGCGCCCTGGTAAAATCAAGATCAGTGTGGTTAATACCAGCTGAATATACCAGCTGTTTTGCTGGCCTATAGTGCTGTGCACCCAATGATGAAAAGCTGGAATAAGATGACCGCCCATTTCTAAAATGAACACTGGTGCAGCAAGCACCAAAGCCAGAATCAAATCCTGTTTTAAAGTCTGTATTTCTTCTTTTTTCTTTTCTTGATGCTGTTCCTGCTGATCAATTTGGCCTGAAGCTAAGATACTGGCCGTATAGCCAGCCTTTTGTACCGCTGCAATTAGATCTGCTGGCGCTCCACCCTGCACATATGCTTTTTCTGATGCCAAATTGACCGACGCCGATTGCACACCATCTACTTTGCTTAAGGCTTTTTCCACACGTGCAACACAAGAAGCGCAAGTCATGCCATCGATACTCAGCTCAAGTTGACGTGCTGCCACATCAAAACCTGTTTTTTGCACGGCTGCAGCAAGCTGGGCATGACTAACTGCACCCAGTATTTCTACTGTGGCTTTTTCCGTTGCCAAATTCACCTGAGCGCGAATAACGCCTTCAACCTTGCGTAACGCCTTTTCAACCCGCGCAACACATGAAGCGCAAGTCATGCCTTCTATAGAAAAAGACTCCGTCTGAGTCACGGCCTGAAAACCTGTTTTATGTATAGCTTGTACAATATTATCTGCATCGATAGGAACAGGGCTGCTGACTGTGGCTTTTTCCGTTGCCAAATTTACCGATGCTTCTATCTGATCAAGCTTATTTAAGGCTTTTTCTATACGGGCAGCACATGATGCGCAGCTCATACCCTCAATGCTGAAACTCATACTATGCTGTGTTTTAGACTGTAGTGTGTTCATAAACGGCCTGCCGAAATTACCCTATATACGATATAGCTTAAACTTTCCCACCTTGGCAAGGTCAAGTATTTCATGTGTAAAATGCAGCTGTTTTTAGTTTTCCAAGGAATAGATCAATATTTTAAACTTTAAAAATATTTTATAAATAAAATATAATTTTTTTATACAATTTCATTTCATAAGATAAAGAATATTAACCCGCATATAATAAATAATATTTTAAACATATATTCCAAATATATATAAAAATATTATTTATACTGCTCATTCCTGCTCTAAATAAAAAAAGCCAAACGATAAATCATTTGGCTTTTTTACTGCAAGAACGATAATCAGTCTGCAGAAATATCTTCAAATAATACTGAAGAAAGATAGCGTTCACCGCCATCAGGAAGAATCACAACAATCGTTTTTCCTGCATTTTCAGGACGGGCAGCCAATTCAGCAGCTGCAGCCATAGCAGCGCCGCTTGAAATACCGACTAAAATACCCTCTTGGGTTGCTGTTTTGCGCGCCCAAGCAATAGCTTCAGCACTTTCAATTGCAATCACTTCATCTACAAGGCTTAAATCTAAGTTGCCAGGAATAAAGTTTGCGCCAATACCTTGAATTTTATGCGGTCCTGGAGTCAATGTCTCGCCGCGTTTAGCCTGACCAATAATTGGCGATTCAGCAGGTTCAACAGCAACTGAATACAAAGACTGGTTTTTAACCTTTTTAAAGTAGCTTGAAATACCTGAAATTGTGCCGCCTGTACCTACACCAGCGACAAGAATATCAATCTTTCCGCCTGTAGCTTCCCAAATTTCAGGACCCGTAGTCGCTTCGTGAATTTTTGGGTTAGCTGGATTTTCAAACTGCTGCGGTAAATAATACGTTTCCGGCTGCTCTGACGCTAAACGCACAGCCTCATCAACAGCACCTTTCATACCCTTAGCAGGTTCAGTCAGCACCAAGTTTGCACCTAAAGCTTTCAGTACTTTACGGCGTTCAATACTCATGCTCGCAGGCATAGTCAACGTGATAGAATAACCTTTTGCCGCAGCCACAAACGCCAATGCAATACCCGTGTTGCCGCTTGTCGGTTCTACAATATGCATTCCAGGCTTTAATTTGCCTTGCTGCTCAGCATCTGCAATCAGCGCTGCGCCAACTCGGCATTTGACTGAAAATGCAGGGTTACGGCTTTCAATTTTAGCCAGAACAGCCGCACCGCCAGTAATTGCACGGTTTATACGTACCAGCGGCGTGTTGCCAATCGCCTCAGCATTATTGCTGTAAACTGCGATGCCTAAATTTGCTGGTGCTGA
This sequence comes from Acinetobacter tianfuensis, assembly GCF_003611465.1. Taxonomy (GTDB): domain Bacteria; phylum Pseudomonadota; class Gammaproteobacteria; order Pseudomonadales; family Moraxellaceae; genus Acinetobacter; species Acinetobacter tianfuensis. The sequence goes on from NZ_RAXV01000003.1 coordinate 13,792, forward strand.
AAAAGCTGAATCGGTAGTCATGTTCGTCCTTTGTCTTTATACATCATATGCATTGTGTAGCATCATAACGCCATTTTTCAATGCCTGTATATTATTGTTAGATGAGCTTGTGAATAAAATGAATATATATTTGCTAAATATTAATAAATACTGCACCATGTTTATGCAGCAAAATATTTTATGTGCAGCTTTTAAGCATATAATTATTACTGATACAGCATTTCAATAAAACCCATTAAATTATTCATTTTTTTTTAATAATTAATAGCATATATACGTATACTAATTTAGCTGCGAAACTATTGGATACCTATTATTATGAATACGGATCTTGAGATTACGAATATACGTGATTCTGCGGATTTAGTTGTTGGCGTTTTAAAATCTCTGGCAAATACGGATCGTTTATTAATATTATGCCATTTAGCTCAAGAGGAACTGAATGTTTCTGAGATTGAGCAAATTACAGAAATTAATCAGCCGACACTTTCCCAGCAGCTGATGATGCTGCGTAAGAGTGATGTTGTTACAACCCGCCGTGAAGGTAAGCAAATTTATTACTCTCTTAAAGATGAAAATCTTATTGAAGTACTGAAGACATTGCATCACCTATATTGCACTTCACCTGTAATCTAAAAAACAATCTTGGCTGACAGTATAAATAATAACGACACATTGACAGCCTAAGCCTGTTTTATATTTTTTAAAATTATTTATAAACTTAAAAAAATATTGAGCGGAGGCTGCCCTTTTCATTTCTGCCGCAATCCCATACAGCTCTGAAATTTTCAGGACTTCTTAGCATTTTTTGTGCATAATATATATGAAATTATGATTTAGAAAAGTGTATGTCAGATTTTAAGCGCCGTGTCCTAAATTTTATTCCTGCTTGGCAATGGCTGCAGGACTATAGTGCAGGAAAATTAAAATCTGATTTGCTGGCAGCACTGATTGTTATTGCGATGCTTGTGCCGCAAGGTATGGCTTATGCTATGCTGGCAGGGCTTCCTCCAATCATGGGCCTGTATGCCAGCATGCTGCCAATGATTATTTATGCTTTCACAGGCAGCAGCTATACCCTATCTATTGGCCCTGTCGCCATCATTTCTATGATGACCTTTGCCACGTTAAATCCCCTATTTGAAGCTGGCTCACCAGTATATATAGAAGCTGCAATGCTTCTAGCGCTGATGGTCGGCGTCATTTCACTGCTTTTAGGAATTTTCCGTTTTGGCTTCCTTATTCAGCTGATCAGCCATCCTGTCATTAAAAGTTTTATTATCGCGTCAGCACTGCTGATTGCTTTAGGACAGCTGAAGTTTCTCGTTGATGTGCCGCTCAATGCCAATAACCTGCCGCAATTTATACAAAGCCTGTGGGAATATATTAGTTTTAGTCATTGGACTTCTCTCGCTTTTGGCATTTTATCCATTTTATTTTTGATTTATATCCCCAAGCTTTTAGCAAAACCGGCACTGAGCAGCCGCTTTGGTTCTGTAACTTTTCTGATTAAAGCGGTGCCTTTACTGCTGGTAATCCTATCTATTGCACTGGTGCTGGTTTTTGACTTAAAAGCTGCAGGCATTAAAACAGTCGGTGAAATTCCATCCGGTTTTCCTGCGCTTCACATTCCATTTTGGACGTGGGATCTTGTAATGACATTGCTGCCGGGCGCAACTTTAATTGCAATGGTCAGCTTTGTTGAATCGCTTTCAATTGCTCAAGCGACAGCTTTGCAGCAGCGCAGCAACCTAAACAGCAACCAAGAACTGATTGCGCTGGGTTTAGCCAATATCAGCGCTGGGATCAGCTCCGCATTTCCTGTGACAGGAAGCCTTTCACGTACGGTGGTCAATGCCGATGCCGGCGCAAAATCGCCAATGGCCGGTGTTTTATCTTCTATTTTTATCATTGTCGTCACACTGTACTTTACTGGATTTTTCCGTGATTTACCCTTAGTGATTTTAGCCGCCACCATTATTGTTTCTATCTGGAAGCTGGTGGACTTTAAAGCATTTTTTGATACTTGGCGCTATTCAAAAGCTGACGGCATTGCAATGTGGGTGACTTTTTTCGGTGTGGTCTGCATTGATATTTCAACAGGTTTAATGATCGGAATGATTTCAACATTTATTCTTATGCTATGGCGTATCAGCCGCCCGCATATGGCGGTCATCGGTTTAGTTGAAGGTACACAGCATTTCCGCAATATTCAGCGTCACCATGTCGAGACTTCACCTGAAGTTTTGTCTTTGCGTATAGATGAAAACTTAACATTTTTAAATGCAAACTCACTTAAAGGGTTTTTAATCACTCAAATCAGCCAGCAGTCTGAACTAAAAAATGTAGTAATTAATTGCTCCAGTGTCAGCAGTATTGACTTCAGTGCGCTCGAAATGCTGGAAGATATTAATGCTGAACTATCGAAATTAAATATCCGCCTGCATTTTTCTGAAATTAAGGGGCCTGTGATGGATAAATTAAAATCATCCAGCTTACTGACACATCTCAGCGGAAATATTTATTTAACTCACTATCAAGCCATTCAAGATTTAACTTCAAACAGTGCTGAATACCATATTTAAATCATAAAACTTCTCAATTTAGCACTGTTTTACAAAGATTTTTTTATTTTTATGCATACATATAATGTAAAAATATAAAATATCAACTTTAAAAATAAAGACTTAAGTTTTATATAAAATAATTTTCTAAGGAATACGCAATTTCAGTATAAAATGTTGAGAATATTTTCGACAAATTTGTCATTGCAATACTGACAAGGCCTCCTATGTTCTCAGCTTTTACACGTTTAAGCTTAGTGACTAAAATCATTATCGCCATTATTTTAGGCGTATTGGTTGCAGTACTTTTCCCTAACGTCGCGCCATATTTAAGCCTGCTTGGTGATCTATTCATTAAAGCGCTTAAATCTGTTGCTCCAATACTTGTATTCGTTTTAGTTTTATCTTCTATCGCAAACTTCAAAATTGGCGGCAGCAATGCCAAACTTAAGCCAATTATTTTAATGTATGCGATTGGCATGTTCCTCGCTGCGCTATCTTCAGTCGCAGCAAGCATAATTTTTCCAAGCACCTTGTTTTTGGACCTGCCAGCGAACACTGAACTCAGCCCTCCCGGCAGCTTAACTGAAATTTTAAAAAATCTGCTGTTAAGCTTTGTAGCGAACCCAGTGACTGCCATTAGTGAAGCGAATTTTATTGGTATTTTAGGCTGGGCTGTTGCGCTTGGGGCATCATTTCGCCATGCATCGGATCAAACAAAAATATTCTTGGCTGACGCTGCAGAAGCAGTAAATAAAGTTATTCGTATTGTGATCAGCTTTGCGCCTATCGGTATTTTTGGCCTTGTTGCTGTGACCTTCGCAAATGCCGGACTAAGCACTCTAATCAGCTATACACATTTATTGGCTGTACTGCTTGGCACAATGCTCTTTGTCGCGCTTGTGATTAATCCAGTTATGGTGGCTATTGTTACCCGCAGCAATCCTTATCCTCTGGTGTTCACCTGTTTGCGTGAAAGCGGTATTACTGCATTCTTTACCCGCAGCTCAGCTGCCAACATTCCAATAAACTTAGACCTTGCCAAACGTCTAGGTGTAACAGAGTCGACTGCAAGTGTGGCTATTCCATTAGGCGCAACAATCAATATGGCAGGTGCATCGGTGACGATCACTGTACTGACTTTAGCCGCAGCTCATACGCTTGGCATTTCCGTTGATTTCACAACCATGCTGATTTTATCAGTTGTTGCAGCCGTTTCTGCATGCGGCGCTTCTGGTGTAGCAGGCGGTTCATTGCTGCTCATTCCAGTAGCTTGCGGCCTATTTGGCATCAGCTCTGATATTGCAATGCAGATTGTTGCGATCGGCATGGTGATTAGCGTTTTACAGGATTCTACGGAAACCGCATTAAACTCATCAACCGATGTGCTATTTACTGCAGCAGCAGACCGCGGTATAAGATAATACATTGATATGTATATTTATTGTGCACAAGCATATGCCTTTTCAAAAATTACCGCCTTGGGTTCAATTAGGTGCATTTTTTCTTGCACTTAATGCAGGCATGATTAATGTGTTAGGACTCATTACCGTCCTGCACCAATCTGTCTCACATATGACAGGCAATATCAGCCTGCTGGCTATGACTATTCATGATTGGCAGCCAGAACAAGCTCTATACTTGCTGCTGGTTGCCTGCTGTTATGTGATCGGTTCCTTTTATAGCGGATTTATTCTTGGAAATAGCCACTTCAGCTTCGGACGACGTTATGGTCTTCCCTTAAGCTTGGTGGCTTTTTTTATTGTGTTATGCTGGGTTCTCGTACCTTATTTCCCGCGTTATGCGCTGCTGTGGGCCTGTGTCGCGATGGGCGTACAAAATGCGATGGTCAGCCACTATAAAGGTACAATTATCCGCACCACGCATTTATCAGGCGTACTTACAGACTTAGGTCTAGCCTTAGGTTATATCGCCCGCGGCTTACAAGTCTGTAAACGCCGTATTTTACTGCACTTGCTGATCTTAATTGGTTTCTTTTGCGGCGGCATAGTTGCATCCCTTATTTATCCTTTATTAGAATTGAACTCATTTCTAATGCCTGCAGCCCTAAGTCTCATCATGAGCGCTGTATATTGGATGATTTACCTAAATCAACGGCAAATACAATATTAGACTGGACATTTTCAATGGTTAAAAACGCATTACAGGCTCAATTGCTCAAAGCTGGTTTAGTTGACAACAAAAAAGCTAAAAAGCTTTCGAAACAAGCCGTACATGAAAAACGTACCGGTGAAAGCAATGAAGCTGAGCTGAAAGCAAAAATTGCACAAGATCAGCAAGCCAAACACGCTAAAGAAATGGCCATTGAGCAGGGTAAAAAAGCCCTTTTACAAGAAAAAGAGCTGAAAGCTGCCATTGTGCAAATGATCGATCAGCATAAAATCAGCGATACTTCAGGTGATGCTGTATATCAGTTTATTGATCAGAATAAAGTGAAAAAGCTTTATATCAATCAGCAAGTTTATAATGCTCTTGTTTCCGGCAGCCTTGTGATTGCCAAAGATGGCGAAAGCTATGCGTTCTTGCCAAGCGCTCTTGCTGAACGCATTAATGCAAAAATGGAAGGCTTTATCATTGTAAGTAATTCTGAGAAAAACGAACAAGTGACAGATGAAGAAGACCCATATGCAGCTTATGTGATTCCAGATGATTTAATGTGGTAAATCATGTTTGATAAAAAGCCCAGAATCTTCTGGGCTTTTTATTTGCAGTATTGGCAGTGATGCTGCTCAACTGTACACACTCAAGATAAATGAATGTCGCCAGATATCAGTTCAAATAAGAGTTTTTCCATCTTCTCTCCCTGTTCTAGATTATGCTTCCATACACAGCTGCTGGCTTTCATCGCATTTTCAAAATCCTGATGTTCATAAATTATCGTATTTAAAAAGTGTGCTCCAGGCAGTTCCTGCAGCAGCATTTTACTTTGTTCAATATCCGCGGATGAAGTGTTTGCAGGCAGTTTATTAAATACAAGGTAAACTTGCATTTTCGTATTGTACTGATGCACAGCAATTGCCAGCGCCTGCATCTGTGCGGCTAATTTTAAGTCCTCTTCACTTAAACCTGCAGGTATCAGCATTTTATCCGCATGCTTGAGTACAGACCGCAGCGCTTTACTGTCGTGCCCTGCAATATCGACAACAATATGCATATACTGTTTTTGTAAATTCTTTAGGCGCTGATCCAACAGCTGAGCATCATCCTCTTTGACATCCAAATGCTCAAATGCCAGGCGCTGGTCTTGCTGTAAGGCCCATTCAAAATGATCTGTCGTCAAATCTGCATCCAGCAGCATAACCGAACCAAGCGTCATCAGGCTTTCACACAAATGCATGGCCAATGTCGTTTTGCCTGAGCCCGCTTTTAAACTGGCGATAACATAAATACTCATCATTCAGCCCTCTTCTTTTTAAAAGTATTGTTTTTTTCAAATTATTATTTTCTAAAACAATTGTGATATGAATGTGCCTTAAAAGCGATACAAATGACTTTTCATTCATCAAATTCAGCATCTTCATACGCCTTGTTAATCCTAAAAAATACAGCCTGCAAGCGCTGAATGCTTTTCAATTAATCACTATTTTTATAAAACGTAACAAGCCTTTAGAAGCTTGTATCAACTTCGCAACATGATTTGCATAAATAACACACAGCTATACACTCAGGTAAATCTTTTATTAAACAAGCGGGTTATTTTTGAATAAATTCATTACAGATTTAACAAATTGGTCAGACCAGTACCCATGGTTAGAGATGCTGACATCTTTATCCATTATTCTGCTTTTGGCAATTGTGGCCAACTTTATTGCAAAACAGGTTGTAGTACGCGGCATACGTAAAGTTATTTCAAAACTCAAATTTGCAAATAATCAAATTTTAGCTGAGCACAGTGTCATCAGACGTATTGCAAATATAGTGCCTGCTATTGTCATTCTAAACGGCATTACGACCGTACCGCATATATCCGATAAGTTTGAAGCCTTTATTCAAATGGCCTGTCAGGCTTTTATCTTCCTGACTATTGCGCTGGCAATCAGCGAAATGCTGAATATTTTCAATTTGGTCTATCAGAAGAATCCAAAGTCACGCAATAAGCCGATTAAAGGCTATTTACAGCTGGTCAAGCTGATTATTTATATTGTCTGCGCTTTAATGATTTTAGGCACTTTTCTCAAAAAAGATGTATTTACTCTGCTGGCAGGCTTTGGTGCAATGGCTGCCGTATTGATGCTGGTATTCCAAAACACGATTTTATCTTTGGTTGCCTCTGTACAAATTGCATCTTACGACATGGTGCGTATTGGGGACTGGATTGAAATGCCGTCCTTAAATGCTGATGGTGATGTCATTGATATGTCTTTACACACCATTACCGTGCAAAATTTTGATAAAACACTTACCACTATTCCAACCAATAAATTAGTTACTGATACATTTAAAAATTGGCGCGGCATGGCGCAGTCTGGCGTACGCCGCATTAAGCGTTCGATTTATATCGATCAAAATTCTGTACATTTTATGACGCAGGAAGAACAGCAAAAATTAAAAGATTTTCTGCTGCTTGGACATTATTTAGATGCCAAAAATGAGGAACTGCAGCAGTTCAATCAGCAGCTGGCAAATAGCTCTCAATACAATCAGCGCCGTTTAACCAATCTTGGGACATTCCGCGCATATGTAGAGTTATATTTGAAACAGCATACGGGCATTGCGCAGCATCAGTCTTTAATTGTTCGCCAGCTGCAGCCGACCAGTGAAGGTTTACCTTTAGAAATTTATGCATTTAGCAAAACGATTGCGTGGAAGGACTATGAAGATATCCAGTCTGATATTTTTGATCATCTGATTGCGATTATTCCTGAATTTGGCTTGCGTATTTATCAAGCGCCATCAGGTATCGACTTTCACAATGCATTATATCATCAAGATATTGCATCTGCTCCTGAGGAAAAATAGCGCTATTCCACAAGCGGTATCAAACCAAGAAAATTCCCTTTTAAGCTTGATACCGCTTGCTTGACGCTGCTCGTCACCGCCCCCTCTGTTACACCCATGCGCGCGTCTTAAAAGCATATTTATACTTATCATTTAATGATATAAATGCTGTAATTTATTCAAAACTGCAGCAAATAGAAAGAAGCGCATATGCTAAAATGATTTGGATTTATAAAAATAAGCTATAAATAACCATACCTTAAAATCATAAAAAGTATGGATAGGCGCAATCTTGCATATAAATTTTTTTGATTTTTTTAAATATATTTTATTTTCTAAGTACACATTCGTTTGCCTTGAACTATGCAGCTTGAAGCCCTCAGTCTGCCAAGATTAAGAGCTTCACTGTTCAAATAAATTTAGCAAACTGCTTCAACATGCAATTTATCATTAGCTGTTCTATTATTACGTGCCGTATTACGCATTTGATAGATCTAAATCAAATAATTGCCTGATTTGGGCAGCTTGAATTTTCCAGACGGTCCTGTTGCAGATCCAATCACCAACGCTTCTGCTTTTCCAAGTTTATCATCAGGAGCATATATATTGATTCTGGCTAACGCATGATTGCTGATCAGCTTATAGCTTAAAGTCTGCCCAGCCTTAAGCACTCAAACTATAATGAATGCCGCCATAGCCCTTAAATGACATTATAACTGCAGCAGCAATAGCACTTTTTGTAAATTGAATGGGCTTTACAGGTGCAGCAGATGCACTTAGCGAAACGGCAGACAAAGCCAAAATTATTTTTTTCATCATTGTACGCTATTTCTAAATAAGCCATTTTAAATCATCATATTTCTCAAGAATTTCAAATACTCTACAGCATGCCTGATCAACTCCAGAACAAATTTGATTTGTAAACTTGGTATTAACATCCATCTTGGAAAGTCGCCTGTTAAAAGCCTTCCAGTCATTGTTTTGCGTATAAATATTAAACCTTATACTTTGCTTTAAACAAATCTCTGGCAATTGTGAAGTCTTATCTTTAAAATTATTAAAAATTAATTTTTCATTTAAATGCATTATATAAATCCAGCCAATTTCCTGAAACTTATTAATATTAAAAACATTAAAAAACAATGTTTTTTGCTCTAAATTCAAAACCTCCATATCAATAAGACTATTTCTATTTTTATGATGCATATTTAAAATTGAGAATAAATTCTGATAAGTAATATTTCTCTTCGGCACATTTAGAATATCATTTGTTAAATAAAATGACATAACCGTAATATTTTCAATAGCACCATTAAAATCATTTGAAATCTTGTGATCCAAATATTTGTTAAATATATACTTATAATCTTTTGTATATAAATCCAAGGTCTCAGCAAAATTAGCTGCAACAATCTCCATACCTTCTCCACCTAAATACAAAAAAATTATTTCTTGCAATAAAGACAGTCTAGAGCGGATTTTTTTTAATTTTTTAAAAATTTTTTGACTCCCGCCTGTCTAAAGATTACGGCATTCTTATTAATGAAAAAATAGGCAGGTATAATGTGATTGAAGTTCATCAAATTCGCTTAACTCTCTGTAGAAAAGATAAGCCCGACTATATGCAAATGGCATGGGCTAATTATGATGAGAATGGTTTTTTTATAAATATTACAAGCTTTTATGGATCACAGCTCAAAGTCATAAAAGGAAATAAAATACTAATTAACAATGAAGTATGGATTGTTAAGGATCATATTAGTCATTTCAAACTTCAATAATTGATGTTTTTTCTGCCTGTTGAGTGCATTTTTACACAATAATCCTTATTAAATTAATCGGAATTTATTTATCAAAAAACAATAACAACAAACATTGAAAAATACTTTTTAAATAACATAACTTTATTTTTAAAAAGAAAATTAACTGTTATTTTTTTGTAATTTTTTAGAAAAAATTCCATTCTGATATGTCTATTATTAATAATATTTATTCTTCCAAATTGAGGATAGGGTCATGTCTAAAAAAGAGCTTGATCATGTAATGTTTTTTGAGATTTTATTTAAGTTCTTATATTTTTTTTGTTATAAAAAACATTAGCAATATCATATTTATGACGAACATTAATTTATTTAACGACTTCATTAAATTTCAATTAAAAATGAATTTACAGTCTTCTTTAAATAGAAGTTATTCATCATCAATAGGTGAAATTAAATCTTATACCAAAGAACCTAACGCAATAAAAAAAGAAATTTATGGAAACCAAAAACCCAAAGAAAATACTGAGTTAGCACATTCATTCTGCAATTGTTTTTCTGTAATGACTCCTCACTTTATTTTTTTAAAAAAATCTATGCCAGCATTGAATATTTACACTATCTTAAAGCGCCTATTTACTAAAATCGTTATAAATAAATATGACGTTTATTCAATGATTTTCTTAATAGGAACTATCTTGATAAACATGAACAAAGAAAATACAAATCATATTGGAAAACAATCAATCGACTATTTAAATAATTTGAGCGAAAAACATAGTGAAGAGCAATAATCAAAATATATTTTTTGACCGTCTGTATTCTGAACATTATGAATGGCTTTTAAAAAAAATGCTTCACATGACCCACAATTACATGCTGTCAGAAGATATAACTCAGAACACGTTCCTAATTATTTATTTGAAATATTATTCAACAGCTAAGAATGATTTTAAAATTAATTTTCCTAAATCATTCTTATTTACAATAGCGCGGAATTTGCTTTTTAATTTTTATGAGCATGAAAAGGTTGTTTTGGAAAGCGCTGAAAATTTAACGCTATGCAGTCAAATGAGCTGTGAATCATCAATAAATTGCGCACAGCTCCTAACTGAAGTAACTCAGTTACTCGATCCGCTTGAGCGGGATATTTTTGTTTTGTGGTGCTTTTATGGTTATACATTAAAGGAAATTAGCAGCTTTGTTCATTTGTCTCCTTCGAAGGTATTTTTAAAGTTAAAAAACTCTAAAATCAAATTACGAGCTGGCTTAAGGAATACGTCATAACTTAAATTTAAAAATACATGGGGTATTTGGTTTTTTGTAAATTTATATAAAAAACTGCCCAAAGACATAGCTCATAGAAAACATATTGTTATGCAGCATATAAACGAGTTGTGAGTTCAGCTTGGCCAATATCGGGCTTGCGGGTACTCCGCCAAACCTGAAATAGTCGAACATGGTCACAAAACATTTCTATAGATTGGTTTTCACCTATATGAATATTCCCCCTTTTTCTTTGAGCTGTATTGTTTCTAAAATAATCTACTGCACCTTGAAAATGGATGGCCAAAGCTCTCCATAGAGTCAGATACAAAAGTGTTTATTGTGACTAGACCATATTTCAGCATAAAGTTTAGGTTCATCTTACGTACGTTAGTCGACTATTTCCTTCAGCTCAGCCTGCTGAGCTGCGTTGATTGTTATGCGGGTGTCAATTTTCTGTTGCAGGATGTCTTTAGTGACTGGTATTCGGATAAACAAAGCCCTAAGTGAGAAAGCACACATAAAATTGGATAGCTGAAAGTTTTCGACTGCCCTATGTCATTTAAAGCGCTTTAAGATGCTAATCTAAGTTAAATAAGTTTGAGCGGTTTTGAAATCATTTCTTTTGGATTATTGTTTGAGCAAGAATGATAATAAAGAAGTTAGGCCAAGTCCATGATTTCAAAACTTTATAAAGAACATAACGCTTAAAGTTCAACTTGAATATATTGAGTGGAGATAAATTAAAATGGTGTCAGTAAATTTATTATCGCTAGAAGATAAAGTTGCACTCGTTACCGGCGGAGCTGCCGGCATTGGTAAAGCCAGTGCTCTCATGCTTGCACAAGCAGGTGCAAGCGTAATGATTGCCGATTTAAATATACAAGCCGCTAAACACACAGCTAAAGAAATCAAAGAATTGACCGGGCGTAATATAGAATGCGTTGAATGTAATATTCTTGAAGATGATCAATTAGTTAATGCTGTAGATAAGACGCTCGGAATATTTGGCCGCATACATATCCTAGTCAATAATGCAGGCGGCGGAGGCGGTGGACGTGAATCTCCAGAGCAAATTAGCGTAGCTGCCATAGAACGTGATTTTCAACTCAACGTATTTGCGGCATGGAGATTATGCCAGCTTGTTGCCCCCCATATGAATAAAGCTGGATATGGCTCAATAGTAAACATTAGCTCCATGAGTTCGATCAACAAAAGCCCTGCCATGAGTGGATATGCATCATCAAAAGCGGCATTAAATCATATGGTAGCTAATTTGGCCCATGATTTTGGTCCACATATTCGTATTAATGCTGTAGGACCTGGAGCAATTCGAACTGCTGCTTTAGAAACACTCATAACACCTGAAATTGAAAAGACAATGCTTGCCCACACTCCATTACAGCGGTTAGGTGAAGCTGAAGATATTGCCAAAGCCGTATTATTTTTTGCTTCACCTATGTCTTCATGGGTTTCAGGGCAAACATTATTTGTAAATGGCGGCGGCGTACAAACACTTGACTAAATAATCTGAACAATAACAAAAGCTTACTAAAATTCGCTATGCAGCCTCACAGCAGGATGCATAGCATTAATAAATGCTTGGATTGAGTTTAGCTAAGTGATTTCCAGTCATAGCCCATAACCAGCCAAGACCTAAGACTTTTTGGCTCTAAAAAGACTTCCTATCTTTATTTCTAAGCAAATTCACTTTGATATAACGGTACATTGCCTCAAACTGTACAGCTTGAAGTGATGTGATACGTTCTAAAAATGCAGCTGAAACAGCAATTCATACAGTTTCTGGCAAGTTTAATCTTTTTACTAAATTTATTTAAACAATATTTCTGTCTTTCTTCTTTTCTCGAGATGTCCCCCATTCTGATACACGAACAAAATAGCTCAATATTATTAAAACCTATCTCCGAAGGCACGTTTATACCGCTGCAATGGAAATCGATCTGACTAGGCGATGATAGAGAAACCCTGTTATTGGATTTAATTGAATAATAAATTCCGCCAACAACTATTAAGATTAGTATCAATATTTCTTTGTTTCTAAATATAAGATTTAACATGCACTTACATATAAATAATAATTTTCCAATTATATAAAAACGTCCACTGCTTGAGTGACCTTAATTCTTATACTCCCGCTTATTTGGACCCATTACGGCCTTCGCAGATTCCTTAAAAAATACCGATCATTCATCAACTCTGCATAAACCTTGAAATCAATCAGTATCTTTTCAGGTTTTTCATGCTGATTTATCAGATCTGACAAAATACATCTAACTTTTTAACTGTTGGGAATGGCATACACTAAAGCACACTAGATGACCTTTATAGGTGAAGTATGAATAGCCTCCAAAAATTAGACACATAATCGATGACTCCTCAACTCTTTATTTTGGCCAATACTTATTTCTGAAAGCGACACTGCTAACCGTTTCAAGATAGCGTTCTATCATATAGCTGAATGCTAATGCAGTGACTACATCTTTTGATTAACTTCGATCTCAAGTTCTCTTTTTCTTTAACCGCTTTTCAGCAAGTTTTTTTGTGCTAAAAGTTTTACTTTCCTTGTAAACTGGATACTCTCTGCGGTTAATACAGATCTCAGCTCTATATCTCAAAATACCGTCAGATAATGCTCTTACAGAAACTGTGCCCATGAATTTACGCCTTGACCATTTTTTTCATTATGGCGTAACTTCGGGGGGAGATTTAAGTCTATTCACATGTGTTTCTTAATGTTTGCATGCATTCATATGCTCATTCTAGAAATACTCAGAATATGTAAATTATCGATTTTTTATGAAACGCTTAGATAGCGCGGAATTACAGATTAAAGGTGTAACCTATGCTGAAGTGGTTTGAAAAGCTGGTCGATCCCTACCCAGAGAAAGGCTTAAATGAGCCGCTGCCAACCACGTTCTTTTCTTTTGTTTGGAAATCAGCAGAAGGCGTAAAACGCTATTTACTGCTTTTAGTATTATGTACTGCAGGTGCGGCAAGTTTTGAAGCGCTGCTGTATGCAAAAATTGGAGATTTAGTTAATTGGCTGAGCCAAAGCCAGCCCGATACTTTTATGGCTAATCATCAGCAGAATTTAATCATTTTGTTTAGCATTTTACTGGCCAATGTCTTTTTCTCCAGTTTGCAAACCATTGTTAAACACCAAATGCTATACAGCAGTTTTCCAATGCGCCTGCGCTGGCGCTTTCACAATCTGCTCTTACGTCAAAGCTTAGACTTTTTCCATAATGACTTTGCTGGGCGCTTATCCTCCAAAGTGATGCAAACAGCGCTTGCAGTACGTGAGTTTTGGATTATTTTAGGCGATATGCTGGCCTATGTGCTGATCTATTTTGTCACTGTCAGCCTCGTTTTTATGGCAATTTCCCCAATGCTGCTCATTCCGCTGATGCTGTGGCTGGTGCTGTTTATTGCTTCAGCGTCTTATTTTATTCCGCGTCTAAGCCAAATTTCTAACCAGCAAGCCGATGCCCGCGCCGTAATGACTGGCCGCGTCACCGATGCCTACACAAATATTCAAACGGTCAAATTGTTTGCCCATGCTGGCCGAGAAAGCAGCTATGCAAAATCCTCCATGCAGCAGTTTATGGTGACTGTATTTAAACAAATGCGCTTAGGCGCACTTTACTCCATCAGCATTAGTATCTTGAATATTGTCCTATACGGCGGTGTGATTGGCATGGCCGTTTATTTATGGCTGCAAGGTCAAGCGGAGTTAGGGGTCATTGCGGCAGCAACTGCCATGATTTTAAAACTCAGCAGTATTGCTGAGTTTATTATGTGGCAGACTTCTGCTTTATTTGAAAATGTCGGCACTATTCAGGACGGCATGAAAACCCTTGGCCGCCCAATCACCATTCAAGACAAACCCGATGCAGCAGAACTTAAAGTAACGCAGGGTGAAATCAAATTTGAAAACCTCAGTTTTTCCTATGGCAGCAAAAACGTCATTGATGAACTGAATTTAACCATTAAGCCCGGCGAGAAAGTCGGTATTGTTGGGCGCTCTGGGGCTGGAAAATCAACCCTAATCCAATTGCTGCTGCGTTTTTACAGCATCAACGAAGGTCGTATTTCTATCGATGGTCAAAATATAGAAGATATTACTCAAGATAGTTTAAGAAAAAGTATTGCTTTAGTTACGCAAGATACATCCTTACTGCATCGTACCGTTGAAGAAAATATTAAATACGGCCGCCCAGACGCATCAGATGAAGAAATGTTTGCAGCGGTGCGCAAGGCAAAAGCTGAAGAATTTATCCCTCAATTAATGGATCTGCGGGGACAGCGAGGTTACCAAGCATTTGTTGGCGAACGCGGTGTAAAACTGTCAGGCGGACAAAGACAGCGAATTGCCATTGCGCGTGTTTTCTTAAAAGATGCACCCATTTTAATTTTAGATGAAGCAACCAGCGCATTAGACTCAGAAGTTGAAGCAGCTATCCAAGCCAGTTTGGATGACCTAATGCAAGGCAAAACAGTCATTGCAATTGCGCACCGCCTCTCAACTATTGCTCAAATGGACCGTTTAATTGTATTAGATCAAGGGAAAATTGCGGAACAAGGCACGCATGACGAATTAGTTGCTTTAAACGGCATCTATGCTCAGCTTTGGCAGCGCCAGACTGGCGGAATGCTTTTAGAACAGAAAGCTCAGGTAAATAAGGAAGGACTTGAATAACATGCTGTATTTGGAAGATATTAAAATCGGTGACCGTTTCTTCAGCCGTGAATATGAAATGACTTTAGAGGAAATTAAGCAGTTTGCACATGCCTATGACCCTCAGCCATTTCACACCAATGAAAAAGAAGCCGAAGAACATTTGATTTTCCAAGGAATTGCTGCCAGCGGATGGCACACAGCAGCTGTAACTATGCGCCTCTGGACTGAATGCTTTCCCATTGCACATGGATTAATTGGCTCTGAAAGCAGTGTGCGCTGGCCGCGACCGACTCGTCCTGGCGACAAAATACATGTGGAAGTTGAAATAGCAGCAATTAACCCTTCAAGAACTAAAAACGACCGTGCTATAGTGACTTATGTCACACAAACACTCAATCAAAACCGAGATGTTCTGCTAATCTCGACAACAAAAATTGTCGTTTTTAAAAAAGATACTTTGCCAGAATAAGCTGAATTGTTCTAGTTTGTGAAAGCAGATTGTCCAACAATATTGATAGGCTTGTAATGGATTTCATGCCAATATAAGCCTATATATAAAAAATAAAAGATTGCAACGGATCGCGCATGAAAACAATTTCTTCCCGTCAAGATCAAGGCATTCCAGGCGTTTATGGATTATTGCTGCTCGATGTAGTTTCTCGATGGGGCTATAATGATGAAACTCTATTCGGACCCTACAACCTCAGCAGCGAACAGCTTGCAGATCCCGATTTCCGAATTCCGACTGCTGTCGCGAATGAACTCATCAAGCACGCTTTGCGTCTCACGGGTGAGCCGACTTTAGGCTATCACTTAGGCAATCAGATGCGCATTTCCATTCATGGCTTTATTGGCTATGCCATTATGACAGCCAGCAGCATTACGGATGCTCTTGTCCTTGCAAACCGATTTATTCAGCTGCGCTTACCGTTTTTACAGCTGTTTTTCTCTACTTTTGGTACGAAAGCCACAATTCAGCTGCAAACAGATATTCAGCTTGAACCAATACGCACGGAAATTTCCATTGCCCTCATGCTTGGCCTTGTCAGTATGGGCAAAGCAATTACCGGTATCGAAGACGGTTCAGGTGAAATTGACTTTGACTTCCCTGAGCCTGAAGGGTTTGAACGGTTTAAAGCCAAATACTCATCCTATATTTTCCGTTTTGATCAGCCGCATTTATTGTTGAGCTTTGATAAAAGCTATCTGTCAAATAAACTGGTGCATGCAGACCCTATTGCCAGCCAAATTGCAATTAACCAATGTGAAGCCGAACTTTCGGCCCTTGGTGAGCGCCACCGGATCTCTATGCGGGTGCGTGATATTTTGACCAACTCAGAACAGCACTATTTAAGCATTGAATCTGTTTCAGAACGGCTGCATATGTCAGACCGGACTTTAAAACGGCAGCTGGCAGCTGAAGGCACATCATTCTCCACGATTGTCGATGAAGTCCGCTACCGTCATGCGACATCACTGCTTTCCCGTACGGACTTTACTCTAGAACAAATTGCCGATGAACTTGGCTATAGTGATGTCGCAAACTTCAGCCGTGCTTTTAAACGCTGGAGCGGCCGCAGCCCAAGCAACTGGCGCAAAGATCCATATTTATAATTGTGTCCGATTAATTCTTTTGTTTTGAGCCAAAAGCATGTATAAACATGCCAAAAATGACTTTAATAGTTTTAAGGAGTTATCCATGAATCATCCTTCAGAGTTAAAATATGCCCGTACACATGAATGGGTGCGTATTGAAGGTGATCTTGTTGTGACTGGTATTTCAGACCATGCGCAGGATGCATTAGGTGATTTAGTTTATGTAGAAGCGCCCGACGTTGGTCAGCACATTACTGCGGGTGATCAAGCTGGTGTTGTTGAATCCGTAAAAACGGCATCAGATATCCATGCGCCTGTCTCTGGCACTGTGGTAGAAGTCAACCCAAATTTGGAAGATGATCCAGATTTCGTCAATGACTCGCCTTATGACAAAGGCTGGATCTATAAAATCAAGCCAGACAGCATGGCCGATGTAGACGCGCTGCTCAGCAGCGAAGAATACGAATCTGGCTTATAAAAAATAGATTTATGTACAAAAAAATCAGCCTTTTGGCTGATTTTTTTAATTGCACTAAAATATCAAATTAAGATAATTTCATATAAAAAAATCTAAAAATTTTAAAAATATAATTTTTAATTATTATAATAGTGTACTTTTCATATACTTTAGTATTAGAATAATACTGCCCCCCAGACCGAAGCAAATCATTCAAATAATAAAATTTGCAGCGGGCATTTTTAATCTTCCAACGCTCTGATATTTAGGTAGTATATGAACGCTATAAATGATGAACATTTATGGAATAAGCCCTTTATTCTTTGTTTATTCAATAACTTATTTCTTTTTGTTTTTTATTTTGCGCAAACGACTATTCTTCCTATTTACATTGTCAACGAGTTGAATGGCAGTGTGGCGCAAGCTGGTTTAGCAATGACGCTATTCATGATTTCAGCTATAGCTGTACGCCCTTTTAGTGGATTAATTATTGAAAAATTAGGCTATAAAAAAACACTGTATATTTCTGAATCATTGTTCTGTTTATTTACCATTGCCTATGCCTTTGCAGATAACCTGACGGTGCTGATGCTGATCCGCTTTTTACATGGTATTTGGTTCAGTATTTTAACAACTGTCACAGTACCCATCGCCAATAACTTTATTCCAGCAAAACGTAAAGGCGAAGGTATGGGCTATTTTCTCGTATCGATTAACTTAGC
Organism: Acinetobacter tianfuensis; assembly: GCF_003611465.1. Taxonomy (GTDB): domain Bacteria; phylum Pseudomonadota; class Gammaproteobacteria; order Pseudomonadales; family Moraxellaceae; genus Acinetobacter; species Acinetobacter tianfuensis. The sequence goes on from NZ_RAXV01000003.1 coordinate 31,818, forward strand.
AATTGTATTGGGGCCATTTATTGGGCTGAGTCTCATCCAAAGCTGGTCATATCAGCATCTCTCTCTTTTGCTTGCTGCCGTAGTTTGGCTTGGTTTTACGATGTGTCTGCTGATTCCTATGCAAAATCAGCAGAAAGTTATAGCAAAGCAAGAAAAACGCAAATTGAGCCTGCAAGACTTTATTGAGAAAAAAGCGCTGCCTGTATCCGTCTTGGCAATGATTGTATCTTTCTCCTATGCAAGCATCATGTCTTTTATTTCCACCTTTGCGGAATCAAAAAATATGCTGCAATACGCAGGGATATTTTTCATCGTATTTGCTGTTTCTATGATGAGCCTGCGCCCAATTACAGGTAAAATCTATGACCGTAAAGGCCCCAATTATGTGGTTTACCCTGCCTTAATCACCTTTGCTATCGGTTTATTTATTCTCAGTCAAATTGAAAGTGTTATAGGCTTTATGATTGCAGCAGTGTTTATTGGCATCGGTTTCGGTTCAGCACAGCCTTGCTTGCAAACAATTTCAATTCAGCGTTCGCCTAAAGACCGCATAGGTCATGCAACCTCAACTTATTTTACTTGCTATGATATTGGCATTGCCGCTGGCTCGCTGGCCCTTGGCTTTGTGATCGCAGGCTATAGCTACACAGCAGCCTATGCGCTTTGCGGCATACTGACTTTACTGAGTGTCATTTACTATAAATATGCCGTTGATTTCAAAACCGCAATTCAAAAGTAATCTTATGCAGCGGCAAGATAAAAGGCATGAAATTTCATGCCTTTTATCTTTATTCTGAATGCTACTCTCTTAAGACGCTTGATTTTCACTGGCGCTTTCACTTTCAGGCTCTTTTTCCTGAATCATGCTGAAAGCAGATTCACTGGCCGCACCAGGCGCACCGCGGCTGCTTTTTAATTTAATTTGTAAGCGCAGTTCATTTGTGGAATCTGCATTGCGTAAAGCCTCTTCATAAGAAATAGCCCCTTCGTTATACAAATCAAACAACGCTTGATCAAAAGTTTGCATGCCTAATTCACGTGATCTGGCCATAATCGCTTTAAGCTCATGGAACTCGCCTTTTAAAATCAGATCTGAAACTAACGGCGTATTCAGCATGATTTCAATGGCTGCACGCCTGCCTTTACCATCTTCAGTACGAATTAAGCGCTGTGAAATAATTGCTTTCATATTAGAAGATAAATCCATCAGCAGCTGATTACGGCGCTCTTCTGGGAAAAAGTTAATAATACGGTCTAAGGTCTGGTTCGCATTGTTTGCATGCAGTGTGCCTAGACATAAATGGCCTGTCTCAGCAAATGCAATCGCATGCTCCATCGTTTCTGTATCACGGATTTCGCCAATTAAAATGACATCTGGCGCCTGACGCAGGGTATTTTTCAGCGCATTATGCCAAGAGTGGCAATCCACACCAACTTCCCGCTGTGTAATCATCGACTTTTTATGCTTATGTACATATTCAACGGGGTCTTCAACTGTAATGATATGCCCCGGGGAGTTTTCATTACGGTGATCAATCATCGCTGCCAGAGATGTTGATTTACCTGAACCCGTACCGCCAACAACTAAAACTAGCCCGCGTTTTTCCATAATCACATGCTTTAAAGATGCTGGCAGTTTGAGCTGAGTAAAGTTTGGAATTTCATTTGTAATGGTACGGATGACCATGCCAACTTGCAGCTGCTGCTGAAAGACATTGACACGAAAACGTGAAATTTCTGGAACACTGATTGCAAAATTGCACTCCAGTTCGGCTTCAAACTCTGCACGCTGTTTGTCATTCATTAAACTATAGGCAAAAAGCTTGGTTTTATCCGCTGTCAGAACTTGCTGACCAAAAGGTTTCATAAGGCCCTGATGCTTAATGCTAGGCGGAAAATCTGCTGTAATAAATAAGTCTGAACCGCCATATTCCACAACTTTTGACAGCATGTGAAACATTAAGCGGCGCGCTTCTTCCAGCAACTCAGCAGAATACATAGTGAAACATCCCCTAGATCAAAGTCAGCATACAAATGCATGAATGCTCTGTTTTATATATTTTTTACAATGATAATTGTGCATGTTTTCAATTTCACACTCAAATATAAATTATTATTTTTATTCACATTTTTATAGATAACTGTGCTGTATATCAAAAAATAATTAAATATTCAGTGAGGCTCTGTCCGGCATTGTGCTCAAATATTTAAAAATATAAAATCGGCCGCACATTTCACTGATGCAGCCGACTTTATAGATGACATGAATAGCTTAAATTATGCTGACTGCCTCATCATAACTGTACGCATGTTTTCTGCTATTTCTGCAAGAACTGCAGCGGTATTCTCCCAGCCTAAGCAGCCATCAGTCACAGATTGACCATAAGTCATATCACAAGAAATTTTTTGTGCGCCATCAACTAAATGGCTCTCAAGCATAACTCCGCGAACATTGGTCAAATGGCGTTCATTCACAATGGTACGAAGCACTTCTGGCTGCAGCATTGGATTTTTGCTGCTGTTGCCATGACTGCAGTCAATGACAAGTGCTGGCAACTCATCTTTAGCCTTAGCTTTAATTTTTTCAATTTCAGCAGCTTGGTAATTTGGACCTGTGTTTGAGCCGCGTAAAACTAGATGGGCTTTAGGATTACCTTTGGAAAGTAAAATACTTGGCATGCCTGATTGGCTCAAACCCATGAATTGGTGCGGCTGCGATGCAGATTGAATTGCATCCAAAGCAATTTGGATTGAGCCGTCCGTACCATTTTTAAAACCAATGCTGTACGGCATATGACTAGAAATTTCACGGTGGATTTGTGATTCACTGGTACGTGCGCCAATAGCTCCCCAAGCCAGCAAATCATCGAAATATGCTGTTGCCATTGGGCTTAAAATTTCAGAGGCTATAGGCAAACCCATGTCCAAAATTTGTAAATATAATGCACGTGATTTTTCTAAACCCGTTTGCATATCAGATGAGCCGTCTAAATGCGGATCATATAAGAAGCCTTTCCAGCCGACAGTTGTACGCGGTTTTTCAATATAAGCGCGCATAACGAGGAAAATTTGATCTTCTACTTTCGCCTGAATGTTTTTTAGTTTTTCTGCATATTCAAGCGCAGCCGCTGGATCATGGATAGAACATGGGCCTGTAATCACCAATAAACGGCGATCCGTACCTTCTAAAATATTTTGAATAATTTGGCGCTGTTCTTCAATTTGTGCAGCAAGCGCAGCAGACACTGGCATTTGTGCCTTAAGCTGGTGCGGTAAAGTTAAAATCGTTTCTTGAGCAGCTGTTTGTTGTAATGCAATATTTAACGCGTTCATTTCGTTTTCCCTTTGGACTGTTGCTATATACAGTCCGATCTTTTATTTGAGCAATGTATGTCTGATGGATTTCTGCAGTAAGGTCATAAACTGACTAAAATAAAACCAATATGAACCGCTAAAATATGAATATTGAGTTGCCATGAAAATTTCTCCAAAAAACTTATAAAAATCAAGACATAAAAAAACCTGATCAGAGTTGCCGATCAGGTATAAACTTGGTGGGCAACCATTTCTTTGCCCGAATTGACTCAGGCAATTATCTAAATTGCCAAAAATAATACGATGCGTTAGAAACAACTGGCTGCTTTATCATTTTGATTTCATCAAAAAAGGTGCTTGTCTGTATTTTAAAATACGCTGTATTCCCTACTTTGACAATAGTTTTTATGCAATTTAAACAGAAAAATATTTGTTATTTTTACAGTATTTCAAAATCCGACTTGATGCTGTTACTTTTAGGCTTCTCTTAGCGATTAGACACTGTATAACTTAAACACATAGACTTGTACTCTTAATCTAGTTAAAAAATGAATGCCTTACATATGGAGACAAGGCATTCAAGCATTTAAACAATCTTTAGAATTTTAATTTATCTGCAAGCAAAGCATTTAAACTGGTCTTTGCTTTAGCTGCATAATGCTTAGCTTCTGCTTTCCAATCATTAGGCAGTGAATATTTCGCAATTTTCACCCATACGCTGCTAAATTGCTTCACAAAACCCGCTTCGTTATAGTTCACGCCGTATTCTGCACATAATGCCTTAATTTTAGGTGCAGCCTCTGCATAGCGGTTGGCAGGCATATCTGGGAACAGATGATGCTCAATTTGATGGCTTAGGTTGCCGCTTAAAATATGCAGCCATGTCGCGCCAGTAAAGTTGCTGGAGCCTCGGATTTGGCGCAAGTACCATTCGGCGCGGGTTTCATTTTCAATATTATCCATTTCAAAGTTTTCAGCATCTTCAGTAAAATGGCCATTAAAAATAACGGCAGACGCCCATAAGCTTCGAATAATGTTTGCCGCAGCATTTCCAGCAAAAACGGGGATCGCATTTGGGCCAGCAATGAGTGGAAAAAATACATAATCTTTTAAAATTTGACGTTTCATTTTTTTTCGCACATCGGCAGCATCTTGCCAAACTTGAGCCCAAGTTTTGGTTTTATAAGCAATCACGTCTTCTAAATGCAGTCTTTGAATACCGACATACCATTCAAAAAACAGCATCAATTGCGCAGCCAGCGGAACATTCAATAAAAAACGCGGTTCCCAGCGCTGGGCATCACTGACTCGAATTAGACCGTAGCCTACGTCATGATCCATCCCAACAATATTGGTATACGTATGATGCACATAGTTATGCGTATATTTCCAATCCTGACCTGTAGCCATAGTGTCCCAATCATAGGAAGCGCCATGGAGCGACGGATCATTCAGCCAGTCAAATTGACCATGCATAACGTTATGGCCCAGCTCCATATTTTCCACAATTTTGGAAACACCCAATAAACCTGTGGCTAACAGCCAAACTGGAGGTATCCATCCTGCAAACATCAGCATGCCGCGTGACGCGATTTCACTGTAACGCACAAAATTACGGATTTTATAGATATATTCAGCATCTTTTTCATTCAGGCTGTCCATAATTTCACGGCGCAGCGCCTCAATTTTTGCGCCCATTTCTTCAACTTGTTCTGAGCTAAGATAACGCGACTTGCTGTTTTGGCTGAAATTTGCGGGTTTGTTCATTTTGTTTTTCTCCCCTGACTCATTTATAAATTAATAACAACAGGACTGACAGCTTGCGAAATGCAAAGTTTAATCTGTGTATTGCTTGCATGGTCTACTTCACCGGTCAGCAAATTGCGTACAGAACCTTGAACCTTCGTACATGAACATGTATTGCAAATACCCATACGGCAGCCATGTGCGGGCTTAAGCCCTGCTTTTTCTGCACTAGCTAACAAATTACTGTCTGCTAAAAACGCTTGCTGTGCGCGGGTAAAAGTCACAGGCTGTGGTTCAGCAGCGTCATTTGGCAGCATAAAGTATTCAGTTTTCAGCTGATGACTTAATTCCAGCTGTTTATAGAGGGAAATAATGCTGTGCATCATGCTGCTGGCACCGCAGGCATAGCAGTCATAATTGGTGAAATCCGGCAGCAGCTGTTCCAACAAATCTTCACTGAAATGCTGCTTGGTTTTTAGAGTTTGGATCAAATGATAGCTAAAGTGTTCATGCAGCTGATTTAAGCTTTCAAGTTCATGACCATACGCACAGTCACGGCTGAAATAAATGAGCGCAATTAGACGATTCAATTTTAGCGCTTGCTTAAGCTGTGCGTAAATCGCAGTGATTCCGCTTCCTGACGCAATAAATAATATAGGTCTTTGACTCTGCGTATTGAGTACAAAATCACCTTGAGCTTGTGACAGCTCTACAACAGCATTTTGCGGTAATTCAGCTAAAGCATTCGAGACTAGACCTTGCTGCTTGACTGCGATAGTTACGCCATACTCATCTATTGAAACAATACTGTAGCTGCGCTGCTGGCGCACACCTTTGATGGCAAGCGTAACCAAAACCGATTGGCCGGCTTGAAATTGATTTGCTTTAAAATTGTGATTGGGTTTAAACGTTAGCTCATTAAAATTTGAACTCAGCCCGCGTTTTGCCACTAACTTCGCTTTTACCTTTTTCCACGCCCAAGTTGGATGTAACTTTTCGCCAATAAAGTCAACAAAGTCCTCACGCACCCATTCAGGCTCATAAACCATTGTATTCATAGCATTCTCTCAAATAATCCGTAATTAATATGCAACTGTTATTTTGTTTAGAGCTACGATACTGGTCTTATAAAAAGCGGACTATGTCATTTTAGGTCAATGATCATGTTTTACTCACTTTTTTAATCATTCTGTCTGACAATATATTAAAAAACCAAGCCGAAGCTTGGTTTTTTAATTCAGGTTTTGGGCTTAAATTTTAGATTATTCTTCAAAATGCACCACAGAACGAATGGATTTACCTTCATGCATTAAATCAAATGCTTCATTAATTTTGTCCAGCCCCATCGTGTGCGTCACGAATGGTTCAAGCTGAATATCGCCGCTCATGGCTTCTTCTACCATACCCGGCAGCTGTGAACGGCCTTTGACACCGCCAAATGCAGTACCGCGCCAAGAACGCCCTGTCACCAGCTGGAATGGGCGTGTGGAAATTTCCTGACCCGCACCAGCCACACCAATAATAATGGACTGGCCCCAGCCGCGGTGCGCGCATTCAAGCGCTGAACGCATCACATTGGTATTGCCAATACATTCAAATGAGTGATCTACACCCCAATCCGTCATTTCAACAATCACTTCTTGAACTGGACGCTCATGATCTTTTGGGTTTACAAAATCAGTTGCACCGAATTCTTCAGCTAATTTGAATTTTTCAGGATTAGTATCGACGGCAATAATACGGCTTGCTTTAGCTTTTTTAGCGCCTTGAACAACCGCAAGACCAATACCACCTAAGCCAAATACCGCAACAGTGTCGCCTTCTTGCACTTTTGCCGTATTTTTAACTGCGCCCAAACCTGTCGTTACACCGCAGCCAAGCAGGCAAACATGTTCATGATTCGCTTCAGGGTTGATTTTTGCTAAAGAGACTTCAGCCACTACAGTATATTCAGAGAAAGTTGAACAGCCCATATAATGGTAGATTGGCTGTCCCTTATAAGAAAAACGTGTTGTTCCGTCCGGCATTAAACCTTTGCCTTGCGTTGCACGAACAGATACGCATAAATTGGTTTTACCTGATTTACAGAATAAGCACTCGCCGCATTCTGCAGTATAAAGCGGAATAACATGGTCTCCAGGTTGAACTGAAGTTACACCTTCACCAACTTCAACGACTACGCCTGCACCTTCATGGCCTAACACTGCAGGAAATACGCCTTCAGGATCATCACCAGACAAAGTAAATGCATCTGTATGGCAAACACCTGTGTGACTGATTTTGACAAGAACTTCACCTGCTTTTGGCGGTGCAACATCTATTTCCACAATTTCTAAAGGCTGGCCCGGACCAAATGCGACTGCAGCACGTGATTTCATTGTAAATTATTCCCTTATCGCTGAATTTAACAGATTAGCTACAGTAACCGCTTTTTATTCATAGAATCAACCTTTAACATGGTGATATTCCGCCTTTATAACTTTTAGATTAATCAAAAATAAATATGCAGAAATGCGCATTCATATATCGATTTTCGCTTTCCTTAATGCTATTGCCTTTAGCAGGATGCAGTTTGCCTATGAATAAGTCTGCAGATGAAAAATCAGCGGCGGAATCTCATGCCGTATATTGGCTGAATGGTAAAAATACTGATACTCAACTGGCGCTGGGATTAACTGCATTTTTACCGCTGGATGATGCTTTTGTCAGCATCGCTTCGCGCTTGCACCTAATCAGCAACGCTAAACATAGTATTGATTTGCAATATTACATTTGGAAAAACGACTTTGTTGGACATATGCTGCTGCAGGAACTGCTAAAAGCTGCTGATCGAGGAGTAAAAGTCCGTCTGCTTATTGATGATCAAAACGGTACACAGCTGGACGAACTATTAAAAGTGCTCGCAGCTCATCCTAATTTTTCTATTAAATTATTTAATCCTTATAAATATAGAAAATTGCGCGTTATCGATTACGTATTTCGCTTCAACAGCATTAATCGCCGTATGCATAACAAGCTTATTATCGCCGATGGCGCTATAGCTGTGACAGGCGGACGCAATATTAGCCGTGAATACTTCGATGCAAGTGACAGTTTCCAATTTACCGACCTCGATATCCTCTTTTATGGCAATGCGCTGACTGAAGCCAATCAAGTATTTATCAATTTTTGGAACGATGACCTGAGTTACGGCATCCCGCAGTTATTAGGAAATGCTTCCGCAGAAGAGCTGCACGGCCTAAGAAAGAGCTTTGAACTGGATGCCATACAGAAAAACAGTATAGAAAACCGCATTGAATATGCACGGCAGAACCTTGCAGACCGCTTAAAAAGCAAACCGATTCAATGGGCACCTGCACATTTTATTGCCGATAATCCGAATAAAACTCGCGGTACCGCAGCTCAAAATGAACTGATCTATCGGCAAATGGCCCAAATTATGGGTAAGCCCAAACATCATATGGAACTGGTTTCAGCCTATTTTGTTCCTACACAAAAAGGGACGGATTATTTAACTGGGCTTGCAGATAATAATGTCAAAGTCCGCGTTTTAACGAACTCTTTTGCAGCAAATGATGTCGCATTAGTACATGCTTTTTATAAAAAATACCGCAAACCTTTACTGCAAAGCGGTGTAAAGCTCTATGAGTTTAAACCCTATATTGAACGGGAGAAGCGTACTTGGTATGAAATTATGACAGGCAATGTCATACCCGCCAAGGGGAAAAATGCCTCCAGCCTGCATGCTAAATTTTTTGATATAGACGGTATGGTATTTATAGGTTCATTTAATTTTGACCCGCGTTCAGCCAATTTAAATACCGAAGTTGGATTGGTCGTTGAGTCTGAATCGCTGCAAAATGAAATTACCGAATCACTGAACCAATATCTGCCGCATATTGCTTATGAACTGAAATTGAACGAAAAACAGGAACTGATTTGGCTGGATCATCAGCCAGATGGTTCAATTAAAGAATTAAAACATGATCCCAAAACAACAAAGTTTCAGCGTTTTAGCATGAAAGCCGTATCATATCTTCCAATTGAATGGATGATGTAATTGCAATGCAATGATAAGGCCTAGCATTTAACGCTTAGCCTTTGCATTATTAATTCATAACTATTTTTCTAATCAATAAAAACACCAGAACATAACAGTTAAAACAATAATCAGGTTTTGCTGGTTATTTAGACTTATATTCGATTGATGTACGCAAATGTTTTACAGGCTGAATCGCTTGCTTTAAAATTTTATGCTTTCAAATTTATCTTTTTTGCGACTCTCCCTGCATGCAATTTTTTGATTTAAGCCGCCAATTTAATTTAAGTGACATCTTAACGCCTTTTATAACGCTGCCCGAATTAGGAAATCAAGAATGGTTTCTATCTAAAGTTCGAGTTGAGCATGACTGCTTATCTGACAATGAAATCATTGAAGGTCAAGCTGTACTTAAATCAAATCAAAATATTCAAATTGAATTAGAATGGCTGATTCAAGACACCGGGCATGAATTACAGCTGCTATTTAAAGGTATTGAGACAGAAGCCTGTGAAGAAACGCTGGTCATTATAAAAGGCGCTCAAGTTGTAGATAAAGAGAATAGAAAAGTCTCATCCCAAGCGCTCAGTTTATGGATTGACGGCACTTTATTGCCTATGCTGCCCGCTATTCGTCAAGAAATTAAGGCGCGTTTGAACCTTTGGGATTATGTTGAATATGATGGTTAGCTCATTGAGCTGCTACATATAAAAAATGCAGTCAATTTATACTGAGGTATTCTTTTGAATGAAATGCAGCTGGCAATTTCATTTCATTGAGGCACAGCTGCAGAACATCAAAGACTTTTTTGTCGATACACTGAGCGACATTAAAACGCATAAACTGGCCTGCGTTGTGTGCTGAACTGAATGAATTACCTGGTGCAAGAATTACGCCTTGAGCCAGACATTTTTTTGAAAGCTGCGCCGCATCAACATGTTCAGGCAATTTACACCATAAAAAGATACCTGCTTTGGGTATCATAACTGGATGAATATTTAAAGCTATAAGCTTTTTGACAGTCTCTGCCATATGTCTTTGCAAGTTCTTTTTGACCCATTCAATATGCCGCGCATAACTGCTGTCCATTAATGCATGATAGATAATTTCCGCATTCAGATGGCTGGTATTAAAATGTGCTGCAATATTCAAATCAATCAGCTGATCAATCATCGCTTCTTGAGCAATGATATAACCGCAGCGCACAGCGGCAGACAGCGTTTTGGTAAAACTGCCAATTTGAATCACCTGTTTTAATCCAAGTAAAGTTAAATAACGCGGCGCATGCAAATATTCAAATTCTGCAAAAATATCATCTTCAATGATCATTAATCCGCTTTGCTCCGCCAATTTAGCAATTTCAAATGCGGTTTACATCGAAAGCGATGCCCCAGTTGGATTGTGTATGCCTGAGTTGGTTAAATAAACTTTGGGCTGAAACTTCAGCGCTTGCTTAAATACGTCTATATCTGGACCATTTTTGCTATACGGCACTGTAATGCAATTCAGTCCATGCGCCTTGATCAGCGCTCTAAAATTAAAGTAACACGGATCATCAAGCAGTACCGTATCACCTGCTTTTAGCAAAAGCCTAAAAATCAAATCAATAGAATGGGTAGCTGAATCACTAATAAAAATTTGCTTCAAATTAAGCGTTACATCATAAACTTCACGCTTACGGGCAATATAACGCCTTAAATTGGCATGTCCGTGCGGCGCAGCATAATCCAGTAAAAAATTGCCGTCCGATTTGGCGGCCATTTTCAATGCTTTCCTTACAGTCTGTTCAGGCATCCATTCTTTAGGCAGCCAGCCGCAGCCGGGTTTCAGCATATCATCAGATGCATCTAAAGACTGGCGTGAAACCCATAGCGGATCAACCTCACGGTTATATTCAATACGATGTTCGGTGAATAAAACATTTTCTGCAGAACGGCTGCGGACATAATAGCCTGCTCCAATTCTTGACTCCAATATGCCGCGGCTGACTAAACGCGCATAGGCTTCAACAACAGTTGAAACAGAACAGCCTAATTGTTGGGAAAATTGACGTACAGACGGAATGCGGCCGCCTTCAGAAAGCTGTTTTTGGCCGATTAAGATCTGGACTTGCTGCATGACCCATTCGATTTTTGTCATTTTTTCATTTCCACTTTCAGGCAGCTTCATCAAAGTTTCAATACATATTTTAAAAAATTTACTGAATAGTTCAGCCATTTAAGGGCTAAAACTCTTCCGTACAGACTATGCAAAGGTATTCGAAAATGCAAATTGTATGGATATTTCACCCATAACAGTTATTTTTAATTGTATTGGACTGTATCTATATTGTTTATATAGAAAGGTATAGATTTCATTACATACTCAAGCCATTACATATGGAATGCACATGCAGTTTAAGATCAAAGAAGTTCATCAAGGCTGGCTCAACGGTTTTATAGGCGTGGTTATTTTTGCAGGATCCATGCCCGCAACCCGTATTGCTGTGCAGGGTTTTAGTCCGGAGTTTCTGACTGGCGCACGCGCATGTATTGCAGCCATTTTGGCGCTGATCCTCTTATTGGTTTTAAAACAGCCTTGGCCATCTAAGCAGCAAATTAAATCCTTATGCATCACCTCTGCCGGTGTCGTCATGGGTTTTCCATTATTTACGGCACTGGCTTTACAAACCGAAACTGCGGCGCACTCTTTAATTTTTGTAGCTTTACTCCCCTTAGCCACGGCTTTTTTTGCGGTGCTACGTGCCAAAGAAATGCCTAAAAATGCCTTTTGGCTGTTTGCAGGTGCTGGCAGTGCTTTAGTCATCTTTTTCATGATGCATCAATCTGGTGTTAAAGGAGTTTCTCTCGGTGACATCTATATGATTATTGCTGTTCTGCTCTGCGGATTGGGATATGCTGAAGGCGGCGTACTTTCTAGAACTTTAGGCGGATGGCAGGTCATTTGCTGGGCTTTGGTCATTGCTTTACCGCTGATGCTGCCGCTAAGCTGGTACTATTTCCCAAACAGTTTTCAGTATATTCCAGCCAGTGCATATATTGGCTTAGCGTATGTGTCATTGTTCAGCATGTTAATCGGTTTCTTTTTTTGGTACAAAGGCTTAGCTTTGGGTGGAATTGCCAAAGTCGGTCAAATCCAGCTGGTACAGCCCTTTATTGGCCTTATGCTGTGCGCCGTATTATTAAATGAACATATCAGCCTGCTAATGATTGCGGTATCTTTAGCTGTGGTGTGCTGTGTTGTCCTGGCTAAAAAGTACGCTTAAATATTTTTTAAATTGCCTGATTTTAAAGCAAATACAGTGGCATGAATGACCAGTTTATTACCATTGTTTAGCACAAAAATAGTGAAAAACTCTGATAAAGTGATATGCATAGACAATAATAAAAAAGGCAAAATCATGAATCAGCAGCATTGGACTCAAATTCGTAAAGTCGTTGCAAATGCCCAACGAGCATCTATGCATTGCTCGATTGCTACGGTTGATCAAAATTTGCAGCCAACAATTACTCCAATTGGCACTTTATTTTTACATGAATCGAACTTTTCAGGTTTCTTCTTTGATACTTATTCAGCGTCACTTCGGGAAAATTTAACAATGAATCCAAAAACCTGCATACAAGCGATAAATAGCAGTAAAGTCTTTTGGCTAAAATCATTAATCAATGGTCAATTTCAAGAATATCCAGGGATACGTTTATATGCAGAAATTGGTGAATTAAGACTAGCAAATGAAATAGAATTCGCTTTGGTACAACAGCGAATTAAGGCATTAAAATGGACTAAAGGCAGCCGCCTCATTTGGAATAATTTTCATCAAGTCCGTGATTTTACCGTACACGATTTCAAATGGGTACAATATCCTGCAATGATGCCTAAACAGTATTAAAAATTTTATCGTAAAGCTAATGGATTTGTTGGTTTAAACTGAACAAACCCTTTCGTGCTTCTGGCCTATTTATAAATCAATAAAAAAGCCGCAATATGCATACTCATGCTTTTAAAAAAATAATAAGGCTATGAATTTATAATAAAAAAATTATTTCATATATGAGAAGTGAAAAAACTTAGATCCGCGTTATTAAACCCACATCTTTAAACAATTGTGCATAAGCCTCTGCCTTTTTTTCCAATGCAAGCGGATATGCTCTAGATGATGATGGCATACGGTATAGCGTTAAATCTCTGCCCTCAAAATTTGTATGTACAAAATGACCAATTTTCGGTTTTTCAGTATTTTCAAGCATAGAGAGCATTAAAGTATCTGTGGCTTTATCGCCCGTTGTCATAATACTGCGGCAATTCGGCATCTGAGCTAACAGCATGGCAATATCAGATGGTTGATAAATTTGTAAAAATTTGTCTGATGCGTTGCCTTTCAAACGGATCACTTGATAGGCTGTATCAAAAATACCAATCCCTTTTTCATTTAAAAAATCTCGAATGAGCTGCTCTTTAAAAGTTTTGCTATCTACATTGAGAAAATGATTTTTATCCTGAAAAAAACATAGGCCAAATATCTTCCACATGTCATTTTGAAAATTCGGATAGTAAAAATCCATTTTCCAGCGTGTTTTTGGCGGCGGAAAACTGCCTAGCATTAAAAGTTTGCCATTTTTTGGCAAAAACGGCTGTAATGGATGGGTTTCAATTTCAGACATTGTTTAGAATCAATAGGTTGTAAAAATATTTTAAGAAATAATTTTGGCCATACATCAAGGCATTTTCTCCTGAATTTTAGCATACTTGTAAGTTTTACAGCGGTACAGCACATTCTATTTAATGCTTTTTGAATTATCGCCTGCAAAATTCCTGCAAAACTTCTGCAAAACTATTATGGAAAATATAGAAAAAATTGACCATTTTGACGACAATTTTTTCAGAAAAAAGGCATTAAAAATGCCAGTAAGCAATTCATAAAATCTGGCCAACCAAGCGCTGCTTTGATTATCCACAGTTTTTAAATTTGAAATTTATTTTGCCACAGACTACTCTATAAAAAAATTCCAAACACGCCTCGTAGCGTAGGAGTCAAACATGTCAAAGAAATTACCGATCTATTTCTCGGATGACGCTTGGTCATTCCTCCAAAAGATTATGGGCACAGATGGAGCACCCAGCCCTACTGTGAACGCAGTATTTGAGAAAATACAAAAAGAACATGCTCTGGGATCTAAATTTGATCTCGCGCAAGTCTCAATCAAGAGTAGTATTGAGCTTCCTGTTGCGTTGGAGCGCTTTTCTGCTGGACCGGCATTTTCAACCAAAGATCATATCGACAAATCTATAGATTTAAATGATTTCCTCATTTTTAATCCAATTTCTACTTTTATCGGTCGAGTTGATAGTGAGTCAATGCTCAATGTTGGCTTTGAGGTAAATGACCCTTTTCTTGTCGATAAGAGCATCACAGCGCAACATCGAGATATTGTTTTAGCACTCATTGATGAGCGTGAAGTCACGCTAAAGCGATTAATGATTACCGCAAAAATGACAAAACTAGAAATCAAAGACTTGTTTGGTGATGAGGACTATGAGCTGCCTCCTCTATGGCTTAAAGCTGAAAATCCAGCGTACGAACATATTATTCCTAAAGATAGCCAATCTATCTCCATACAAGGTGTAGTTACGTTCAATTTAAAGCAGTTTTATAAACGCCCAAGCAGCAAATAAGAAGTACAAAAATGAAAGCTGAAAATCGTATATTCGCGTTAGTTGACGTGAATAACTGCTACGTCAGTTGTGAGCGTATTTTTAATCCGTCACTCAATAATCGCCCCGTTATTGTACTTTCAAGCAACGATGGCTGCGCTGTTGCCCGATCACAAGAAGCTAAGGATTTGGGTATTGCTATGGGTGTGCCAGTATTTCAAATCCAAGACATCATTAGAAAACATGATGTACAAGTACTCTCAAGTAATTTTGCACTCTATGGCGCTATGTCTCGCCGCTTTATGACTTTACTGGGGCTGTATGTTGCACCAGGAGAACAGGAAATTTATTCAGTCGATGAATGCTTCTTGGATCTCACCAGTTATGAGCATTTATTTGATCTAACTGACTATGCGCAAGAAATTCGTAATACCGCCTGGCAGTGGTTAAATTTACCCTGCTGCGTTGGTATCGGCCGTTCAAAGACTGAAGCAAAAATTGCTAATCATTTAGCAAAGAAAAATAAGTTTTTTAATGGGGTATGCAATCTCATTGATATGGATCCCTGCTCTACTGAAGCCTTGCTGGCACAAGTCGAGGTTGGTGAGGTTTGGGGTGTTGGACGGCAGAACGGTAAAAAACTCAATGCGATGAATATCCGCACTGTTTTAGATTTAATTCAAGCGCGTCCAACTGAAATTAAAAAGCAATTCAGTATTGTCATGGAAAAGACCGTACGTGAATTAAATGGTATCTCATGCATTGACCTAGAGCGTGATGCTCCTGCAAAAAAGCAAATCATTAGCAGCCAGTCTTATGGCCAACCAATCTACGATATTGAAAACATCAAATCATCAGTGCGTCTGTATGTGCAAAGAGCGGTATCAAGGCTTAGGGATGATATATCTTTATGCAAAATGATTGGAGTACATATTCAGACTGGGCGCTTCGATAAGACCGAGAAATACATGCCCTATGTGGTTATGCAGCTACCTGAGCATACCGATGATGTTTTAGAAATTACACGTATAGCAATGCAGGCTATTGATGAAATATTCAAACCTGGCTTTAAGTATAAAAAGGCGGGAATTGTCCTAATGGAGATTATCCCCAAAAGCAAATTCTCACCCGATCTATTCACTGATTATTCGTTACAGATTAAACGAGCCAAGCTCTCAGACGCTATTGATCACATTTCGCATAAATATGGCAAGGGTTCACTATCATTAGGGTTGTGTGGTCGTAAAGAAGAACACTGGCAAATGAATCAAGGGCAAAAATCCCCGAACTATTTAACTGAATGGAATGAGCTCTTTAGAGTAGGATAAGACTATGCATTTATTTCAAATTACAAATGAACAATTGGCACAGATTTTAATTCCTAAGCGGTTTGTGCCACCAACACCTGAAGAATACAAGGACAAGAATATGGTCTACATTTTTGACAGCGATGATAAGTTTGAGCTGACTTATGATGAGCTGGTAGAGATTATTGGTAAGGCTAGACAGGCTGGGCCTAGAATGGTGCCAGTTTTAGGGACTATTGAATAATAGTAAGGATCAATTTTAAATGATGAATTTATTATACGGAAATAGTGATTTCAATGATTTACTTCAAGAATGCTATTTAACACAATCTTCTATGTTATCTGGAATAGAGTTCCTTACAAAAGCTAATATTTATGATAATAAAGACGGATTATTTTATTCTGCTTTTTTTAATTTAAGCATTGGTATAGAAAGATTTTTGAAAATAGCTTTAGTTTCAGAGTATATGTATACAAATAATTTTCAAAAACCCGATGCAAAGTTTTTAGAAAAAAAAGGTCACAATCTTATAAAACTTTTCAACAGCTGCGCAGAAATAGGAAGTAAGTATGACATACCAATCGCACCACTAGACATAGAGCATAAAGCTTATGGTTTATTTAATTTTCTAAGTTCATATGCTAATAAAACACGATATCAGAATTTAAATAAATTGACCAATAAGTATCAAGAATATGACAACCATCCAATTCATAGCTGGGCTGAGCTATCTGAAGATTACTTGAGGGTTTATATAAATAGTGAAAAAATAGAAACAGAATTATTAAAACATTATAACAAGTATCCAAATGCGACTGGATATACTCATTATCTCGACTTTAGTGGGCAACCATTGATGCTACTTGATCTTCTCATGTATCAATACATAGTACAGCGATCTAAGCCTTATATACTAAATGACCTAATTCAGACCTTAAAGCCTATTTATCAAATATTGGATAAAATATCAATTAATTGTAATAATGGGTCTAATGCTGACTTAAATAGCTTGGTTAAACTTCCTTATTATGGAGAGCTATTTCCATTTTTTTATGCTAACTTACAAATGTTTAAACGAACAAAGAAATGGATTAATAGATATTAATAGCTAATGCCATTTACATCTCCCCCCAACAGGTCAGCCATCTCAAAATTCTTACTCCGAAAGATGGCTTAACATTTACTCGAATCACCTGATCTTTTTGCATAACTACCCCACAAAAAGACCCTCAACTTGATGGCCTTCGAACTGCTTGATTTAAAGCGCGTTTAGCTTGAGCACATTCAACATACATACGGCGATCCTTCGCCCAAGCACTTAACATATATGCCCCATCCCCCTGTTTGATGACAGGTAATTGTGAGCAGTCTTGAGTTAGGTTATGGGGGATATTCAAGTATGCCGGCTTCGTTAAGGGCTGACACGCCATCAGCATCAAGACACACGTTGCTATAAATAGTGCGTTCCTTGATTGTTTCAATTTTATTGTTAATGACTTCCGTGCGTTCCCGCTCCAATCCTTTAATTTCTTCATATTTTTTACTCGCACTATTAGCCTTTGCTTCAGCTACAGAAATAGCTGCTTGATAAGGCTTAATGGCTGTTTCAATTTTTGTTTGGCATTCCTGATCTGCCAGACGCAGATCCTTAGCAAGTGAATTGCAGTAAGCGACATACCCCAAAAGAACCAGAAGAAGCGCCATCACAATCCACTTGTAAAACGGTGCTAAAAGCGCATCAATCATTTAAGCCACCATTAGGAATAATGATTTTTCTTTTTCTCGACGATTGACTAAACCTTGAATACGCTTTCCATTATCAAACACCCAACGATCAAATTGACTTGCAGCTGAGGTCAAACTGTTTTGATTAATAAGAGTAAGCATTGTGCTTTTTACAAATGCTGTTTCGCCTATGTTGTAGACAAAAGAAGCCAATGCATCAAATTGGTTTTGATTAAGATTAACTTTGACATTTTTATCAAGATAAGCATCAACCCATACACAATCGTTTTTAAGCCATTGTTCAGCTTCATTTCTCGTGCAAGTATCGCCTTTTTTAACTGATGTGCCATTTGGGTATTTAATGGTACCAAAGCCAATAGTCCAAACACCTCCTGTATCTAAATAAGCTGTTGAACGAAAACCCTCAGCATCTCTAATAATTGCATAACCATTCTCAGAAATATCTCGCTGTCCATTTACTAAAGGTGTAGGTATTTCAAAGCCAATAAGTTTTGCAAAAACATTTAAGCCATTTTTCTCAATAATCTGATCACCAGCTACAACCTGAGATTGACTTAATTTGCCACCAGACATAGCACGAAGCCATGAATATACCTGAGCAACTTGTTGTGATTGATCTACGCTCATTGTTTGTCACCTTTACCATTACTAAGTATTGAAATAAAGGCAGCTTTGACCTCACTAATAACTTCAGATAAGGGCTTACCCTGCATCAGTGCAATGGACTGATAAAGAATGCCAATCCCTAATAATCCAAAAACTGCAAACATAAGCATCACAAAGCCTTGAGCCATGTGAGAATATTTTGATAATTCGTAATATTCAATAAATGCCGAACCGCCATAAAGGCTGACTGAAACGCTGAATAGAAACTTGCCTATAACACCCAAAGAAACTTGAATTTTTCCGTTTTTATCAATGTCACCACTTAATACCAGGGCAAGAATAGCCCCCACTACGGCAGGCACAACTTTGATGATCCATGGAATTGTGTTTTCTTGCATAACTTGCCCCGAAATAAAACTCTACTTTATTTCGTAGAGTTTTATTTAAAGGCGGTTATTTAGCGAACCTTACAGGGGGTTATCAATAATCAACCAATCATTTGCGAATAGATCACCTGTAGATGGTGTCCAACCCATAGCCAAAGTGTCTTGTACTGTCTTTAATGTGCAATATGGTGCAACATCAATGTACCCACCAAGTTTTTCAGCATGAGCTTTGTTGTGTGGATTCCAGATATAGGTTGATTCAATTTGCTTGGATTCACCTTGAGCAACCACATATTGCAAATCATTCCAACATGAACGAGCAACTTTTTTACCTAGTCTCAAAGCAGTAAGCGCATCACCGAAAGTTAAACTTCCATTTGGTCGATAAGCATCTTTAAATACACATGCAGGCGACCAAGAAATATAACCTTTATGACGATCATCATTTGGCTTGCCACCATCGACATATTCCACCAAATATCCCTGTTCTTCGGGGTCTTCATTTTCAGGAATTTCCCAACCACGATACTCGTTATATTCGCCACGACTCATGGCAGTTGCCAATACGGATTTAGTGCCAATAAATGCTGTTAGTGCATGTGCTAATAGTATTTTACTCATTTGGAATCCCTATAATTAAGGCAAGTTAATTAATAAAAAAGACAGTCGATTGACTGTCTTGATTATTTGAGTATTAAAACTAAAGGTCATGCCTTAGAGGGGGATGAAAGAATTTTTATTAATAAATCTTCAGGGAACTTAAAAGATTGTAAGTAATATAATGCATTTTTCGAAGTTATTAGGGGCAATTGGGGCAAATTTTCAATTTTTGCATAATAC
Source organism: Acinetobacter tianfuensis (assembly GCF_003611465.1). Classification (GTDB taxonomy): domain Bacteria; phylum Pseudomonadota; class Gammaproteobacteria; order Pseudomonadales; family Moraxellaceae; genus Acinetobacter; species Acinetobacter tianfuensis. The sequence goes on from NZ_RAXV01000003.1 coordinate 51,456, forward strand.
ATAACCTCTAAAATTGATATCATCATCTTTTCAAATGCTTTAATACACCAATTTGAAAACTCAACAGTATCAATCGCCTCAACCCATGACATATTTTTATTTATGTCATTAAAATACTTAATTTTCTTTTGTTGTTTGAATGAATTTAAAAACTTCGGAAAATCATTTTCACCATATTCAACCATTTTAGATCGTGGGTGCATTAAAGCATTTCTTATACTTACTAAAGTGCAATAGCCACTATATATTTCAGTACCTTTATCCCATGGTTTCACATCACAATGCTTTTTTATAGTATTTATTTTAAAGAAAATATTGTCTCGATCATCTTCATGCTTTTTTAGTGCATTTATCAACTCTACTTCTTTAGGATAAAAGGCATTAAAATGTGAAATGAATTTTCCTTGTAATCTATTAATTGCTTTATTTTTTCAATATTAGCTCTTTGTAATTTATCATTTTCAATCAATCTAGTGCCTAACTCTAAATATTCATTAATAAAGGCCTCCACACTTGCTGTACACAACATAATTACGTTACAAGTTTGACCTTGTTGAGCAGATTTTAAAGCTCTATCGTATAAAGCTACAGCAATTGAAGGTAAAAACATTGGATTTTGCATACTTATCCTTTAAATAAAATAGCCATTGAATGGTAAGAATTTTTTACATTTAATTAAATCCTCTAAAAACAATGTAATCAGTTTCAAGCACGTTTTACAAATCCTGTGATAAATTCTTTCTTTTGAATATTGTATACCGAACTAAGGAGTAACCAAGTTAGCAAATCTTTCGAAGTATTGATTCAGCTCTAAAATTAATCTATCGTAATTTCATATAATTATTATCTTTGAGATGCGCATGAGTGTATTAAAAATTACAACATTTATTTTACTGTGTATTCCAGTAAATCTATATGCAGGGGTTTACAAATGGGTTGATGCAAAAGGTAATGTTACCTATTCAAGTAAACCTCCACCAACGGGTGCAAAACAACAAAAGATTGAAACGATACGCTCGCTTGGATCAGCTCCCGCGCCTCAACGAACATATTCACAGAGTAATCGAAATTCTGCGCAACAATCCTATCAATCGCAAAATTATATTCGTCAAACATACAGTCAACCTCAGCAACAAACGCGTTCTGCTGAACAAGAAGCTGAAAGACAAGCTTTATTAAAAGCAGCAAGTACACCGTATAAAGGTTCTCGAAACGGTCAGCTTACTGCTGCTCAATTAAGAGCTCAGGCAGCATTAAATGGGGTAAATGTTTCAAGTGGTGATAGTTATTCAAACTCAAATAACTCTTACTCTGCACCTATGCCACAACGTCAACCAGCCCCAACACATATGACAAGTTGTGATGGATCGGGTTGTTGGGATAATCAAGGCAATCGATATAATGGCAATAATGGTACTTATTATAATAATGGTCGTGTTTGCCGTGATATAGGTGGTCAAATGCAGTGTAACTAAGTTATAAAACATAGAAGATTAGAGAAGCCACCATAAGGTGGCTTTTCTATCACTAATTATTCACCAAAAGCAAAGTAACCAGCTTCACGTGCATCTTGACGATTCCGTGACAAATATATGCCATCTTCCGCACGATCTATACGACGTTGTCGATTACGATAACTTTGATTAAGGTTCATTCTAGTTATACGACGTGATGGATTTTTGTCATTGAAACCTTGAATTTCGTCCCAAATTTCATCCATCTCTTGTTGGTCATCCATCATTTTCGCTCGTGACCATAATGTCATCAGACGACTACGACGCTCATTGAGCTTTCGGTTAAGCTGATAAATTGCTGTTTTGCCTTCATTGGCTGTACGAACATCAGATGGTGAGAACCCCATACCTTGGACAAGTAAATCCATTGAACTAACTTCATCCATGATAGATACACCAGTTTTGTCTTGTACACCTTCATCAGCATAACGATAGGTTTTGGCAAAGTTTTTAAGAAATACTGGCAACATACTCTCCACTCCACGTAGATTATGCCCTTCTGAAATTTCCTGTGCACCTTTTGCTATATTTGCCCCAATCCCGCCAATAGGACCTAATACTGCTGCTGATGCTGAATCCCACCACTTTTTCCCTTCTAACCCTTCTTGTACATCTGGTAACAGTAAATTATTAATACCAACGCGACCAGAAATATCCACACCAATACCACGTGGCGCACCTTTCATTAGCATATTTGAAATCGTTGGTCCAAATGCTTCAGCAAGATAGTTCCGTAATGCAACTTCAGCATCCCAAGGGTCATCGTCATCCCCACCCATCCATGATGCAACTGACAACAACATTCCAACCATAGGCAACCCAAGCGTACCAGCAAAAGTTGCGTGCATTGCCAAAATAGCAGCAAGTGATTTACGAGCTTCTTTTCGTTCGGCTTCCGTTTCACCTTTGATTGACTGATATGTCTGACGAGCCAATGTGTAAACCATGTTCTGACCAAACTGTTTAAACAGTAAAAGAACTTTAGCAACATTACCTTGCATGATGCGTGGACGGTTTCCGGAACTGTAATCAAAGTGCCCTCTGTAAGTAGCATCTACGGCTTGATCAAATGCTGAATCATGCTTTTCACCTGATTGACGTGCTAGACGATATGCTGCAATAAAAGTGACTTCACGGTTAAATCGTTCAGCACTATGGAACATGACACTCGCTGCACGCATAATCGGGCGTGTCTTCCACATCACACCACTATCTTCACCCTGTGCAATTCCTGCTAAATCATGTGCCTGAGTGACATCAATCACGCCACGCGCCACAGCATCTTCATAAGCCTGTTTTTCATCTTTATTTAGAAATTTAGAAATATCCGAGCTAATTGTTTTGTAAAGGTCAGTTTTTGATCCTTCCCACTTCACCTTGTGAAACTCTACCCCCTTTCTAAAGTCATTCGATGCTTTCAGTAATTCATCTGCCGCTTTATCGAAGCCCCATTTAGCACCCATCAATGGATAAGCCACCAATGCTGTCTGCGATAAGTTGACCATAGCTGCTGCTGGTGATAGCCCCAGGTAATAAATAAAGCCCAAACTGGTTAAGGCACTTGAAAGTGGATGTGATTTAGGATTCATTAAATTGTCATGACGTTTGTTCATTTCATCAATGACACGTTGAGCTGTCGGCTGATCATAACTATCATTAAGCTTACTTTGTTCAGATGCGTATTTCTGCATATCATCAAGCTGCTGTGCCAACTGATCACCATATCGCAATTTGGCAAGATAACCTGCGCCATGAAACATATTCTGAGCAAATGCACGACGAGCATCCTGACTGAATCCAGCAGTACCCTTTCGATGGATACCATGTTTTGCCCAGGATAAATCAGGCATAGATGATAGATATAATTGACTTAAAGTGTCTTCAAATTCTGCCTGTTCAGCTGTGGATAATCCAAGATTATCAACCTCAGCAAATAGGTTAGTCATAAATCCACGGCCAACGGCATCACGAGAAGCATTAAACTCTTTATCCAACACGACTCGATCAGTTTTATAATGAGGATATTTTTGCATTAATTCTGATCGTAGACTTTGTGCTTCTCCCATGGTTTCAGCACGGCTAACGCTCTCAACTTCACCATTTTGATTACGCATCACCACTACATATTTACCAAAACGAGCCAATGGGAAATATACTCCTTTGACATAACCGAAGAAGTTATCATCCATCTGTTTAAGTAAATCAGCTTTCTTTTGACTAGAAAGTTCTGATCGTAAGATGCGCTCTTTAATTGCTTGATGTACTTTTGCATAGTGCTTTTTATAAGCATCACGTGCTTTTAAATACATTGCCTGAGCTTCAGGTGATAATGAATTGTAATCATCACGTAATTGCTTATATCTGGAAACACTGTCCCCTTTCACATAAGGCTTTGTAGGGTCAATTTTTGCTAAAGTCGAATCATGCATTAACTCTGCAAGTTGATCTTCATCGTTTAAATTTGCCCATTCACGCACGACACTATCAGCTTCAGCACCAGCATCGTTCTTATCAGCATCCATTTGAGCAGCCAATTCATTATATTTGTTTAACTGCGGTAAAATTTTGCTGTAAATTTCAGTAAGTTGTCGACGACCTAAGGCTGATAAGCCAATACCCAACCAATCAGTAAATTTATAACCTGTTTTATCCTTAACCGATGAAATGGAAATATTACCTAAGTTTTTACTCAGATTATCAATAATGTCTTTTGCTGAACGGCTAAATCTAATATCTGAACTTTCACTATTAAATGTGCCTTTATTCCCCTCTGCCATTTTTACTTGATTAGGCTCTAACGCAACAATATATTCTTGATTTTCAAACTGATGAACAATTCCTTGATATTTCCCAGAAGTTGTCGCTTCTACAAATTCATCACGTGAAACATTACCTGTAGTTTTGAACGCATTCCGAATGTTTACAAATAATGGAAGTACAAAGCCATTTTCTCCACGGATATTGGCGTATACATCTGCTGTATCAAAACTATCAGTTAAGTAAATACCATCACCTAATATGCCATGGCCTTGTTTAAATTCATTAAACTCAGATGCTGTACCATGATAAACAACCTTAGGCTCCCCATTTTCATCTAATACTTGAGAGGCATTTTTGGCATCATTCTCCCAATCGCCAAACCATTTCTTAAATTCTGGTGTGCGGACTTGTAACCATTGTTGTTCTGAAAGATGTGTCTTTGCACCGTTTGGTGCTGTCATCCATTGATTTGTACCATGATATTTTTGACGAATTAAATCCAATGATGATTGATGTTTAATTTGCCCAATCATACGCTCTGATAATGCAAGCATATCATCAGGATTCAAATTAAGATTGATTCCAAAATTATCAAATACCCATGCTTTTACATACGAAACAATATTGTTAATCAACTTTTGCAGTGCATTCCGTTGAATCACATTACGTTGTTGCATAGTAGATGAAAGGGTTAATAAATATGGTAAATATTCAAGCTGCTGACGTTCAGAGCCTTGTTCACGTTCTGCAAGCATCTTTGCAGCTAAAGCAACAGGATTACCCTGCTCAACCAATTTATTAAATTGATTCATCAATTCATTATATTGTTTTTGGTTCATCATGTTTTGAAAACCAGCATGACCACCCAACTCATGTAAGAATGTTGGCACTGTGCTTTCAGCAGTCAGATTCGATGCAACGAGTACCGCTTTACCGTTGTAATAGAAGCCCTCAACACCTTCAACCTGATAATCCTGAATAATCTCAAGCTTACCTTGTCGTTCAAGCTCATCAATGGTCTCTTTACCAAAACGATCAATCAACACATCTCGTACTTGTTGAGTTGTAGAACCTGAATTACTTTTAGTGAGACGGCTATAAAGGGGAGTATCAGAATTGTTCTTAGATGAAAATTCTTGATTTTTATATTTACCAAAATAGCTTCGATCAACTACAGCCTTACGAGCTTCTGACAAAAACATCATCAAATCGGCATCATTGTAACGTGAAAGGAATTTATCAAAGCCACGATCACGGAACCACTGACGAATATAGCCAATAACTTCTTTTAGCTTTTGACGTACAAAAGGACGTGACTTAGCATTTTGTGCAACAAAAGCAAATAATTCTCCAACCAAGGCTTGTTGTACATCTGATTCAGCATAAATTCCTTCTTTCGCACCTTGGGTATATGGCTCAATATATGCACTTTCAAACTGTGCCATATTTACACCATTTTTACTGGCGATTTTGCGGATGCCTTCAAGCTCACCTAAAGCATTATATAGTTGTTGCAACTTGGTCTTATACTCATTTCCAAATAGCTTTTGAACACCAAAATGCCCAACAATTTCATGGGTTAATAATTCCTCATAAGCATCAAATGTAGTAAGCTGTTTATTGCTATCCCCATAAACCTGATCAGCAACCACATAGAGCGTGCCATCATGCCAAACACCGCTTACATCATAATTTTGGGTTTTGCCATTTTCATCTTTGTAGGTTGCATCATTTTGTATGACTTTCGGAAGATCGCTAAAACTAGAAATAACCTGAACACTAAACCCATTGGAATTCACATTCCCGACTTTGTTGACCCCGATCCTATTATTAAGACTGACATTGATACGCCCCCTAGAAGACGCATCTTGTGTAGCGGACATTTTGAGATGTTGAAGAATAGAAAGGACTCTACGAGTAGCACTGACAACGGATAAGGGAGTAAAGGTCGTGTCTAATGGTGAAGCACCTCTACGCTCGTTATCAGGTTTTAATTTGTCACGACTATAAAGTTTAATCCCTGTTTCTGTTTCTTCTGTTTTTAGTGTATCAACCAAATCAGAAAACTTTGCATTGATTGCTTTTCGTTCTGTACCAGTAGGAAATGGTCGCTTAAAACCCCATGGGGTAAAAATCGCAGCACTCTCAGGGCCAAAATTCAGAAACGGACTGTAGCCACTATTTTGAGAAATTTTATCTTCTACATACCCTTGGAATGCACGTGCTGTCATTTCAGGAGTAGTAATCCAATAATCTGTACCACGTCCCTGATCTAACTCTTTTGCGTTCATAGCAAAATCCGTTGGTATCATTTTCGCTTTCTCTGTACCATTTTGAGCTTCTGCCAATAGTTTGAGGCGTTGGGCATAGGTATTCATGTATTGACGTAATCGGTCTAGTACACCCTTTTGTTCAGCATTAAACCCTGATCTACCACGGACAGATTTATAAATCACACTTAATTTATCTAGGGCATCATTAGACCAACGTGCACCACTAAATATATTTCGACTATTCTTATTATTGTTGTGACGTATTTCCGTAGTAAGTGCCGTACCTGTAAGCAATAACTCAGCAACCGTATCAAACTCAGCCAGCTGTTCAGCTGAGGCAGCTTTGTTAAAGCGCTTGTAATATTTAGGATCAAGCTCACGATTAAGATCAGCACGTAACTTATCTAATTGATCTTTTAAGTTGTTTCTCGCAGAACTAACGAAGCTTTCAACCTTAACAGTATCTTCAATATAGTTTTCAGATTTTCTAAAAATTGTCTGTACCAATTGTTTATAGGCTTCTTGCACATCTTCACGAACATTTGATTTATAAGAGAATCCAGAAGTGACGCTCATATCTTCAAAGTGTTTTGCAATCTTTAATGATCGACTGCCATCCGCGTTCGTTACCCATTCAGATGGGGCTTTGCCATCTTGTCGACCAAAATAGTGATCTAATGCATGCCACCATTCATGAGCTAATGAACCTGCGCCATTCAATTTGGTCAAGTTAATCACAGTACGTTCGGGTTCATAGTGCGCCTTTGCACCACTTAATCCTTGCCCTCTGGCACCAAACGCTAAAGCGAGTTCCCCATTTAGGCTAATTGCTGCAGGTGGGATATTTAAAATCTCAGCCAAGTCCATGAGACCATCAAAGGCATCATTTAATAGCTCTTGGCGTTCTGACTGATTATTCCAGTTCCCAAATTCAACACCACGGAATCCGAATACTTTTGTGAAGTCTGAATCCTTAGCATCATCTGTACGACGTGCAATCCCTTTACGTTGTGTATTTTCAGGACGTGGCAGATCAATTTCACCGAAGGTAGTATTTGTTTCTAAGATTTCAGATGCATGAATTGCCATATATTGCATAGCTTCTTCACGCGTTTTAAACTCCTGCTCAACGACCTTAACCCGTTTACGATCATTAATTTCACGATAAATGGCAAAAGTTTCTTTGCCAGCAGACCATACTCGATGCTTTTGAGCAACTGCATTTAGCGGTAATGCAGCTTCAGCTTCTTCCTTAGTATTAAACTGCTGTTTTGTGACAATCCGGTTTTGCCCCTTCCAATCCTTTTTACGGGTATCACTTATTATCCACTTACCTTTTTCTTCTGAATTTATAGAAGCAACTATTTCACTAATTTCATATCGTTTAGCCCAAGTCGGACGGTTATCTTTTTCTTTGCTGGCTGTGGATTTTTTCCCAGTTCTTACAGCGGTATCTTTACGAGCTCCACCAACTTTTTCACCAAAATCTTGAATGGTTTTGTTTAAGGTAAAGGGATATTGTGAACTTTCATTTCCTGATAAATTTCCGCTCGGATTCGACGTATTTCGTTTGAAATTTCTGTCTGTTTCAGTACTTGTAGTTCCCCCGCTAACTTCTTCTGTGATTCCATCGGTAGGCTCTGATACATTTTTAGTGTTTCCTTTCGAATGCTCTCTCGGATTTCCGTTTTGCTTGCGTTGCTCATTTTGATTTTCCTGTTCCGTTGAAATTTCGGTAAATATAGAATTTAATTGCTGTAATCCATCTGCACCCAAAATGTTTTGCAATACTTGGCGTACTTGAGTTTCAGAAATGCCAACAGCAAGAATTTCATGAGTTGGATTCGTTGTCGTTGCGTAGTCTAAACGATCATTTACATGTTCGGTCAGACTTGCATAATTCTCAAAAGCATATTCCTTAATATTATCAATTATTTCATTGAGCTTATTTAAGTTGCTTTGAGATACTTGACCAGCAAAAATAGATTGCTCTGTTACAGCATGAACCAATTCATGATTCAATAACTCTAACGCACTACTTTCCCATGCTCTAGACTGAGGATATAAATAAGCCGTATTCTGCTCTGGAACAAAAAAACCACCCGCATTTAAATTGGCGCGAATCGTATTATCTTTAATACTGTTTAAGTCAGAAACAATATGCACCTGCACATCCGGTTTAAGCTTTGCGATCTGAGCCAGTAATTGTTTACCGTACAGCACATTGGTTTTTATACCTTCCGTTTTTATGCTCGATATGTCATTCACAACACTTCCAAGCTTATGCACCTGATCCATCAGTATGCTTGGGATGATATGGGTCAGACCAGAATCAGATTGAATCTGAGTATAAGTATTTAAGCCTTGTTCGGATTTCGCGTTAACATTCGCACCTTGAGTGATAAGGGAATCAGCCTTTATTTCATTAGCAGGTTTTGAGGTATCCTCATTTTTAAGCCAGTTTTTAAACTGTTCCATATCCATAGTACGGATAGGACCTACCTTCCAACCTTTGTCAAAATTGGATTTATATGCAGTAATGGCTTCCTCTTGGCTGTCAAAACCAAGCATCACCTTATGCTCATCAAATCCACCGCTGCCCTGATCAATCTGATCTACAATGAAGACATTTTCAGATTCAGGATTTTTACCTACATAGGTATCAATATGTTCTTGATCAGCACCAGTAGTACGCTTGATATAACCATAATGATCGCTCATCGTATGAGCCCATTCTTTCCCATTGGGATCAGTACCACGACGTTCTGAACCTTTTGGATTTTCAATAGATATATCTAAGCCATGAACTTTTATATGACCTTTCTTATAGTTACCAGCCTCAATCTGGGCTTGAGTTGGTTCAGGGGTATTGTTTTGTGAACTTGTTGCAGCCTGATGTGCATTTTCATCAATACTCATAGCATTAGGCTTTTTACCCACCCATTCTCCTGTAGTTGGGTGTTTCATGCCTACAATTTCTACTGAACCATCGGCTTTCTGCACAGCGTTGTAATTAGGATTATTTAATGCATTGGTCTTTTTATTGTCATCACGCAAATCAATTGTGAAATCATCACCCAAAATTTCAATATCAGACATTACACTTTCAGCTGTATCACCATATTGTTTTTGAATTTGCTCAGAGCTAAATGGTGTTGTAGTCATTTCAGTTTGCTGAGACTTAAGCTGATCAATCTGTTTTTTAAGTTTTGCTTTTTGTGGAACAGATTTGGCATCTAAAAACTGTTGTTCGAGTTGTGCAAGTTGATCTGCAACATTGTTAGTTTGGGTTTTGTCAATATTATTTTGAGCATCCAAAATAGTATTTTTAGGCATAGAAATATTATTTTCAGAAGCTGAAATAGTATTTTCTATTGCACTTGGTTGATTATCGCCTTGCTGAAGTGCATTAATTTCTTTACGAATCCTTGCCTTTTCAGGAACGGTTTTAGCTTCTTCAAATTGTTGTTCCAAAGCTTCGAGTTGTGATTGGTTTCCATCTTGTACTTGAGCTACATTAGGTTGAATCTCAAAATGCTTACCGTCCTGAACAACCTGATAGTCATTACCTAGATTTTTCTTATCTAAGAACGCTTGTGCTTTTTCTTGGTTGCCAAACCATTTATTTTTACCGTCGGCACCTAGAATAGGCTCTACAGTTCGATTTTGTGAATCACCTGCAGTTGTTCCGATAGTAGAACTGCTTGTCGCTGCTGCTTCATTTTCGCCTGATAAAACGGAGTTATTCCCGACGGTGTTGAGGTTATTACGATCTGGCTGCCCTGGTGCTGCTTGTGAAGGCTCACCAATTCCTGAAACTGAATTGACACTATCGTTTCTTCCTGACGTATCTTTTCCATCATTTCCGATAGTGTTTGAAAGGAGTGCTGTATCTCCTGGCCGCTCAAGGTTGTTGTCTTTGCTGTCATCTGCGTTACTGTTTGCAACGGTGGAAATAGATCTTGATGTTTCTCGAAGCTGCGAATTGCTTGTTTCTCCAAGAGGTCCATTACTTGAAGATCCGGTACCCGATTCATTGCTTGAGCTATTTTCGTTTGGCGCATTAAGTAGACCTGCTGCTGTCGTTAAAGGTGAATTATTATTTTCATTCTGTGCCGCTGCTGCAACCGCTTGCTGCATCTGTGAAGATACACCAGTATCCACGGCCAAAGCTGCTGCAGATGACATAGGCCCATCATTGGGATTAATCCCCATTTGCTGTGAAGGTGTTTGGCTGGCTGGTGGTACAGAATTCAACAAATCATCAAAGGCTGCTTCACTGCCATAATCACCATCAAAATAATTACCATTCGGTGCTGGTGGTGTATCTGGGCTGACTGGATTACCAGTTGCTGCACTGCCATAATCAAAGCCATTATTGTTTAATAAATTATCAGCATCCATTGATGGCTGATCATAAACAAAAGCTGTGCGACCTTGGTTATCCCCCTGTGGCGCATTTCCACGTGGGATATATTCACCTGTCATTGCGCTATTTGGATTTGAACCTGATTGTGGAGGTGCCGATGGTAGATTAGGTGAGCCTGATTGTTGTTGGTTATCTTGGGATTCTGTACCTGTGTTATGGCTAGGTAAGATATTGGCAGCACCACCCATTGCCATACCAGCCAAAGTCCCCATGACAGCCGCATCCTCAATGCCATCATGCCAAGGCTTATCTAGGGCTAAATTTTGTATGACTTGTTCTGAAACTGATTGAGGTAATTCTTCTAAAAAGCCTTCTGAAATTGCACCTTCAATTACACGACGAGGTAAAGACTTCGCAGGCATTGATGCAATCTCACCAGCGATTTCAGCTGGACCAGCACGCCCTGTTACAAGCATGGTATCAACATCACCAATACCCATTTTTTGTGCAAGACGACCACCAGCAAAACCAATCAAGCCACCAAGTGCGCCTGTTGCTACTCCTGCTAAAGACTGGTCTGCTGTTAAGCGTCCATCTACAGTTTCTTGGCGAATTTGTTCAGCTTGGCTACCTGCCATAACTGCACCTTCACCAACAGCACCAGCTACAACAGGATTGGCTATACCAGAAGCACGACCTAAAACGCCACCAGCTAACATTGAAGGCACAGACTCAACGACAGTATTAGCAATTAATGAGGGATTTGTTAAGGCAACTTTTGTTTTATCAACGACTTTATCTACCCAATTTCCATCTTTACCAGCATCAGCAAATTCTTGTTGTTGGGCTTTATATTGATCTGTATGTAAATCACCTAGAGCTTGTTTAGCTTCTTTAGGTCGAAAGCCAACAGTGCCGTTTTTATTCTCAAGTATTTTACCGGTAGCACCATCAGACATGACATCCATGATACCAACAGCCAATTCAGGTACAGCAACCGCACCTTTTAAAGCAGATAAGCCAGTATCTTTTAAATGCCCTAAAAAACCTTTATCTTTAGGTCGGTCTGTCTTTTCTTCGCTCCAGTTTTGTTCCCAAGGCTTTTTATTGGTTGAGTCAGAATTATTTGCAGTTGGTTGATTCCAATTTTGTTCCCAAGGTTTCTTTTGCTCAGACATGACAAACTCCTATTAGCATGTCATGTATGTTCTGGGTTAAATACTTTTTAGTCGAACCTTAGAGGGGGATAAACTTTTTAAATAGCTTCCCAAGAAGATGGACTATTCGGATCACCACCTTTGAATTTATAACCACCCTGAACCTGTCCTACTTTTGGACCATTACTGGTTTGATTATTAATTTGTGTATTTACGAACTGCTGAGTCTGAGTATCAAACAATTGTTGTGGCTGATTAATCAAACCACTTTCTTTGTCATAAACTTGACCACCACCCACAGTCATATAACGGTCTTTACCAGTATCTGCTTTATTACCTGCATAACGATTAATTTTTTCTTGAATGGATTTACGATCTTCATCCGATTTCGCAGAATCATATTGTTCATACAATTTCTCTAATCGTGCTGAGTTACGAATACCAAAACCTTTTTCAGTGGCATTAAGATTAAATTCTCGATTCGCTAAATCATTGGTTGCTTGGAATTTTTGTGCATCAAAGCCTAAATTTGCATTAAATCGGTTATTAGTACCTTGCTCACCTAGTTCCGTACGATAGTTCTGTCCAGCTTGCCCCATGGCTTCACGTTGTAAAGCAGCAACGTTGTTCGCATCGGTGGTATAACGTTGATTGGCACGATTATCCTCACCTTGCTGTAAATCAGACAAAGTACGGACTTGATTAGCAGTTAATCCTCTTGCCCCTGCAATCGGTGTGCTTGCTGCACGAATTACAGCTTGACGTTCTGCTTCCTGTGCTTCATTACGTTGAGGTGCTTGTACAGGATTATTACCATAACCTCGCATACCCAAGCCTAAATTCATTTCACGTTGAGCGATTGCATTTTGAATCTGTTGTTCAGTCGGTCCCATTTCTTGAGTATTGGCAAATAAATTTGCTACCCCACGAGGGTCATTCACTGGTCTTACTTTGAATCCTAGTCCTTCGCCTTCTCTAATACCATCTGCTCGTGCTTGAGCTGCTGCACCAGGATTAGCATAGCTAAAGCTGTTTCCTTTTTGTTGAATAGCATAAGGATCAGAGTTCTGTACAGAGTTTGATGGAGTCTGAGCTTCAGGCTGTGTTTGTGTAGTAGGTGGTGTTTTATTATTACCAAATGGATTGTTTACAACAGCATTGGGATTATTCTGTTTAGCATTAAATTCAGGTTGAGCTGCTTTTGCTTCACTTGCAATGCGTTGTTTATCAGCATAAAAGCGTCCAGCTTGTCCAAATGTTAAGGCATTACCCAAATCTGATGCATAACCTAATCCTCTGATACCGAAGTCTTTAGCAAACCCTTTTACAGTACCTAAATCTTCAGGTGACTGATCACCTAAACCAAAACGTTCACGATAATCTTCACTTGGTGTGGCAGCATTTGCAAATAAGGCCGATGCCGCTCCTAAATATCCAGTGCCTTTTACAAGTTTACTGTTATTAACGAAATTTCTTACGCCTGCTCCAAAACCACCTCCTTGTGTTGGTTCTGGATTCGCTGGACTAGATGATGGTGGACTGGTTGTTGGTGGTGTATTTACTGTTGTGCTTGGTAAAGATCTATTCACATCACGAGTGATACCAGATACATCACGCATTTGTGGCCCACCAATTCTATTTTGTTGTGCACGACGAATATCATCTGCACTTGGGTAGGCACTTGGTACCAGTCCACCATTGGCAAAAAATAACTCAGGTTTATTTTGTCCAGGCTTGAAACCCAATTGAGGTTGATCAACAGGTACATGCGTTTGATTTTTCATCTGATCAAGTGCCTGCACACCCACCTGATGCACTTCGTTAGGCGTGAGCTGGTATTCACCGTTACTGAGATTAACTGGCGTGGGATCACCTATATTTTGCAGATTTTTTTCACCAATCGCTTCAGTTGAATCTGCTGGCATAATATAGCTGCCAGATGGTACGGTTTTTTTTACATCATCCGATGTGCCAGTGCCAGCGCCTTTGATTTTGCCGCCCTTGGCTGGACTGCCTTTCTTAATGCCAAAGCTCATAAAAAAGTCCTAAAACTTATTTGAATTGTTAAATCTTATGCATCAAATAAGCTTAGGGCCTACCCCTACAGCGTGTTAGTAGCTGTAGTTATGGCTTTCACTGTTACTTGTGGATTTCGATGTGCTTGCAGATCCGCTGCCGCTGATTGATGCGGATACATGCGCAGCAGACATTGCTCCTGCCGCAAGCTGTGCTGAATACTGACCAAGCGCTTTCGCTTGTTCAAGCGCCAGCTGGGCTTCTTGCAGTGATTTCTGAATCTTTGCCTCATATTCTTTGATCTGCATTTCTGCAATTGCAATATTTGTCCGAGTATTGTTGTCTGAAAAACGCGACTGCATTTCAGCATGCGAGATTTCAACACCTGCACTGGACCTCCAAGCATCGACTTGCGCGCTGAAGTTGGATGTTTTCAGCTGCGCTTCACTTAAACGGGTCTGCAAGTCTGCTTTGTAGCCATCCATATCGGCGCTGTATTTGGCGATCCATGTGCGGGCCGCTTCCATTTTCAGCTTAATCTCGTCACTCTTTAAGCTGGCTTTCGATTGAACTGCCTGTACCGTTGATGCATAAGCGCGGGTCTGCGCTTCAAACATGCTGACACGTGCAGATTCAGCGCGGGTCTGCGCTTCATACGCATCGACCTTAATTTTTTCAGCATTGATCTGCTCACCGAATGCCTGCACTTCACTGCGGTATGCATCAAATTGATTCTTGATAACGTCCGCACGTACTGACGCGCCCTGCATGGATGCTTTGTACAATTCAACATTAGACAGCACTGCGTCTATGCGCGCTTTATACACCTGCACATGCTGTTCATTGACTTGGCCCAGCGCCACTTGAGCATCTACAGCTGTTTTGTAGGCAGACAGTTTAGCAATTGCGCCTTCCAGTTTTGTTTTATATACCAAAGTCAGCGATTCAAATGCGCTGTTCTGCGCATTAAACAGCGCCACTTGCGCATTAAAAACACTGATCTTGCTTTCAGCATTAAACTTTGCTGTTTCAAATAAATGATTCACTGTGTTGTTAAACACATTGACCATGATCTGCTCAAGCGCAATGCCTCTTTCGACCATGAATCGAATATTGTCAATTTCCATTTTACTGGCTTCGATTAAAATATCTCGATTCAGCTCACCCGCCTGTAAATGGCCCTGCTCACGGATTGAAGCGGCCTGCTTGGCAAGCATGCCCGGCGGCATAGAATAATTTCTGCTTGACCAGTCATTGATAGATTCCTGAACTGCGCGCTCAGTGTCACGGCTTAAACGGCTTCTTGCACGGCTGAACAGCGCATCCTCAATTGGCGCAGGCAATCCTGTGCCGCCAGCCATCCATGCTTTTACCTTTTGCTGAATATCATTCAGCAATGCTGATTCATAAGTCGGCTCACGCCATTCCATAAATACATTCGGTACAGCGATTGAATCCAATGAAGGCGGCTTGCCGTCAAAATCAGCCAATTCAGGAAACTGAAATTCCGGTATTTGCAGCTGCACCAGCTGATCCAATTCCGGCATTTGCAGCTCAGGCAGTTTCGGCAATTCAAGATCTGTTGAAACATTGGGTTTTAATGGTTGATCTAACACAGCAACACCTGGTGCAGACGGCATCTGTATCGCCGGCATTTCAGGTGCATCAGGTATCTGCAGATCATCAAGATCTAAATCGGCAAGCAAATGCTCAATATTGTTGAAAGACGGTAAATCTGGATATGTAAGCGGTGAAGTCGCTAAAACTGGCTGGTTGCCAAAGTCCAAAATCGGGACTGGCGTTTCAGGAATACCAATACGAATATACGGATCAACTGGCGCTACAGAAACATTTTTAATATCCTGCAATGCCCCATTCAGCTGTGCTTGATACTTTTCAGCAAAAGTATCAATCTTATCCATCTGTTCAATGACTGTTGAAATTGCTGCACCCATAATGCCATCTGGCGCTAAATCCTGTACAGAACCTGCCATTTAGATTCTCCTTGTGGTCTTTGTAAAGTCAAAAGACAATGCGTTGATGTGCGCAGCGCTGCCATGTATTGAGAGCGAAAATGTAAAATGGCGGCCTCTTAAACCGCGCCCAAACACTGCTCTGCCATTGGTTAATTGCTGGGATGCTTCTTGCGGCATTAAATACGTGAAGGTTTGTTCAACACCAGTTTGGGTTGTAGTCACATCAAATGCGATTGGTGTGCTTCCATTGCTGGAGTATTCAAGATATGCCGCCTGCGGGTGTACCAAAGAATCACCAAAATCAATTTTTCCTGTCTTCAACCTTCCATTAATTTGTTCACCTTCATATCCAGCTGCATATACTCCCTGCTCATTCCATAAATGCAGATGCCCATTGATCACAGCCGCCCCTTCAAAATTATAAGGCGCATAGCGCGACATAGCCCAATTGTCAGTATTTGCCGTCCACGCCTGTGCATGGCTCTGCTGCAAATAGTGGTCGGTAATGAATGCGGATTCCTGTACAGCAAAATGAGCATGCTTTAATCCAAACTGCATGTCAGACATGACCGCCGTTTCA
The DNA here is from genome assembly GCF_003611465.1 of Acinetobacter tianfuensis. Classification (GTDB taxonomy): domain Bacteria; phylum Pseudomonadota; class Gammaproteobacteria; order Pseudomonadales; family Moraxellaceae; genus Acinetobacter; species Acinetobacter tianfuensis. The sequence continues at coordinate 68,101 of NZ_RAXV01000003.1, forward strand.
TTTATACGGTACGTGCCTAGTTGAATACTCTGATCCGCATCCGCCGCCACCGCGCTTTCTTGCGTCAAGCTGAAGGCATGCCTGCTTCCGAACAACAGATCCTGCGCAAGCACCAACTCTTGCACTGCATCGGTGAATGACTTGTAAGCGGTATCCGTCAAGACTGCCTTTTCACTGACTTGCGCACTCGCCGACCGCTGTCCAAATGCGGCATCAGCCGCAATGGCTGTTTCTAAACTGCGGTGCGACTGTATATAAAATTGAAGATCTGAAGCATAGGCGGTTTCTACAACAGCCATTGCACTGATTCCGCCATAGGTTTTATCGGTCAGCGCAGCCTGTTCCAGTACATGCTCTCGGCTGTGTGCTGCCCCAAATTGATGATCAGATAAAGTCGCTTGCTCATAAACGATGTAAATAATTTGACCGAGATCAAAGTCTGATGCATAGGCTTGTTCTTCAATTTTTGCGGAAATGCGAACGTATTGCGTATCAGTTAATCTGGCAAACTCTTCTGAATAGAACGCGGTATTGCTCCAAGTCTTATCACTTGCAATAGCGAGTTCGTTGGTAATATATTGATAATTACTCATTAATTACCCCAATAAAGTGATGTGCGCTGGAATGGTCAGCAAGACTTGTATAACCCCAATAAATCCGGCGCATGCGTTCATTGCTTTCACTAATATTTGCATATTCGCTGCTACCAAACACAGCCTTACAACCATCCTTAACCACATAGTTTCCAGTTTCATCTGGTGATGGCAAAAAATACTCTGTAACACGCGTATCTTTCACAGCAAGTAGCGGTTCATCCTGAATGCTGGCATAAATTGCCTTGCTGCTTTTAGCAGGCGGACTAGAACTAATACTGTAGGTATGCACTTTAGGTGGGCCACCCCCGCCACTTTGTTTCCATTCATGCACACTCGGATGCACCAGCCAGCGAATGTCATAAGGCAAATTAGGCAGCCAAGGGCCCTGATCTGCAAATGCGTTGGCATCTGAAGGCGCATACCTGAGAATTTCCACCCAAACTGGATTACCGTCTTTGGGATAAGGCACACCTGTCATTTTTTCCAGCGGGTTATTCCATGCAAAAATAAAATCATAAGTCCACATGCGGTAGCTGGTAGGATCGGTGATGCTGTGCAGCGCCAAACTCTCAGATACAGATTGGCTTGTCTGCAGCTTTTGTGAAGCGGTTAAGGCTGCATTGCGCATAAAATACGGGATACATACGGCGACGCCTAAGCTTTGATCATTTGAGCGTGTCACGATAGTTTCATGAGTGTAATAACGGTTACGCCACACACTGCCCGACATTGAAAAGAAATGATCGAATGCGAAAAATGGCTGTGAATCAAAACCTTTATCACGGCCTGTGATCTTGGTTGTAATGGTTACTGGATCATAGATTTCGCGCAGATCCAAATCAGAAATATAAAAATGGCCATGCGGTGATGACTGCCCTGATATTTCCGTCTGCTCCCATGACCCAACCATCATGACTGGCTCAAAATTATTTACAACTTCCTTCTGATAGCTGCGCCAATCCACAAAATAACTGATCGTTTTGATACTGTCGCCAATGTAGTATCCGTACATGATGGTGTCACAGTTTGGACGCTGGCTGGCTGGAACGATTTGATAAGCACCGAAATCAAAAGAAATGCATGCACCAAACCAAGTATCAGGGAATTTAATCTGTGGCTGATTTTTCGGCGCTGCGTTATGGTACAGATAACCCTCTGCATAGCGCCGGATGTTGCCGCTGTGTTTTGCAATCGGCTCCATGGTCAAGTTGTACCAGTAGTTGACTTCATCCTCATTCACTGTCTGGCCTAACCGGCTTAAAATCATGCTGCTGTCGGCGCGGCGCAGTTTATACAGAATGCTGGCAGCTTTTACTGTGCCGGCAGGCAAAAGCGGAATCAGCGCGCTTAAATATGGGCCTGCGCTTTGAGCATCCTGCTGCGACATTGTTACCTTGCCAAGCATGCCTCTGTTTTCAGCAGGCATAAAACTGGCATTCAGCAAATAGGTGTAGCCGATTGTAATGCCGGTATCAGGATTTACTCCCCAGCAGGTATTAATCCCTTCAGTGCCATTCAGATTAAATGACCAGCCGCAGGCTTCGGTATAAGCATTGAAGCTGTAAAAGTCCGCCGTGTCGCAGACTTTGATAATTGCGCCTGCACGATGCCATGCAAAAAAATCATTATGGCTTTCAGGAAATCCCTCACCGCTAGGCATAGCGCCGAAACGGTCTAGAATGCCTAGAATCTCGCTGTCACCCTGCTCACTAATCCATGCATAAAATTCCGGTGTTGCTGTTGCGGGTATGCATGGCATCGGCATCGCCCAAACGCCCGAGGCATTGACTTTAAGCAGCCATGGCGCGCCGCTGCTGTCAAAACTCACCGCATCTGTATTGCTGAATTTGTAGTCATATTGAAACTGTCCGCTGATAGGTGGAATTCCTGAATAAGCAGGCAGCAAATTGTTTTCTATGCGTTCTTCAATCGCTTCACGCAAGTCTTCAGGCAGGGCCAGTTCGGCACGTTCAAACTCATTGTCCGGCAGGCGCTCAAAATCCTGCATGCCGTATCCGCCGACAATCTGCATTACTTCAGCCATTGCGCCGCTGTACCACGTAGGCCGCTGCTGTACATATTGTGTGGTCATGTACACCGCATTCATATTTTGAGGCGCAAACTCATTCACTATGTTTTCATTGACTGAAACATTGAAGCGCTGCAGCTTCAATGTTTTCGCCGGCTTTTCCCGCTTTCCATATCCGCTAAGGCGCGCGCGTGTCTGTTCTGACAGCAGCAATCCCGTGCCTTGTTCTGCCTGCGGCTTGGCATCTGTAATGCATCCGCTGTAGAGCATCGGCACATACGACTTGGCAAAGCCAGTGTAGCTGAAACGATCATCATTGCGCTTATAGGCCAGCACTTTGAATATTCCAGCCATATCTGAAATAACAAAATAGCCGCCATCCGGCAGGTAGGCGGTTCGGCGCAGGCTTTCGATGCTGCCTGCTTGTTTGAAGTCTGAGAAGCGGCGGACTGAAACATCAATAAACGCACTATCGCGCTCACTGAGCAGGCCGCCCTCAACACTTAAACCATACGGTTTAGCGCTATGCATACAATTATGCTAATGCAAAACGATAGCCAATATCGAAAGTGTCTTCATTTTGGAATGTACGCGCAGCGGCATATTTCGCTGCTGAAATCAGCACACCAGATGTGCCGCCGCGGGCTGAATTTGTCAGCAGTGCTGTGCCTGTCACATTGACTTGTGATGCTGTTGCAAACACCACGCGCGCTGTCGATGCCAAGTTCTCGATATAAGTATCTTCATTGGCCTGAATAGGCGTAAACGCTGGACGTGTTGCGCTGGTATAACCTTCCGTCAGTGAAGTGATTTCATTTGCCGCTGTTGCAAAGTTGCTCGCTTTCCAGTTGCTCGCCGGCGCAGCTGCACCATTAAAAAGCGCCAAATAAAAACCTGCAGGTTTAGCTTTGCTTGCAATGAAATATGTATTCAATACATCAAGCAAACCTTCTTTGGTGATTAAGTTTTTAGTGCGTGTCCATTCACCATCATTCACACGGTCAAAATACTCACCTGTTGCGATAATGCCGTGACGGGGAAAATAAATGCCTTCCTCAGTCTGGTCGTAAACTTCGTTGTGCAGATCTTTCTGCAAGTCTTTTTTAATACGCTGTTTGTTCATTGCTCTGCGCTGCTGTAAATGAATATGCCTTCAATTTACAACGGCAGTGACACGTCCATCCAACCCTACAGCGGAGGCGCTAATACCGCTGATATTCTTCATGACTGTTTTTTGCAGTTCAACCAACTGACCATCAGCCGTGCCGGCAGTAAAACCTTTCTCGCTTAACCAAACTGCGGCGCTGCTGCTTGTATTCAACTGCGCCAGCAATGCACTTTCCGCTAAAAAACTGCTGTCTGGGATGGGTCGCGCTGAGGCTTTCGGTTCGACTGTCATCTGCTGTAAATCCGCACCTCTAAGGAATACAACGTGATCGGTCTGGCCAACCCAAATACCGCCATCAACTGGCTCCAAGAAGGTAATACGCTGCGGCATCTGAATAAAGCTGTAGCGCATATCGCATAAATGAAAGGCCATTGCTTGTGAAAAGTAGATCACATTGGCGCGTACTGAAATAATCCGGCCCCGCCATAAACTCAAATATTTGCCCGCTGGCATCGGGTCCATGTATTGGGTCACAGCCGCTGGCCCAAGCGCAGGCAGCAGCGCAATATGCGCTTGCGCTTCTGATATTGGATAATCTTCAACTTGATACAGTGCAGATCCGCCTGTTTCAGTCATATAAAGGCGGATATGCGTTACGGATGGATCAGTACACAGCGGGAAAGTAACCTGCGCTGCATTCTGCCCTGCGCACTGAAGGCTACTGATTTCTGACAGTCCAGATTCAGCGCCGCTGCGCAGCCATGACACTGCAAAATTATACTGGCCTTCATGCAGACTGCCGTCACCATCTTGCGTCACATACGGCGCAGCTGGCGTATCCAGCGTAAATTTCAGTGCATTTGCGCCGTCATATACAAATAAGCCTGCATCACTGCACATCAGCACACGGCTGTTTAAAATAATATGCTTTGTCCGTCCTGCTGCTGCGCCGGCATAGAGCACCTCATACGACCAGACTTCAGGATTTACCTTGACCCAATCACCATGCAGTGAAGCAAAACAATCACCATGCAAACTAGATTGCCACAGCCATTTAAAAGGCAATTGCGTTTGCTGTGCAACACCTGCGCGTAAAGATGCACGGCCTGTTTCAGAAATATCAATGTTCAAAGCCTCTCGAACATGCAGGCTTGGACTGTCGCCGCCTCGTTCTAACGCTTCATCTTCACGCGCATTATCTATTCCAGCAAATGAAGGTAATTTTCTAATCGGCATCTGGCGCTCCTTTACGGTAGTTATCACCATTCCCATAAGGGCGGATATAGTGAACCTTGTTACCGATATTAGGCGTGTTAAATCTGCTTGACGCAAACCCTAGAGCGCCAATCTGCTGCACTTGTGGCGGCGGCAGCGGTGTACGCTTCACTCTCATACGCTGATCGAATCGGGTGTAATCATAATCAGCTTTGAAAGTATCAAAGCTGACAGGATTAATCTCACGGACTTTCAGCGAGATCCATGCCTGTCCGAATTTTTCGGCATTAAAGCCGCCATAATTGCCGCTGACAAGGCTGCCAATGCGCAACCCTTGCCACATAAATGGGCCATCGCCACTTAATCGCGTACCCATTCTCAATGCATCATAGCCATGCATGCCAATTGAACGGTTTAGCAGTTCAATACGCTGACCGCCAAACGAAAGCATATTCATTGCGCCAGCATAAATACGGTGTACACCAATTTCAGCACGATGCTGTATAGACGCGCGCCCTGATGCAAAGAAATCGGCAGAATCAAATTGTTCTAGTATCTGCTCAAAAGGGCCAACAACATGCCAACCCGCACGATATGAGGCAAAACCCTTCACCCCGATATAACCTTTTCGGTTGAATACCCTTGGATGGCCTAAGCCCAAATTCCCCCAAGCAGAAACATTATGCAATTCACGGTGTCTATTCGTAACTGTTGCATGACCAAAAACTTCTCCGGCAGCCCGGCTCCCGCCGTCACTGTTTACAAAGTGCAGCATACCGATGGCAGGGTTATTTTCTTTTGCTTGTGCAGGAGCTTCGGTAACCGCATAGATGATATTCGGCGACATGCGCGGTCGGCCCATTTCAATTTTATTTTCAAAGCCCTGAACACCAATCGTCCTATTCTTATTTCCAACGGCAGGACTGCCAAATTCTAGGACCTGAATCCCTGATTGAATCTGAATGACATTTGAACGTACAGACGGCGAACCAAAAACGCTGCGGAAAATACCCGATGGATACAGCACATTCTGGTTAATGCCTGGTGCTGTAACTTGATTTTGAGGCGGTTTAATACCGTGACCTGAATAAGTATGCCCATCAATAGATACCGCATCCAGCCAAATACGCTGATCTGTAAATGGCGGCTGCGCCGTTTTGGCTAGGCGCGCTCTGCCGAACTGCATCGAATGCCAGCCAGCAAAATCAAATGACCTGTCACGAAACGCAATCACCGGCTTGCTGAATAAAGTAAGTGTATCGCCCTGCGCATTTACATCGCGCCATTGCGTCCGTATGGATGCGCCGCCGAATTCTGCGCTGTCATGTCCAAAGATCCGCATTTCAGGCGTTACATTATGCAGCTGCGGTGTGCCAAAGAAATCACGCAAGGCCCATTTCGGCGCAATCTTTGTCCAGCGCTCAAATACTTCACCAAATCCGCTGATGAATGAATCTATCCCGCCTGCTGGGTCAATGTAGCGTGTATTTAAATGCACAGACGGCATTCTAATCGGCGGCGGCGCAATAGAATGACGCGCTTCAATGCTCACTGTGCGGATACGGTAAGCAATAAATGCAGTGCCGAACGCTTGGCTTTCGATGTTGCCGATGCGCTGAAAATTGCGCCGCGTGTTTTCAATGCCCACATTACCGAATGCCTGCGCGTTAAAGCCTACTAACTTAAGAACCGCAGCAGTATTGTATGCAATATGCCAGCTTGACATATATGGCGCTTCAATGCCGTCCAGTTTGATCTTGCGGACACGGTGCGTAATCCGCGGCTGTCCTAGTCCTTCAATTGCATCAAAACCATTCACTTGCAGATCACGGCCTGTATTCTCAATGAATGCATGACCAAACTTGCTATGCACAAAGCCGCTGGCCTGCATTGTCCTGTTGCGGTTGGCAATCGCTGTCCATCCGACAATTGCTGGCGGAACAAGTCCGCTGTCATGTATAAAAGTCTGCACAATATACTGGCGTAAATTCCAAACCTTGGCATAGCCCCAGCGCATCGCATCTTCATTACCTGCAGTCAGAAAGCCTTTAGCGCCGAGATAACGCTTTTTCAGCGAAATTTCAGCGCTGCCAAATGCGCCAGTAAACCCCAATGCTGAAATGGTCTGAATTTCAGGAATAATCCGTGTGCCGAAACGCGCTGCATCAAAGCCTTGCGGGCCAATGTGCTGATCTCCGCCAACTCTAGGCAGTCCAGCAGCAGGTGCTTCAATACCATCAGGCGCAATGCTCCGCGTTTTAAATGTGATCCATGCGCCTGAAGATACGCGCGATAAGCTGAAACATAAAACTGATACTGTCCGGATGCCATGCTCAATGCGAGGAGTACCTGAATCATTAAACGCTGCCCCTTTTGTCTGCATTGGCCGGTTTTTAAAATCCAGCTGAGCAGAACCGAATGCGCTGCTGTCTTTGCCGCCTGCTTCAAGATAGCGCCTTAAACTGATGACACTTGGCTTTCCAAACTGCGCGCTGTCTGTGCCTGTTGCAAACAGCCATCTAACACCGCCGAGCAGTGCTGGATTGCCAAACGCCAGCGGGCTGAAGCTGGGTGCTGCAATAATTTGCTTGCTGTTGTATATGCGTGTTGTGCCGAACTGCAATACATTAAAACCGCTGACAGTAGCCAGCTGGTTTTTGTTTACAGCGGATGCATGGCCTAATGCTGAAGCATTGAATCCTGAAACATTGATCAGCTGCTTAAGATTGTACAGCTTAGCAGTACCAAACAAACTGGAATTAAAGCCGCTGGCCTTGGTCTGCTGATTTTTACTGATAATTCCAGCGTTACCGAACGCTTGATTGCTGAAACCTGATCCAGCGAGATACTGCCGGCTGTTATGCAGCTTTGCTGTGCCGAATGCTTGATTACTGAAACCCGCCGCAATCAGCTTCTGATTTTTATTTTTTAATGTCGCGCTGCCGAATGCTTGTGCTCTAAAACCAAATACAAAAACATATTGATTGCTGTTATAGATTTTAGCAGTGCCGAATAAAGATGCATTAAATCTAGACGGTTTTAAAAACTGTGTAAATTTCAGCTGAGGTTGTGCGAATGCTGCAGAATCAAAACCTAACCCTATAATGTACTGCGTAACAGCAGGCTCATCCGGAAGACCTAAGAATCTCACATGCAAATCATATGCATTAGATAAGTTGGCTGGTTTAGGAACATCCAAATATTCTGCGGTTAGCAAATAAGGCTGTTCATGCTCATAACTATCAGTCATTCACCATATCCTATCTATAAGGAAGATTGACCTTGTATGGATGTTCTGGCGCTAATAAATCCAGCAAGCCCCACTTATGCGCTAAATAACCTTCAAGTTTTTGACGCGTTGCAAAGTCTATCGCCTTGCGCACAATAATAACTTCGTGTAAATCTCCAATCGAACGACCATTCTGCGTATATTGTGTTAGAACGGAAAAGTTACGACCTCCAACTTGTTGTGAGCTATGTGCGCCAGCTTGATACACGCCATTTATGCCCGACTGTAACAAAGTTGGTGTTCGCAAAATTGAAACCATAAGCTTATTTTTTCCAATATTATGCGCTCTACTGATATTAAATGGTGCGTAATTAGCTCTGGTTTCAGTTAGAGCTATTGCATCTGCCGTTATACTAACGGTCGGCGCAATCCAATTTGAGTTTGTTGATTCAATTGATAAAAAAGCAGACACAAGATAACTTTGCTCAAAGAACGCCACACCAGAATTGCCTTGTGCTGGTACGCCGCCGCTTATTTTTCGAGGTGTGGCTACAATGAAGTACGAATACTCATTTCTTGCGATTTCCTCCAAATCATTAAAAGAACCTGTTAAGTTTTGCAAAGTAGTGCCGTCTGAGCGAATGCACTTTGAATCTGCAACATACAGCGGTTTGTTTGCCTCAACGTTTTGCGCGACATGACGTTGATTCCCGCTCTTATCTTTGAGAAGGCTTACTCTGTTGTTGGTATGAACTACAGTTGAATAATCAGCTACATCAAGCCATACATCAGATTCTAAATAAATTGGAGACCACAAGTGACTTGCTAAACAACTTATTTCGCTACTCATAAACGATAAGTTTCCACGTCGCACACACACCTTATAGTAATAAGTTAGACCTTCCACCACATTATTATCAACGTAGTACATAGTTTTTAAACCAGTGGCTATCGGTGCTGGCAGCTCATGGTCCGCTAGTCCAATCATACTTGTAAGCGAGCGGATGACTTCAAAAGAATCAAAATGCCCGAACTGTGCAAACTCAAGACGGATACCTTTTTCTTCAGACATGCTCCACCTCTATAGGCGGTTTAGAATCTATGATATTTCCATACGGATCTTCATTCTTCCAATAGCCTTGTTTGTCATGCCATTGAACATAGCTGTCAAACAATGCCTGCTCACTGCCAGCCTGAATCGCGTTAATAATGAAAGGCTCAATCCATTGTTCGACTTGATCATAAGGCTGTTTGCACTGCTCATATGCATAGGTTTGGAACTTCGGCGCTTCAGAAAGCCGCCGCCAATTATGCACGAATGACGCACCGCCAATTTCACCCATTTTCCCTGCTTCAATACTGGATACGCCAATCGACTGCGTAGGCGGTTTTTCTGTCATTTTTAATCCTTCTCTACGTTCAGGATCAATACCGGTTGCACCAATCGACTGCGCTGGTGATTTTTCTGACATTTTCCTAATCCTTCTGCGTGATTCATCTAACATAAGCGGAACAGCTGCAAGAACGGCTGACATAACGCCTCACTTTTGAAACGCAACCGCTGTGGCTGCAGCTTGGATTTAGACTTTATAGATTTTGTTCGCACCGTTATCCCAAGTGACAATAATGTCGCCGCCATTCGGCGTAATTGGCAAACCTGTTGCAGTATCAATGTAGGCCAGCAGAGGGCTTGTTGAAGCAGTGCCAGTATCCACATATAAAATGATTGCAGTAACCGTACTGCCAGCCACAGTCAGGAAAGTGACATCATTGGCATCTGCCGCGCCGCCGTTCGTGGATTTACCGCTAAGGACTACTGCAGGTGCAACAATTGCGGATGTTGAAATATCAGAAAGATACTGGTGTGTACCAGTCTGTACTGCATATCCTGATGAAACAAGAATGCATTTGATGGTATCAGCCATCCAATTGAATTGACCTTCTAAATAACCTTTGCGGGCCGCATCATAAAGTGTGTTTGCCATGCGCTTGAGTCTCCGTAATTAAATCGGAAGCACTCATGCGCTTATGTTTGATTTCAATGTGATTATCTGCTTCAACACAAATTCGAGCCAATTTCCCAGATTTTTTGATCAATTGAACTTTGGCATCGCCAATGTAAAGCGTATCTTCGGTCTTTAAATCAATAATACGTTTGCCCATATTTGTGCATGATTAAATAAAATAAGTAAGATCATTATGTAAAAAACCCCTGAAAAGCTTTAGCCTTACAGGGGTGCTTATGTCACAAGCAAGTCATGGCATGAATGGAATAACGTTATGCGGTATATCCTCACGAGTAATGCGTCGCAAATCACTATCAGGACGAATACCGAAATAATCTGTAAATTCCTGCTCTGCTAATGCTGACCGATTTGGATCAAAGAATTCTGCATCTGGTACCTTAAATGCTTGGTGTAGTACCCACTGAATCAATTGAACATGGTGAATTTGGTTAATTTCTGGAACATCGGTATCATTTTCCATTGGTAACAATGGCACACGATAGCCTTCTAATTGTAATTCACCATCTATATCAGGAATTGGAACAAGGCGAATACCTGTATCATCCTGCACAATGTGTTCAGGTTTACCCTGTTTCACTCGCCAATTCTCACCATCATAATAATGATCGAGTAATTCAGCTGACATTAAAGTCAAGTATTGCCCTTTTGTTCCATCACTCGGCTGGAACCACACTCGAGTCAATTCGTATAACGATTCATGCAACTGATAACGAGATGAACCAATTAATACATTAATCTTACAAACATCATTGTTTTGGGATTCATGCAATAAACGACCACGGATACACGCTTCAATTACGGCATCATTAAGCCAATCAATGACACTGGCATCATCAATAAAATATGGTTCTACTTTATCGTTGGCCAGTGTACGAAAACGGCTGATCAGGTCATTTAGCTGCATTACACAACCCCATATTGATGAATCATTTGAGTAACTGATTCTTTTAATTCATCAAGATTTTTTTGTGGGCTAAGTTTCTGCTCATACTTTTCTAAAGCATATTGAACCAAGCCAGCCTTTGTCATTTTTCCAATCGTTTCAATTTCATCAAGAACTTTATTTTCTTTATCAATTTCTTCTTGCTGTTTTTCTTTAGAGCGATTGAGAATACTTGACGTATCATCATCTAAGCCTTGCTCGGTAGATTCACCAGAAATGGATTCAGGCTCACCATAACGAGTAAACTCAGGATGTTTTAAAAACTTGGTTGCCAAATCACTTGGAATTGATCGCACTTGACCTTGTTCAAAGGTTAAAGCTGATTCGTATAAGTGGTCGGTATATAGAGATTTATTTCCAATATACTGAATTGACACACCAGCAGATTTTTGAACAACATTGGCTGGGGTGATTGTCGCTGTATTAATTGCGACATTCTTTTGATGCTCAACCTTTTGGCGTAGATTCACAACTTCCGCACTCAATGCCAAGTAATCTTCAGGATCAGGCAAGTGCTTAACCAAATGCACCGTTGTACGGAATAAATAATCCTTTGCCTTTTGTTCATCTGGTAATTCTTCATAAGGTAAAAAACATGGATGCTCTTTCTTTTCCGCATCCTTGACGTCACCATATTTCCAGCCTTCCGCCTCTTTTTGTTTATACCAGCTTTCATGTGACTGTTCTGGTGTTGCATCTGGATTTGCCAAATGCATTTCTACACCAGCAATCGCACTGCTACGCTGCCAATCTGGCGCATCATCCCATGTTGGTTGGCTGTCATCACCCATTGATTGGAAATATGCAGCATTAATTGCATGACACATCATCGCTATTGCAATCGTTTTCATCTTATCACCGTAATAAGTTAAAAAATAAAAAGAATGGTGTAGGTCTGTCTAAAACCTACACCATCAAAACATTAACGAGGACCTGTCAATTCACCACTAACAATAACTTTGATGTCGCTTGCCTTAGCATTCGCCGCTACACCAGTGGTTAAAATCAATCGTGCAGGTTTAGGTAAAGTTACCAATTTACCCGTATTTGCACGCAATCGACCTGCCGTTGCAAGATCGCCACCACTGATAAAATATGCCGCATCTTGTGGTACTTCTGTACTATCACCATCAAGATACTTAAAACCAAGTGACCCTGTAACGGTGGCTGTCATACCTGTTTTAATCAGGACTTGAGCATCATCTAGGCGCATACCTTGCGGTAATTCACCTAAATCGATAACATCACCACTTGCTACTGCAACAGTTGTGTCTGAATCAATTACGGCACCTGAAGCATTCGTGGCAAGAAAAAATGCTAACGCTGTAACATTGCCATATGGTGAGAATCCACCAAACTGACCATAACCACTAGGCTTCTTCTTAATTGTCGCCATTTTAAAAATCTCCAAGGATTAGAATAAGATGAGGTATGCCCATAACTGGACATACCCAAAACAATTACTGATTAGCACCAATGATTGGCACAGCGGTATCGACAACAGTTACACCATAGTCGGTAAATTCTGTACGCTCACCAGTATCAACAGCGAAACGGATTTTTGATGTACCACGAATGGCACCGATCAATAATTCCCATTTATCGCCATGATCAAGGTCTTTTTCAGACCAGAAGAAAGGCACACCAGACTTATCACTTGCAGCCATTGCTTCCGCAATTGCTTGTCCACCCAAAATAATAGAACGATCAACCGCAAAGCTTGTACCAAAGCTTGATGGCACGATTAAATCTGATTCAGTTTCACTATCATGCGAAGCACAATATTTAATTGTGTCACCTGCATAGAAACGAATCGGACGTGGCATTTTTCGGATAATAAATCCGTTCCATAAACCTACATCACCTAAGAAAAGCGGATGTTGTTTTGCCTGACTTGCTCGTGCAAATGCAGATGATTGGAAAGAACGGAAACCTGGTTGGGCAGCAAATTTGTTGTACTGTGCTGGCGATACAAGCCATACACGTAATGGTGAATCTTCCGCAGCAACATCACCTTCAAACTTACAAATAGGTGGTGGTAAAGCAATTTGATCCAGAACAGTTTTCATTGAATCAACTGTATCCATAGTAAATAGATCAGTTGTTGCAATATCAAAATCACCTGCATTGCTTTTAACGCTCTGCACACCAGAACCATCAACAACATAGTGACGGTTTTTAGTTGGTGCTTTAACACGGTTTACCATGATTTCATTGAAGTTTTTATTATTATCTTTAGGAATAACCCATTCAATGTTGTTATGAGAACCACGTGCACCAGCCATATGCACCAGTAATGACTGATCACAATAGCGATCCATCAAGTTCTGAGCGACTGGACGACCAAGTTTGCGTAAATCAGCTGGGCTACGAATCTGTGACATCACGTTACCCAAATCAACAGGGAAACGAGCTTGGTTCACACGTAGGCGATCTTCATTCAAAGACATCCCCACACCACGACCTTCAGCATACGCACTACCCATAATTGGATATGCACCGACTGGATTTAGTAAGTGGAATGTCACTTCATCACCACGCCCTTTTCCTAAGTCCTGAACACGAACAATAGGCATGTGGGATGTGGTTTGTTTACGGAGAGTCGCTTCCGCACCTGCTTCACCCTTAGGCATTTTCCCAGCCAATAGGTTTAAGGTGCTGTTACGATTCATGTGTGTAGCGAACAGACCTACCGCTTGGGTAACTAAATTGGTCTTATCGCCATAGCTTGCGTTAGTTTTAGTAGTCATGTTTCAAATACTCTCATCACGTATGTTTAAACACGTCTATTGAGAAATTGCTCCACTTGGTCGGGTGTCCATCCTTGCATTTCCTCTGCAAGTTGCGCTGGCGACATTGCTGCCAAACGCTCATCACGAGAAACACCAGCAGGACTACCAGCAGGCAAATCACTCAGACTGTTCGGTGGTGGTGTTTGAGCCTGACTCACAGCTTTTTGCGCTACTGCCTTTACTGCATCATTGGCAGGTTGAGCAGCTTGTTGACCTGATTGGGTATTCGACTTATACAATCCTAGAAGTTCTACCACCTGAGCAGCTGAACCTTTATCCAAAACTGTTTCATACGCATCTTTCAGAAAACTTGGTTGTGCATTCTTCCAATCATTAAATTCTTTCGATTCAACAATAGATTCTGCATCTGGGTGTGCTGTAAAGATTTCGTTAAAATGAGCTTGCTCTACACTGACCTGCTGTTGTTGCTGAATTGGAGCTAAAGCAGTTTGTAATTGCTGTTGCACCAAAGTTGAAACCTGTGAATTAACAAGTTTCTGAATACCAGCAGCCAAATCTTTCTCGCTAAAATCCCCAAAGATTGCAGGGTCTACACCCTGATCAATCGCTTGTTGTGCGATATTTGCTTGGTTGTCCTGTGTAGTTGGGGCCTGTCTGTTATCTTTACGTTCCTGTGCATCAGCTTGAAGTTGTGCCAACTGTTGTTGAGCTTCATCAAACCTTTGCTTCCATTCCTTTTCACCGTTACGTGCTTCCACTAACTTGTCATAGGGAATGGTGTGTTTTCCGTCTTTAGCTAAGATCACAGCATTTTCAGCATTTAACTGACTTTCATCGACCTGTTGTTGCTGTTGTGCTTGTTGTGTATCAGCTCTTGCGGAGCTATGCTCCTCATGCGTACCGTCTTGACCTTCAACTTTTGGGGTATTTTCTTCTGTAACTTGGGTAGTTGCTGGCTGACTACCATTTTCCGCATTTGCGGTATCGCCATTTAACGCTTGCTCTAAAAGCTGCGCTGCAAGTTCAGGTGATGCTTTACCACCGTTAGCTTCAATCAACTCATTTTGTTGCTCTGTAATATCCATGTCTGTCCTATCACTTATCGCTGTGACCGCAAAGGCGAATGGCTAGAGTTATCTAGCGTTTAGCTGCTGATTGCTCAACATGAGGAAAGTTTCAGGGATTTGGATATAATGGCGTTAGCCTTACAGGGGGTATTAATTATAATGAATAAGAGACTAATTTTATGACAATAAATCAATCTACTAGCGTATCAGCTGAATTCGGTTACTACCCCGAACGTATAGAAATTGAAAATGACCGATTTTCTATTAAAACCTTACCGAATTTTGAGGATGTTTTAGCTGCGGTAAAAGATGATCCTAATATTCATAAGGATTGGATTTACCCTGGTACTCAAAAAAATATAGATCTAAATGGAGTGATAACCCATCGTCCATATAGTGTTCGTATATTTGGAATGCCTAAAACCCACGAAATCACACTTCATAGAAGTGACAACATTGAGGACATTGATTTTGTAGTTTGGTGCTTATCTTTTTTTACAGGTATGCGTTTGTCCAAAGATAAATACGGATTTCTCGATGCGACACCAATCAAAAAAGGAAAGCTCGTAGACTTTGTACTATCACAATGCACTATTGAGGATGTAATCGAACTGACACTGGATTATCTAGAATCAGAGCGTGATAATTTCCGTGCTACGAAGCGAGTTTCAGCTGTAATCCATGCATTATTTTTAGCACAATATCCTCAAAGCCTGCCATTTGAACGCTTCCAATATCTTTATATGGCACTTGATGGCTGTTACCAACTTGTAAAAGCAAAAGCAAATCCTAAACTTAAAAAGGACATCTCTCATAAAAATAGAATTGAATGGATATGTAATCAATTCCAAATAAAAGTTCCTGACTGGGCTTTGGTTATTGAGAAAAAGTCTGAAATATCAATTGTACGCAATGATACTATGCATGAAGCATTATTTTTAGATGAACCACTTGGATTTGCCATTTACATTAATAATCAGCCAGACGGTAAACAGATTAACGTCATACTAGAAATGCAGCATTTACTTTGCCGATTATTAGTTTGCATTCTTGGAAAAGCTGAAACTGACTACGTCAAATCATGTATTAATAATCGACTACTAAAATGTCTTACGTTATAAACAAATAAGCAAAAGCAGAATTTAAATTTGTATTTAGATAAAAACCACCATTTTTAATGGTGGTTTAAAGATATCGAATTCGATAGGTTTAAATCAATTCACCCAATAATATGGCTTAATTTTTCTTTCAGCAAATAACCCTCAAGCACCCATACTTTGTTGCGAGCATTTTCATACGCAATTTTGCGACCAATTTCAGCATCGAAATTTTCAGGACTTGCACATGCACTTTCACCTGTAACAGTGAATCCATTCTCTAATGTAAGAATACAGAATGTTAATGTCTGTAGTGAAAGCGGTGCATCAAAAACTTCTACACCATTATCGCGCTTGCATACGTCACGAGGTAGGATGTATTCAACTGCTTTAATTTTAGAATCAATATCAGCAGGCGTTAAACGTGGAGCATTTAAGTTTTTAGATTGAATTTCTTGCTCAATTTGCTGTTCTACTGTCTTGGGTTCTTCCTGAACCAAAATCACGACTGCACCATTCGGAATACGATCTGTTTTATGACTATAAGTTTCATTATTTGTCACTCGATAATCAAGTAATGGATTCTCGACAACCAAGTAATCACCTGAAATATGCCACGCACTAACGCCAATCATTCGTGCAACCTGTTCAGCATTACCAGTAGTGTCAGTGGTTGGATCAAGTTGTAAAGTAATTTGAGCAGTCATAATAAATTCCAATAAAAAAGACAGCCAATTCGACTGCCTTAGTATCTGTGAACAATAAAAATTACTCTTGCCTTACAAGGGGTATTGCATTTAGCTCATTTTTTAGTTCAATTTTTTGCCTCATTCGTTCACGAGATAATGTTTCTTTTTTAGTTAAACGCCCTATTCCTCGACCTCCGCCTTTATTACCTAAACGCTTAGACCAATATTCATAGTCACAATTTATAGGCTTGCCACCCTTGACTGTTCTGCTCATAATATTTTCACCCTAAGTTATCGGTAGTTCGAGCTGTTTCTATACCCTGCATTCCTGTTGAACCTTGCTGTGGTACTGGTGGGTTCATCGGGCTGGTATTCTGTTGAACCATTGGCAATTGCTCACTGCCAACCTGTGCTCCTTCACCCTCAATGTACGGACTACGAATATTGCGTGCTGCAGTCTGCTCTGCTGTTGGGAAATTAGGGTCATCACCCATAGGATCAGGACGTTGATAACCTGCACCTTTCATAATCTCGTCAGCAATAGGTGCGATCTGCGGCATCATTGCTACCTGTGAACCTCCTTGCATTGCTGAATATGCAGCTTGCACACCAATTTGTACTGAACGTGCGTCTATTTCCTTAATTTCACTTACTGCTTTACGCTCTTTAAGTTCAAGCTCTCGACGTTTTAGATCAATACCAGCATCGGCAAGTGCTTTATCAACAGCTTCTTTAATTTGTTGTTCCACTTGTTCTGGTGTCGGTGCCTGTGTAGCTTGACGAATAGATTCAATAATATCTTTCTTGAATGGAATGTCAGTCAAGGCCATCACATAAGGCAATACTGCAACTTGAACTTCTTGAGGTAAGGATTTAACAATCTCAGACAAGGCATTAAGTTGTTGTTCTCGGAAAGTGCTGGTACTTGGAACATCATCAAGTACAACTTTCAAGCGTGTACGTTGAACATCATTACTAACATAAGGATAACCATGTTCATCAACCTCGGGTTTATTGATAACAACTGTACGATCCTCACGTACTGCATCACCTTCAATAATGATAGTCTGTTGCTGAGTACCCATATCCTCAACGATCATTGATAGTAGCATTTCTCCCATGAGGGTACGTCCCTCACGGAAATTATCCATCATCTTCATTAAGGTCTGGTTTGACTGCTCGATCTGTAACTGTTCTTGTTTTCCAGAAGTAGCATTACCTTTTTTACCTTG
Organism: Acinetobacter tianfuensis; assembly: GCF_003611465.1. GTDB lineage: Bacteria > Pseudomonadota > Gammaproteobacteria > Pseudomonadales > Moraxellaceae > Acinetobacter > Acinetobacter tianfuensis. Next base: position 86,086 of record NZ_RAXV01000003.1, read on the forward strand.
GAACCCAGAAGTAATATTGCTTACTTGCTCAATAGCAGCACGATTATCACTGATCAGTTGGAAATGTTGCTGTGATAATTCATAGTCACGTTTAACATCGAATCTTGCACCAGGTCTAGCCATGTGTGCTGCATCCAATACAATATCAGCATCAGGACGTGCAACTTGACGACGTAATTGTTCGTCTGTCATCGCCACTGCACCTTTGGTACGCTCAACACGTGTAACACTCATGCCCCAACGCAGTTTAGAAATACCTGAATTGATACTATCCTGGCTGTACTTCATGCCACGAACAAAGCCATACGGTATGCCAGTATTATCTTCACGGAACCCAAAAAAAGGTACATAAGGGAAATAATGGTGTGAATATGGCGAAGGACTATCATGTAAAAGGTGTGGTCCAAGCCAATATGAACGACGCAACTTTGATATGGTAGCCTGCTCTACACGTGCAACACCTTGATAAATTGCTAAGTCATGAGCCATATTATTGGCATCATACTCAACGATACGACCATCACTGAACTTTAAAACTGGTACATGCACCCAACGACGGTACCAAACTTCAGTAACGTTTATCTCTTTAGATGTCGGGTTATACCAGTAGTTTTCACTTATCGTCCATGAACGTGCATCAAGCCAAGCGTTTTGTAAGCCTGTACTTGCTCCACCATCCAGCACATCAGGTTGCTGCCACCATGAACCACCATAACGACCAACTGTTTGGATTAGCTCCTTGTGTTCAGGGAAAGCACTCATCAATCGTTTAGGATGAACCCAGCGTGTACGGCGTAACCAGCGTGCATCAGATAAGTCTGGTTCTGTAGACTTCATATCCCAATGAATCTCATTACGATGAACTACAACACAACGATAAGGATATTTAAATGGGTCTTGCTCACGCTTTACCTCAACCCATCCTAAACCACATGAAATTTGAGGACGAAAAGCATCACTACATGCTTTATCAGCTTTAGATAAACGTTCAGCTTGATTTAATTTGTAGTTCAAGGCATCGGCAACATCATCACCGCCAGTTTCACCATTGGCTTTTACACGCCAATCAGTACGAGTCTGTAGCTCATAACCCATAATCGACAATAAAGCTGGGCTAATTCTGTCCTCTACTGCAGGTGGAATACCGATCTGTTGCATACGGTTAAGCAAATCTGTATCTAATTGATTGCCATCTGCATAGTCCATCTCTTTATCTGCGATGTGACGCCAATGAGGTTGTTCCTCAATTTCATGCATAATCTCCGTTAATTCTTCCAGACTGAGCGTATCATCATCGCTAATCTGCTCACTTGTAGCTGTATCTTCTTGAGTAAACATAGCTTTTCCTTATAAACGCCAATCTGTCGGAGGTGCTTCGACATAACCATGTGTATTTTGATGTGTTGTACCTTGATTCATACCAGTAAGACTAGCCGTATAGACGTAATCACCAAGCAAACCTGCATCTTTAGCCTGTGCCCATTGTCTAAGTGCATCTGCACCTTCTGAGCAACCATTGGATTTATCAGGCTGATCAATAAACATATTGGCTTGTTGGTTAAACTTTTTCTTATAGCCTTCAATGCGTTCGATACCCAATTTGCATCGACCTTCATCAAACCAAGCATTTTTTAAATATCGCCTAGTCATACGAATACCATCCATCAACACAGTAATTCGAGGTATGACAATAAACTTATGTCCAGGTAATAATTCTTCTAATGACTCTAAATTTGATTTGTTATAGTCGCCAAGCCGTTGGTGTGCTGCGTCATGTGGTAAATAATGAATATGATAAAGGTAAGGCTTATCTTTGATGAGTTTTGCGTAATATCTTAAATCTTGGCCATGTGCTTCTTCATAATCAATGAAACGGTCTTGTTGATTCATCATTTGATGGAACCAAATTGCACATCCATCACTATTACCTAAATCCCAATAAGTGCATGTCGGCACATCCAAAGGCTCTATATCAGCAATACCGCCACGTTTACGCAATTCAAGCATGTCATCAGCATAGTAATTGCCTTCTGTTGATACCTGAAATGCTTCATCTGGGAATGATGGGAACTCTTGCCACATTAAAGCCTGATCACCTGACAGGTCATTGTCACGTTGGGATACATACCAAGCACGTTGATCAGGATCAATGCGCATCTTGATACCCATTTTTTCACTGACAATTATCTCTGTCCGATCAAAAATATTGTGATCTTTCTTAGAAATAACCACGTTAGATGAATCAATACGATACTTAGGTTCTTGCCACCAAGCATAAAAATGGAAACGATAGTCTTTAGGTGTAAGCTTTTTACGGGATGCAAAGTTCTTTTGAGCAATCTGAACCTTATCAAAGAAGTCACCACCACGACCTTCAGCAGTGGATTCAATGACCAATACGCCATTTATTGGTACCGCTGGTAATGAACCTGTACGAACCTCTTTCGCTTTACCAGGTGATTGAGCACAAATCTTGCCATATTCAGAAATATGTAAGCGGTGCAACGTACCACCACGGAATGATGTAGCAACAGAAATTTTAGAACCATTATGTGCAAATTCCATCTCGGTACCGTTATTAGTTTTGAGAGGAAAACGTTCCATAATTTCTGGTGGTAAGTTATCGTACGCAAACTTGACCTTATCGCTGAATATATCCCCAACGGTTTCTAAGTTCTGCGCAATAATCCCACAGTGTTGATTGGCATTAAATAAAGCATGATCAAGCCACAATATACAAATCAATGTGGTGAAACCTAACTGACGTGCTTTTAAGATAATATTACGGTACCAAAGGCGATCTAAAAATTTAACCTGTGCATCATTCGGTTTAAAAGGTAATTCAAATGTTGGGGCTTCTTCCATTTGTCCCAATTCATTTACAAAGTCATCACCTTTAATTTTAATCTTATATAAACAGCCACTAAAAATACGCCAAACAGGGTCTGCCAAGCAGCGTTCAAGCTCCTCGGCATTTGTCGGTAGTGGCTGTAAGTTAGTGTTATAAATCAATTTTTACTCCATTTTGCACAACATTGGTGCATTTTTGAAGCGTGTACGTGAATGAAATTGTTTTGGTGTGGGTGATTAATCGTTCCATTCACGTACATGCACTAATATTCAGGATCATCAGCAATTGGTTTAAATGCAGAACTATTTCCAGTGCTCACTCGTTCAAGTAATGCAGTCAGTGCATCGACAGGTTTATTGTTCTCATCATCAAGTCCAAACGCTTGACGTTCTAAAGCAATCAATGTTTTGAGTGTGTCGCTTAAATCTTTCATAGACTTCACACGACCAGGCATTGAGATAATCTTCATGTAAAGGTCATTTACTTTGTCATTGCCTTTATCATCAGGTGACCACATGAGCTCACCCAACATTTCCAGCAATTTGACATTCTCTTGACCGACCATCATTTCGAGCTCATCAAATAGGCTCATAGCAATCTTGCGTGAACGTTGAATATCCTTACGTTGATTCAATCGAACATAGGTCAATTGAGTTGCTGCATCTTCGATAATTTCTTGGTCACGTTTAATGGTTACGGGTGTAACCTGTTCCGTAACCATTGCTTGCGTAACCATTGCATCAGACTTGGCTTTAATCTTTTCTGCCAAGTTCCTTGGTATTCCAAGTTTTGTAAAATGTTTAATAATTGCAGCATGAGAAACCTTCTGACCTGTTTCTTCCTCATACGCAGCAGCTAATTGACGTGGACTAAGAATTCCCGCTCTCCAACCACGTTCAATGCGGTCATAGTCAATTTTCTGTCTTTTTTCAGTCATTGATTGCTACCTCGCTTTTAATACGCTTGGCAGCATTGATATGTGCTGTTCTACATGCCATGATTTTTTTCATTGAAGCAGTAGGTAATGCAATGACACCTGCTTTCTCGCAAGCAATCTCAATTAATACATCCAACTGAATATCACCTGTAGATGACCACATTAGGCAACGACGGACTTTATTGACAGCACCCTTCGACATAGCCAATTGAGTTGCATATAAAGTTGCTTGACCAATACCAGATACAGTATGTGTGTAACCTTTAGTTCCATCTTTAACTTCAATTACACTGGCACTACCATCTACGTGGTAAATAACAATATCTGCACGACCATATTTAAAAGATTGCTCATATAGACAAATACAAGCTTCTGTGTGCGGTATTCTTTCATCAAAATACCCACACTCAGTAGATTCCTTGAACTGTTGAATTAAATCGTATTCAACACCATGTGGAATTTCATTTTGATCTATGATTTTGGTTAATTCCTCTAAAACCACAGATTTAATATTTTCTTTAGATTTTTCAGCCATGATCACCAAACCTCATATTGGTTTAATGATCATGTATATATGTGGGGAGGTCTAACCTTAGAGGGGGTTACCAGCGAATTGGTTTTTCTAATATATTTCCATTTTTTTGTTTTAATCCGCACCATTCACAGCAATCAACCACCCATGAATCAGCGTCACTGTATTTTTGTAGTTTAGGTGGAATATTTTTTATAATCACAAGTCGATCATAGGTAATGAACTTATGTGGGCACGAACCATCAAAACGACCTTCATGTTGAATTTCTTCTTCTGTTGCTTCTCTAAAATTGCGCCTATAACCATAAAACCATGTAGTAGTTCTTGTGCTATAACGTCGAACTTCTACATCAATTTCATCCGTTTTAAATTCGCTTGGCCATTGACGTTCAACCACCCAAAGACCTGTATCTTTTGAATCAAATATAGATACAACTTTTTTACCAATCAGATTCATAACAACTCACCTTGCTTACCTACATCCAGTAAATCACTAACTTGTCTATTAAGCTTCCGAACCTGACTCGTTACTTCACTCTGAAGTATTGCCATGTGATGGCCCATTTCAATATTTGCATATTGCATTGCTTCAGCAACCATCAAATTTCCGAGATGACGGGCTTCACGTGGGGTGAGCGTTAAGATCTCATCATCCCCAATTTCAATTTTCACAGTCCCATCCGGTAGTACCATTTTAGACATCAATCTTGCTTGACGATGCTTTGGAGCTGGAATGAACACTCCACGCTGAACACGGATAATCTGACCGCTATCGACAAGGCACCTTAAACGATCGTCAACAATTGATAGTTTTAAACCTGTCAATTGTGACAAAGTTTCTCTGGTAACAATCTGCTCTTGATTATGTAAATCCTCAATGGCTTCAAGGATTGTTTCAGCGTTAGACTTCATTGTCATACTCCCCTAAATCGCTCTTAAACTTCAACTACGTCAATATTGTGAATTAGCTTCATCAGCTTACGCTTGATGATGTAATCTGCAGTCTTGTGGCCTTTGGCATCTTCACAGATGAACTGATCATCTTTGGTCCAATAAACAAAGTCTGCTATGTAATCTGTGCCACGCACCTTCACACCACAAATTTTCTGTGCCGGTATCAGGTTGTATCGAACCTGGGTCTGTAAATCATTGATCTCACCTGCACGCTGTAAGACCTTTAAATCATTTAAACGACGATATTCATGCTGTGAATCAGCAACTTTTTCACCATCAACGACAACTTTACGATTCCCATACTTTGGCTGTTTAGGCTTGTTGTCACGTTGATGAACAAGTCTTTTGATTTGAGATTGTGATAGACAATTTGTCATGCAAGTTCCCCTGTTTTCTTACTCCAACTGTGATAAACACGTTTGTTATTCTGTTCGCCAAAACCACAAATTAAACATGCAATGTCAAATCCATGTGGACAATGTTTCTTATTGAGCATCGCTTGAATGTTTCGTTGCTGTCTGTGTTGTTGTATGGATCTCTGTTTCATTTTTCGCTTCATTGGTTGATCACCCTAGCATCATTCCAATTGCACTCCACTACGGTTAAACCATCGTGCTGGAAACGTGACCACAACCGATCCCCTAAATCGTCTTTTAATTTTTTTAATGTGAAATTTGAAATCAACATGGTTGGTTTTTTACTGTCGTATCGCTTGGTTAAAACCTTATGCACAAGCTCTGTACGTTTTTCACGATCATGTAATCCATATTCGTCAATAATCAATAAATCATATTGAGCAAATTCATAAATTACGGCTTCTTCGGATTGATCTTTTGAATCTCTATCCCAAGCATTCATAATTCGTTGTGCAATTTCTTCGCTTGTGATGTAACGAGCTTTAAGCCCTTTTTTCAAAAGATTTTTTGCAGTTGCACATGCAAGATGTGTCTTACCTGTCCCTGTAGAGCCAACCATAATGAAGTTAGAACATTGTTTTTCAGAAATACGTTGTGCGTAGTTCGCGCATTGATTCAATGTATTGGCTTGACCCTGTGTACGAGTTTGATAATTTGAAAATGCTGAATATGCATGACGATCTGGAAGCATTGCACCTGCAATATGCTTTTCAAAAACCGCTTTATTTGTCTCAGCCTGTTGTTTTGATTTTTCAGCTGCTAGAAATTCATTTGCACACATAGGACAAATCAAGTTGCCACCAGCTAAGATTTTTTGAGTTTTGTGCAAGCTACAAACTTCATTCGATTTAACAAAACCATTCAGTTGAAAATGTGCGTTCATTCCATGCCCTCAGGTAATTCGACTGTGCCGTAAAATGGCTGGTCGTTCATGGGTTGATCTTTCCAGGCATCATTGACGTTCAACCCTGTTGATCGAGTAGTGCTCTGTTTTGTTTTAACGTTGGGTTTTTCAGGTGGTGTCAATGGTGTTTGCTGTCGTCGTTCAACCCATTGAACAAGTTTTCCAAGAACTTGGTTTTTAACCATCTGGTTTCTATGGCCATACTCGTCCTGTAGATCTTGCTGAAGCCTACTCAAATCCTCTTGCGTAATTTCTTTGAGTCCACGGAGCTTGATTCGTGTATTCACAGTGTCTAAATCAAATAAAAAACGATCATCGCCTTTCGAATTTTCATCGTGCAAATTTTGCTCGTGCGTTATAGAGATATTATTAATAGATGAAGGTGACGATGAAGGGTTAGGCGTTTGATAGTCATTTGCTAGGCGTTTTGCTAGGCGTTCTGGTAGTGAATCGCCAATCATTCCTTGTAAGTTTGCTAGCCAATTTTGTGGGCGTAGATCACTGGTATCCGCTCCTTTAGATGCATTACAAGAACGACATAGTGGTTGTAAATTCTCAACACCGTCTGAACCACCTTGATATATAGGCGTAATGTGATCCTTAACTAAATTATCAGTTGCACCACATTTCATGCACTGGTTACCACACACATGGACCAATGAAAGCCACTCTTGTTGAGTGTGTGAAGCTTTTGCTCGTGCAGCCGCTAAACGTTCTGAACGTTTTAATTTATTTTCTTCACCAGATTCATTACCCCACTTATTAGCAGCACCTTTCCGCCCTGCTACGCTTTTCTTAGACTTGTTTTCAGTTGCATTGTTGATTTCACGTTCAATACGTTTATGTACCCATTCACCTTCAACGATATTAAATAATTTTGATAATGCGGCACGATGCTTCCTCCAAACACTTGGCGTTAATTTGGTAATGTTGGCCAACACGCTATCATCATCAGGTGGTGCACCATTGCGCCAATAATCCATAATGAGCAGCATGTATGCACCATGCTGTTCTGTATTAAGCCGTGTGGTGTCCGCAAGATAATCCGCTATATAAAACGGCATCCAAATATCAACTTCTTGATTACTCATACCACCTCACCACAAATCTTCGCTGCATACCCCAAGGCGAGAAAACTTCATCTCACCAAGGGCTATCAGTTCAAGTTGATTTGCACAAAATTCCAACTGACCACATTCAACCGCATGTAAAAATGCTTGTGGACGTGTATAGAACTTCCCATTTTCACAATAAAAACCTTGGTGTAATGATTTACCCCATTGGTTTTGAATATCTGGTACCAAACCAAGTGACAAAATAATATTGATACAATCTGCATGGCGATTAGGTTTTGGTAGAGCCACCATAAGCTCACCTGCTTTAACAGCAACTCCGATAATCATGCTGCCACTCCTAACCCATTACCAGTAAGAGAGATCTGCACGGCTTTAAATTCGCGCTGACATGCCATGTTCTTGAATGCAGAAAAGCAAGTCACAATGTATGGCTGCTTTACAATTTTGAATCCTGGTCCCGCAACTTCATGGAAATATTCATCCATTAACTTGTTGGCACCTTTCCAGCGATTTTTGACACCACATTCAACGATGTAAATCGGCTCTTGATCTTCTTCACAACCATTCAAAAACTGCCCATATGTCATGCGTTCAGGTACAGCTATTTCAAAATCGAGCTGTATAGATCGGCCATCTGGATGATCTGCGTATATGTCACAACTGATATGGAAGCTTTGTTCCTTGTCGATTAAATCCTTACGCATGGCAATCACAAGCGTACCCTTGGTCAAAGTTAGCAAATGGGCTAACTCAGGCGCTTGATCCTCAGATTTCCCATTTGTTAATTGCCAAAGGTCGAGAATGCGATTTTCTTCAATCGCTTCACCAATAAGCTGAAACTTGCGTACAGGATTTAAAGCAGGTTTATTGGGGTTGTATTTTTTATTGCGTTTCTTAATCACGCCACACCCCCTAATCGAATTAAGGCAGCCCCAAAGAGCATGAAAATAAACAGCAAAGTTTTGTGGAGTTCTTTCATGTTGCTACTCCCTTATGTTTCTTCACATGCTGTGCCCAGCCTTTGCATGGTTTCATGCGTTTGCGATCTGCAACAGACGGACTATGCAAATTTTCAATATCTTTATGACAATAAAAAACTGCATCCGACTCCAAGGCATGAGCCAAGTCAGATTGAGTAGAAAGACAATGATTTGCTAAAGTACCGCAGCGATAAGCACACGATTCACATAGAACATCTTGATTAGGTGCTTTTTGCGCTAGGATCAGCCCATTCAAAGCACCATGAAAACTAGGTGAGATTAGTTTTTCAATCGAATAGGGATGCATACCACCATTGGTGACCATGTGCAGGTACAGCGTCTCATCACATGATTGCGCGTAATTCACAGCAACATTTAAAACATTGCCAAGTAAATTAAGTAATTCATCATGTGATTTTGCTGAAAACTTATCCTTGATTGCCTGTAAGCGTTCAGCTTCAGGCAATTGGATAATGTCAGTTAGGGCGAGAATTGAGGTGTTATCAATCATGCTGCACCGCCTTGGATGATTTTGAATTCGACCACCCAAACCCATGGGTTTTTATTCCATGAGCCAGTACCGTTAATTGATTCCCATAACTGCATAAATTTAGGCTTTTTGCAGTCACGTAAGATTGGTGAACCGACACCTTCTTTTAAACAGTCTGATTCAGAAATGTCTTGAAGTTGCTCTACATGAACATTGGTGATTTCAAGCAAAATACGTGATACCCAACGTGGCATGTGAATTGATGGAGTCCACTTTCCACCATCTAAGCAATCATGAGATGCTCGATAGAGAGGTGTTCCCCAACTTGGACATCCACAAGGAAAATCTGAATGTGGGCATTCATCTGAATCAAATAAACGGAATGTTTCACGTACCCAAAGACGATCACCTATTTTTCCGTATGGGCATTTATGGCGTGAGACTGACGAAGGGAAAGGCATTTCATTTTCCATAACCTCATGCATGGTAACTTCAGTAACCTTTGGCTCTGGCTCCATTGTATAAAGAGGCATAATTTCTTTATTGGTTAATGGTGGTTGCTCTTTCAATACACGACGAGTCTGAGTCTTGCGACCTTCCAAAATTGCGCTGACCATTGGGGCACTAAATAGAATCGGACGCTCTTTCATGACTCACCACCTTGCACCAGGTTATGAACTTGGCAATGCGCTGAGATGTGGTTCTCGATGTATTTGTCGTCGCCCCATTCTTCTATGGTTCGTACAAGCTCATCAATTGTGACAATATGACGTGTATCTGCCACTTTCTCAGCATGTGTCGCATGACGGATCAAATGCTGAAGTGCAAATTTACGGTTACCATCTAACAAGACACTGTGTTCCTGCACTTGTGTAACTTTCATCACGTCATTGGGCATAAGGCTGTCGATGTAAACCACAAGGTCATCTTTCGCAAAGCTTGCCTCAGTTTTATTCCCCATCTGCATTACACCCATTTCAACCTCAGAAACTAAACAGTGATTGCACTGTTCCCCTTTAAATTCTGGACATTTGCCAGCGCACTTATGTTCTGTTAAATTACTCATGTTCATTTACCTGAATGTTGATGAATACTAGAAGCTCGACCTGCAACGTCGGGCTTTTTTAATGCCTGCCAAAAACTTTTCAAATTTCTGCATACATTCTTGAATACACTCGTAGACGTTGTATTCTTTGATTTTTCTATGTGCTCAGATGATGATTGACCTGTCTCCAGTTCGATCTTTTTATCTATGGCATCTCTTAACCACTTAGCACGATCACTACCTTGGCTTTCAGCCAAAGTATCAATGATCTCTTGGACTTCCAGCGGTACACGTGTTGACATGGGTGCCAACAGTTTTTTGCTGAATACAAACATTATTTTTGCTTCCATAAGATTTCCTTTTGTTAATGAACAACAACTTCTTCAGATTTACTCAATCCGATCTCTAAAAGTTGATCTTTTGTGAATTGACCATTGGTCATTTCTGCAATTTTCTGTGCGTAGTTGGTCTCGCCCTTGTATTCGGTATATGGCAATGAGTTTTTAACAATCCATTTGTAAATAGCCCGTTCCGTTAAATTAACTGTTTCAGCAACAGCCTTGACACCACCTGCACAACCTATTGCGGTCTTAATGGTTTTCATAAAAACCTCAAAATGAACTTTTGGTTCAACTTTAACAGGAACTGATAGTTCTTACAACAATATTTATAATTGAACCATTAGTTCAGTAAGGTTTATCAATGAATAATAAGACTGACGAAGTAAAACTGGCATTTTCCCAGCGTTTACATGAAGCAATGGATGCTCAGGGATATTCAAAGCGAGGTCGAGCTCGAATATTGAGTAAAGAGTTCGGTGTATCAGACAAAGGTGCAGGCAAATGGCTTAATGGTGAAGCTATTCCAGAAACATCAAAAATTCCTGTACTGGCACAATTTTTAAAAACTAATGCTGAATGGCTTTTATCTGGAAGCTCTAGTGCTGAATTTGATAATAACGTTGTTCCAGTAACTCAAAGATTAATCCCTGTTTTGTCATGGGTTCAAGCTGGATCAATGACATCTGTAGAAGCTATAAATCCAAATGATGTAATGAAATGGTTGCCACCTTTAAGTGCTGATGATCCTGATGGTTGTTTTTATTTAAAAGTGGTTGGGATTAGTAATTTTCCGCAATATGAGGAAGGTGACTACATTTTAGTTAATCCTGCTTTTCAGGTGTGCGATCTATTATCGGAAGATTTAATTGTAGTTCGTCATAATAGCGATGCAACTTTTAAAAAATTAGTTATTGAAAGTGACGAACGCAAATATTTACAAGCACTTAACCCAAATTTCCAACCTAATATCATTGAGTTTGAAGAAGGCATGGAATTGGTCGGCTTAGTGATTGATGCATTCAGACCCCTTGGTGGTTCTCGTCCTAAAAGAGTTAGGAAATCCTGATAGGAAAAAATCATGAAAATAATTTATGGATTATTATCTTTATTGATTCTAAATGGTTGCTCATCAAAATGCGATAATGGATGTTTTATATTGAATGGTGAGAAATTATCTTTTGTAGATGCTGAAATGCTTGTTTCTCAATGTGACCATTTCAGAACCAATTTTTTTAGCAGACAAGCTGTAAGTTTAAGTTATCGAGAAATAGCAGACAGAACAAATAATGATCCAAACACTCCACTTATGAGTACATACATGAGTTATATGTCTATTTCTGAAAGTCCTCTTATATATGATAGAAAAGAAAAAAATCCATATATTAAACACAATCAAATCATACAAGCTTGCGTTCAACTTAGGAGAGACTTTAATACTGACCGATTCTGGACGAATTGATCTTTATGAATAATTATTTCTAACTAATCTTAATTTACTAAGTCCTGCCATGAGCAGGTTTTTTTGTCATTAAAAAATAATTGAACTATTGGTTCTTGACTTAGTTGAACTATTGGTTCATATTTATCTCACAAACCAACCCAATGTGAGGTAAAAAATGACTACCAAACCAACCAACGCACAGCAATTTGTTGCTGACTTAGGTGCAGGAACCTTTGCTAACCAACTCGGTGCAGCTATCAGCATGGTTTCTCAAGGTGCTGTTCAGCACAACAAAAAAGGGCAAATCAAAATCACACTTGATATTGCTCGTATCGGTGATTCAAGCCAGGTCGAAATTGCACACACACTCGCTTTTGTTGAACCAACAGCAAAAGGTAAACGTGCAGAGGACACTACCTCAAAAACTCCAATGCATTTGAATGCTGGTGGTGATGTCACTTTGTTCGCTAACCATACAAGTCAATTATTCACTGAAGACGCTTAAACACCCCCTTCTCATTACAACAATTTTACCAACCATCCATAAGGTACTGAAAATGGAAAACTCTGCTAAAGAAATCGTTGAACTTGCGTTACCTGTAAATGATTTATCTCGTGGTGAACTTGTTGCCATTCATGAAAATTTCAATGTTCATGATTTAGAACAATTTCAAGCTGGTCGTAACCGTGCACGTGGTGTTTTAAAAACCCCATCTTTTGAAGATTTCAAAAGTTATGTTTTAGGTAATACGCAGTCTGAAAATTCTGTTCCTGAAGTAAAAGTTTATGCCCCTGTATTTGTTGACCACAAAAATGTATCAGCAACGGCAATTTTAAACTTCAAAGTTGTTGGATTGGCTCAAGGTCATTGTGACCATAAAGCAGTATTACAGCTTGAACCAACTGTAGTTTGGGAAAAGCTCAATCAGCTTAAAGATAACAAACTTAATCAAAAGCGTTTTGCAACATTACTTGAAGATTGGGCAAGTGTATTCGCTGCAACAAGTGAAACTGGTGAAACGATCCATATTGCGGAAGCAATTAATGCAGTTCGCAACATGAAAGTTGGCGCATCTTCAACTACTGACTCGTCAGTATCAAACATGCAAGAAACTCGCTCAGTCTTTGACAAAGTTGAAGCTTCAAGCACAGCAGGGAAATTACCAAGTTATTTTGAAATCATTGATCCAGCTTATGTCGGTCTTGATGACAAAACTATTCGCTTGCGTCTTGTAGTAAATAGCTCAGATGGTGAGCCATCGTTTGCATTGCAAATCGTTAAAGAAGAACTCTTGCGTAATGAAATTATTCAAGAATTCAAGGAAAAAGTGATTGCCTTGCTCCCAGAAAACCCTGTCCGTATTGGTACCTTTTCCGCTTAAAACTAAAAATTAAGCAATAAAAAGCCCCGAAATTTTGATCGAGGACGGGGCTTCTTTAGGGGGGGGTATAGCAATCGCTATAAGGAGATTATGAACATGGTTTCATTAAATTTCAAATCAATTTTGTTGGGTTTAGTTGGTGCAGTAGCAATGACAGCAGTTTTTGCGTCTGTGCAAATGTATCAACCAGCCAAGCTACCTGTTGAAGAACAGCAGCAGATCACAGTGACATCAAACATCTACAAGGTGGATGAGCTCGATTTAGGCCCATACAACGACTGTCAACATGACTGTCATGCAACCTTATTAACAGCAAATAACCAGTATTACATCGAAGTGAATTTTGACTATTCAGGTTTCGATGATGGTAACGGCTTTAATCATGCTGTAGGCATTCAGATTGATCGCTTAGAACCTGAATTAGTCAGTGATGAAGATGGCGAAATCAATGCATATCTTGATCGTTATGAAATCGTAAAAATCAATGAGGCGCTTGAAGACTCTATTGCTGTAAAACTTCAAAAGTTGGGAGGTTCTCATGGGTGAACTTATGGCAATTAAGCACGGATCTAAAGGTCAGCGTAATGAGCTGCAAGCACTGGTTTACAGAATACTATACCCTGTTGTTCCAAAAGACTATCGAGAAATCAACATTGGCAAATCGACTGTTTACGTGTTGTTGGAAGGCTTCCCATGGCAAACCATTAAAACACGCGACCCTTTAAGTAGTCACCACAATGGTGAGAAATGGGGTTGGAACCCACTCAAAGTGAAGGGTTCTGGTCGTTTCGGTGGTGGTTGGGCTTTTAAGTTTGGCATTACCTCTAATCAAGATTTTCGTGAATTAGTTATTGACGTAGGTATTGGCTCAATTCGTTTGGAAATCATGAATTCACGTAGAGGATTTAGAGCATGAAAATTAATTTAGAACTCCTAAAAAATTGGGGTGCCTGCTCGGATGGTGAGAGTTATTTTTCTGAAAAATTCCCAAATGGTGCTGATTATGCTGCAGTAATTACTCAATGTGATCTAGATGATAAAGAAGATTATCACCAGTGGCTTTTCTGTAATGCTTTTGCACACCTTGATGCTAAAGAGCTTGGGGAAATCACACAGGGTGAGACGGCACAAATTTCAGGTTATGCGCAAAAAGGCTTAGAGCTGTTAACTTTACTGCAACAGGAAATTAAAGACACCAATACCATTTCTAAAGATGCTGAGAGTCGATTGGCGGCATCTGGTGTACGGAGTCGATTGGCGGCATCTGGTGATTGGAGTCGATTGGCGGCATCTGGTGATTGGAGTCGATTGGCGGCATCTGGTGCTGAGAGTCGATTGGCGGCATCTGGTGCTGAGAGTCGATTGGCGGCATCTGGTGATTGGAGTCAATTGGCGGCATCTGGTGTACGGAGTCAATTGGCGGCATCTGGTGATTGGAGTCGATTGGCGGCATCTGGTGTACGGAGTCAATTGGCGGCATCTGGTGCTGAGAGTCGATTGGCGGCATCTGGTGTACGGAGTCAATTGGCGGCATCTGGTGTACGGAGTCAATTGGCGGCATCTGGTGCTGAGAGTCGATTGGCGGCATCTGGTGATTGGAGTCGATTGGCGGCATCTGGTGATTGGAGTCGATTGGCGGCATCTGGTGAAAACTCTATCATCGCCAGCGCTGGACTTGATTCGAATTTCATCATTGGTAAAGGTGGTTGCGCAGCGATCCCTTATAAAGATGAGAATGGAAAAGTGCGCTTTGCTATTGCATATGAAGGCGAAAATATCAAAGCGGATACTTGGTATGAAGTAAATACTAAAGGTAAATTTGTGGAGGTTGAGGCATGAATACTCAAGTTAATCGTGACCAATTTCTTGCAGGTCGTAAAAAAGGTATCGGTGGTTCAGACGTTGCCGCAATCCTTGGTTTTAGTCCGTACAAATCACCATATCAATTATGGTTAGACAAAACAGGTCGTAGTGAGCGTAAAGAATCACAAAATGAGTCTGCTCATTTCGGTAACTTGCTTGAAGATGTTGTTGCAAAGGAATATTCACGTCGTGCAGGTGTAAAGGTTCAGCGTGTTACTCAGCAACTTAGCCTAACCGATCACCCTTGGGCTATTGGCAACATTGATCGTGCTGTTATTAATCCCGAAATTTCAGGCAATGTTCGATTCAAGGATGGACAACTAACTACTGACAAGTTGCTGGAATGTAAAACTGCCAGCGAATACATGAGCAAATTGTTTGGGGAGGAAGGCTCTGATCAAGTCCCAGACTATTACCTTACTCAGTGCCTTTGGTATCTCCTGATTTCAGGCTGCCAATTCATTGATCTTGCTGTGCTGATCGGTGGCAACAAGTTCCGCATGTATCGCATTGAACGTGATGAAGACTTGATTGACTCAATTTTTCGCCAAGTTAAAGCATTTTGGTTCAACCATGTCATTGCTGACATACCTCCCGACCCCACTTGTTTTGATGATGTACTTCACCGTTGGTCCAAGCATGTTGTGGGTAAGCAAGTCGAAGCCACTTTTGAACAAGTCAAACTAGGTGAGGAACTGATTGCCGTTCAGTGTCGTCAAAAATCGGATAAGGCTCGTGAAGATGAAATCAAGCTGCAGCTTGCCACCTCCATGCAAGATGCTGAAATGATGACTAGCCAAGGCAAAACCCTATTCACATACAAAGAGCAATCCTCTACTCGTATCGACAGTACGCTGTTGAAAAAAGAACAACCAAAAATTGCGGAACAGTACAGCAAAACCTCAAGTACCCGTGTTTTCCGTATTTCAAACAAATTTAAAGAATCAGTTTAAGGAATTTTATTATGAATACAGCACTAGCAACCCATAAAACAAATCAAGTTGGTTTCTCAGCATTTGATTTAATGATGGATGAAACGGTAATGGCTCGTTTTGAGCGTACCGCTGAAATCATGGCAGGTTCTCGTATGACTGTGCCAAAACATTTGCAAGGTAATGTTGGCGATTGTATGGCCATCATCATGCAAGCTGCTCAATGGCAAATGAATCCTTATGCAGTCGCTCAAAAAACCCACATGGTAAATAACGTTTTAGGTTATGAAGCACAGCTTGTAAATGCAGTTATTACCTCACGTGCACCAGTAAAAGAACGCTTACACTTTGAATGGTACGGTGATTGGTCGAAAGTAAATGGTAAAGATGATAAATCACCTACTATTGGTGTTCGGGTATCTGCAACATTACGAGGTGAAAACGCACCACGTGTAATTGATATTTCTATGGCACAAGTAGGACCTGTTCGTAATTCACCATTATGGGCTGCAGATCCACGTCAACAAATTGCATATTTAGCAACCAAACGTTGGGCACGCCTATATTGTCCAGATGTAATTCTCGGTGTTTATACACCTGATGAAGTCATTGAACGTGAAGAACTTGATATTACCCCTGTTCAATCAACGGTTAAAAAACATCAAGGTGCATCGGGTTTAAAAGCTCAGATGGCTGAACGTGAACAGTCTCAAGAAACTGTTATTGATATGGAACCTGAGTTCAATACATCAGCCCTTTTAGCTCAAATTACCGAAACTAAAACATTGGAGGAATTAAAAGCACTCGCTGCAACATTTCCAACCAATTTAGGTGAACCGGCACAAACAGATATTAAAAATGCCTATGGATGGCAGAAATATTACCTGCAATTAATTGTAGATCTTGAGGATGCTGCTGATGTTGAAACAATCAATATTGTCATGGGTGAACGTTTCGAGCCAAACAGTTCCAACCTGTCTGATTCTCAAATTGACAATATCAACTCAATTTACGAACGAAAAGCAGCTGAATTGACACCTTAACTTTGGCATGGTGCCCTCACCAATGAGGGTACCAATAGTGAGATTAGACATGAATCCAACTATTGAACAACAACATGCCATTGATATGGCATTACATGGTCAGTCTTGTAAAGTGACCGCATACGCCGGTGCTGGTAAGACTTCTACCCTTAAACTGATTGGTAATGCAAAGCATCACCAACATGGAATGTACTTGGCATTTAACAAGGCTATTGCAACAGAAGCACAGTCTAAATTTAACCATAATGTTAAGTGCAAAACATTTCACAGCCTAGCTTATAACTCTGTTCCACGCTGGCTGACTAATAAATTAAAAAATCGTCGCTTGATGTCAAACCAATTGGCATCTCGCCATGATCTTGAGAATTATCAAGTACCAGTGGCATTGGTTAAACAACGTGGTGAGGATGACCAGAAGCGTTTATTTAATTCAAAACGTATGGCCACATCTATGATGAATGCCGTCGGTTATTTCTGCCGTTCTAATTACAGCGAAATTCAACTATCACAAGTTTACGCTGCTTTACCTGATTGGATGGATGATACATATCGTGCTGAATTGGCAAATATCCTTTTACCTAAGGCACATGATTACTGGAATGACATTTTAAATCCTGCCGGCATTAACCGTCTCGAACATGACCATTACCTAAAATATTGGGCATTGAGCAATCCAGTGATTAATGCTGACTTTATTTTATTTGATGAAGCACAAGATGCTGATCCTATTATGTTGAATGTTTTGAGTAAGCAACGTGCTCAGGTGATTTATGTGGGTGATCGTCACCAGCAAATCTATGCGTTTCGTGGTGCTGTCAATGCGATGCAATCCCTAGATATTGCTGAAACACGTTTGAGTCAATCTTTCCGTTTTGGTGAAAACATTGCTGATCTTGCGAATAAAATTTTGTTCAATATTTTGGATGAAGAAATTCCATTACGAGGTTTTGAACAAATAGATTCCCACGTTAATGACATTAGCGATGAAATTGCCGATGCATTTATTTATCGCACCAATGCTGCTGCCCTTTCTAACATGGTTGAGCTGGTAAAAATTGGACGTGAACCACGTTTGGAAGTTGATACAGGTTCTTTATTAAAAAATATTGAAGATGCCAAAAAAGTTAAGTCTGGAATAAAAGTCCATGATGGAAGTGTGTTTGAAGGCTTTAGCAATTGGGAAGAAGTCATTGAATACACAAATGAAGTTTCAGGTAATGACTTAAAACCTTTAGTTAGTCTTATCGAAAAAGTCGGTGAAAATGCATTAATCAACTCATTACTTAAAAGCAACTCCAGTGATTATGACTGCATTGTAACCACAGCTCATAAATCCAAAGGACTGGAATTTAACAAAGTCAAACTTGGTGGTGACTTTTTCTATAAAGAATCAGTTGAAGCAGGTGAAAAAATCCTAACCGAAGATGAAGCTCGACTTTTATATGTTGCTGCTACTCGAGCTAAAAAGCAGTTAGATATTTCTGCATTGAACCCACTGTTTAAGGCTATCGGATATAACACCCAAGCTGAGGTAAATGCCTTATGCGTCCAGTAGTAAAACAGAAAAACTTCTTAGGCTTCAAAATCTGGTTAAAAGAACTGGGGTATGAGGTGAAGCAGTTAGATGGTGGTTTTGCAGCAAAAGCTTTAATCGAAGCACAGGAGCAAGGCCATGATTAAATGTAATAACTGTGGGAATGAAAAGGCTTTATTGCTTACTCGACAAAATCCAAAAGGGCAAAAAGGTATTTTCCATTGTGAGCAATGCACAGGCACTTTAGTTGACAATGTTGGTGAAGCACTTGTTGAGGCTATTTGCGGTGGTGAAGCACAGGAGCAAGGCCAATGAACGGAATTCAGGCAGTTATTGCTGTAAACGAAGGTAAAAGCGTTCAGTACTACGACTATGAAGACAATGCCTGGTTAAGCTTCGACAAGAAAACAGGCTTTAGGCTGGGCTGTCTACTTGGTGAGCCAAATCATCATGGCCATATTGCAAAGTTTAGAATCACACCATCTTTTATTCTGATTAACGGAATTAAGGTGCCAGCTCCATTACAGGAAGAGCCTTCTAGTCCAATTAATTATTGGTGGTTTAATCCCCAAAAACCAAACGGAATTGCTACAGGTAAATGGCTGGACGATCATGAAGATCATGCGATTTTCGAAAATATTGGAATTTACTTGGAAGAAAGTGATGTTGCTCAAGTTCGTGACGCGTATAGATCTAATATGAGGGATCTAGTAAATGACTAAGCTACCCCCTGCTGAAATCGAACTTTTAGAAGAGTTCCGTGAAGAGTTGGCTCCGCGTGTTATTTCAAATGTTGGCTTACCCGCATATCTGCCAGCAGAATTGGTGCAAGTTCTTTATAAATTGGTTTGTGAAAAAGTGGCTGAACATGATTTGCCAGCTGCAGTAAGAAAAAGTTTGAAGGAGGTGTCATGAGTACTCGAAAAATCCGATCTCAGCTCAGTAAAAAAGGGATACCATTTATGAAAATTGATATGCAACGCGGTAATGCATATTGTGAAACTGAATGGTTCGTTGAGCTTACTGAAGGCACTAAGCGCGATCTAATAGCAGCATCAAAAGGTGAATTATCAGAAGATGATTTTTCTTATCCGGGCGGAAACCTAGAAAATGTTTTTGATTTTCTTGAGTCACTACCAAGCTTGAAGGAGGTGTCTTGAATGGCTTGTCTGATTAAAGTATCAGAATTCATTAGGCGAGTGTATGGGGAGGAGGATGCAACCCCTCCTACACCTCAAACTATTACCCGCTCTTGCCGTCGTGGTGAATTGCCTGCTGAGCAAAAGGGCAAACTTTGGTATATCGACTGGGAATTATACCAAAAACGAACTGGCGCCGACCTTGTTGATAAAGTATTGAGAGGCTAATTCTATGGCTAGACCACGCAATAAGGGAAACAAGGATATTCCCACTAATTTATATCGGGGTGACGGTAACGCTTGGCGTTACCGTCACCCTGTAACAGGAAAGTTTCATTCCATGGGAACGGATAAGAATAAAGCATTTCAAGCTGCACGAAAGTTAAATGAAATATTGATTTTTGAGGTGGATTTGGTATCTAAAGTTCTGGGTGGCGGTGTCTTGTTTGGAAGTTTTTCTGACGAGTATTTAATGAATAAACGGCGAAAGGATGGCCGGCTTTTAGCTGAAAATACTTTAAATACGTACAAAATCCACCTGAATAGAATTAAAACGTATTGGGGGGATAAACCCATTGATTCAATTACACTCTTAATGGTCAATCAATATTTGGATTCATTACCTCCATCCTCGAGTGTCAATGTGCGCAGCTTGCTTTGTAATATTTTTGATGTGGCTATGAGTAAGGGCTTGTGCCCTGACAACCCCGCTCGAATTACACTTAAAAGAAGTGTAACAAAGCAGCGTAAAAGGCATACGGTTGAAGGCCTAAAACTCATTCGTCAACACGCTCCAGTTTGGCTGCAAAATGCAATTGATTTAGCTATGCTGACCACACAAAGACGTACTGATATTGTGAATATGCGCTGGACTGATATCAGAGATGGTTTCTTGTATGTTGCACAGCAAAAAACAACGAATGATGCGCTGGATGAGTTTGAGACACTAGAGGGGGCTGGATATATCAGGATTAAGATTGATGATGAACTGCAAAAAGTTCTAGACCGCTGTAAAGCAGATAATGTTGTAAGCCCATTTATTATCCATCAAAATCCAAAGCGCAAAAGCAGCAATAAAAAAAAGGAACACTGGACGCAAATATTACCATTATATTTATCTGAAGAATTTATCCGCATCGTATATCTGTCCAATGCCTACCCTAATTTGAAAGGACGACAAATTCCAACATTTCATGAAATACGAGCCTTGGCCATTTTTTTACATAAAAAAATGGGGAAATCAGCACAAGCACTTGCAGGTCATTCGACTAAGAATATGACCGAACATTATGAATCAGGACATGAAATTATTTGGAATGATGTTGATGTTGGAATCAAGCTTCCATTTACAGATGTGACATAAAGCTGCGCTGCAAAACGGTATCATAAGTTATTGTTTTCTAATGGTTCTATTATACCAATTTTACCTATAATTTTTAGCTAGAAAAAGCAGTGGTTTTGTATATATTTCAATACTTTATGAAATAACGCTTAAATTTCATTTTGAAAATTCGGATAGTAAAAATCCATTTTCCAGCGTGTTTTTGGCGGCGGAAAACTGCCTAACATTAAAAGCTTGCCATTTTTCGGCAGAAATGGCGCTAAAGGATGAGTTTCAATTTGAGCATCGCATGGTGCATACTGCGGATGATTCGACATTTAATTCTGCTCTTTGAATTTTGCAGTTAAAAACCTCGTTCGGATCTGTTCTGCTAACTGCTCTGCCCATAATTGATATATTTCTTTACTTGGATGAAACCCGTCACGCGCCATTTCCAAATTCAGCTGCTGGAATTTTTGCAGGTCATATTTAATCCAATACATATTGGGCTGGGTTTGTACAAATTGCTCCAATTCGTGATTCATAGCCTTTGCATATTGACCAAATAGCCAAGCGAGCGGATTCGGTAAGGCTGGAAATAACTGCATTGGCGGCACACCAGCTGCAATAATGAGCTTAGGATTAAACTTGTTTTGTATTAGTGCATATAAGGTCTTTTGCTGTTGGATCCATTTTTTAGCAGATTTAAACTTCGTGACATCGTTTACACCAACTGAAGTGATTACAACATCAAAGGATTGTGTTTCCAGCTGCTGTACCTGTTGAGTTATTCTTGTACTGCAATCCCCTGTCTTTGCATGCAGCAGCCACTCAAGTTCGAAGTCTTGCTGTAAAATATTCGCCAATGCTCCAGATAAAGCATCAGACTGACTTTCGACCCCGACACCGGCTGCAGCCGAATCACCAATAATTAAAACAGATAAAGCCGTACCGCTCCCCAATCGACCAGAACGCAAACCAGCAGGTTCTGCTAAGCGCGGTGTATTTTTTTTAACTTTAAGGCCTTGAATAATAACCGCGGGCGCGAGCACTAAGGTCGCCGTTTTTAAAAACAATGACATACATATCATCAATCATGTGGAACTGCATTCATCTTAATGTAAGCAGCTTAAATTTTCATCTGCAATATGAAAAATAAAAAAAGCCAAAACTGTTTAAGCTTTGGCTTTTTTTATCTAATTTATAACATCAGCCATTCATCATTTTGATTAGCCTAATTTATTTACAATACGCAAAGGCAAAACTTTCATGGCTAAACCGAGCGGCAGCCAAGGCCATTTTGGCACATAGGCTTTAATTGGCGCTTTTTCTATTTCAGCAGCCAATAAACGTGAACCTGTTTTTTCATCCACCTCAAACGGCAATTTTTTTGCGCCTTCATTAATTTCTGTACGAATATAACCTGGGAAAATGGTCGTCACTTTAATTGGTGTATCAATTAACTCTGCACGGATCCCTTCAGCTAATGCCGCTACACCTGCTTTGCTTGCGCCGTATGCGGTTAAATGTTTTGGCATGCCGCGCATAGCACTCATAGATGAAATAACCACTAAATGGCCCGAGTTTTGCGCACGGAAAATTTCCACTGCAGCTTCACACTGCGCTAAAGCAGAAATAAAGTTAGTTTCTACAGTTGCACGGTTTACCGTAAAGTTGCCTTTACCAATACGGCGGCCTTCACCTACACCAGCGTTTACAATGACACGGTCAATACTGCCAAAATCAGTTTTAAATGCGTGGAAAACCTCAAAAACTTGGTCATAGTCCGTAACATCTAATGTTTTAGCAATCACTTTTACGCCGTATTGGCTTTCAAGTTCTTGTTTCAGCATTTCTAAGCGCTCCAAACGGCGTGCGCAAATCGCCAAATTATAGCCTTTTTGAGCAAATTCGCGTGCCATACCTGCACCAATGCCCGAACTTGCACCCGTAATTAAAACTGTTTTAGCCATGATTGAGTCCTTAATATTTTTTTAATTAAATCCAAGTCAATAAACTTGGATCTGCGGCTTTTATAAAATGATGTTCATTTAAACTCAGCAGCTGCGGCTCATTTCCCGTGAGGCGCAATGTCGTCATACTGGTATTTGCAATGGCCCAATTTAAAGCAAATGTCTTTTCTGGACTTAGACCCAGTATTTTCCCTGCTGCCACTGAAATCACGCCGCCTGAAGTAAAAACAACAGCATAACGAGGCTTGGTTTCTGCAAGCTCATTGCATAAATTTTGCAATGCCGTTTCCACTCGATTTTTAAAATCCGGCCACGATTCATCATATTCATGGTGAAATTCACCGCCCGTCCAGCGCTCAATTGCACCGGCAAAAATTTTAGATAAATACGCACGCGGATTTTCATGCTGCGCGACATCTTCTTTCAGCAAATGCAGCTGATTAAAACGCGGTTCATATTGGGCAAAAACTTGCTGATGATTGAACTCATTCCATGAACTGTCTGTCAGTACATTTGCTTCTGGAAAACGCGCGGCTAATGCTAAAGATGCAGTTTGCTGATGACGCTGCATAGATCCTGCAACCACATAAGGCGCCTCTTTCAATATTTCATCAAAATATTGGCCTAATATTTTTGCTTGAAGCTCACCATTTGGCGACAGCTGATCGTAGCTGGCTGCGCCAAACGAAGCCTGCCCATGGCGAATCAAATAAATTGTGGTCATTTTCCTAAAATATCCTTCATTTTTTCAATGTACTTTTGAGCAATTTCATTGGCTTCAAGTTTCTGCATACCAATAAGTTTCAATGCACGGATATGCAAGGCATGAATCACAATCCAGAAATCTTTAAATGCAGGATTGTCTGTTTGCTTGTGGTAGTAACGGTAATAAATCTGCTGCGCAATCACCGCTAAGCGAAAAATACCAAAGACTTCATAAAAAGCCCAGTTGTCCGTTTGCAGTCCTGTTTTTTCTAAGTAGTAATCTACAACTTCTTTACGGGTGAACATGCCTTTTAAGTTTGTCGGCTGACGGCGTGTTGCTTTGAAAATAGCATTATCTCCAGCCTCTACCCAATAAGCTAAAGCAGAGCCTAAATCCATTAGCGGATCACCTAAGGTCGCCATTTCCCAGTCCAAAACGCCAATCACTTGAGTTGGATTGTTCGGATCTAAAATTACGTTATCAAAACGCCAATCATTATGAATCACACAGGTTTTGGAGTCTGCAGGAATGTTTTCTTTCAGCCAATGACGGACATATTTAAATGAAGGAACATTCAGTGTTTTGGCTTTTTCATAGCGCTGATCCCAGCCTTCGACCTGACGCTGGCAATAACCTTCACCTTTGCCAATTTTTTCTAAAGCTGTACCTTCATACGGTACTTGATGCAGCTCAATGAGTTTGTCAATTACATTGATACAAAGTTCACGAACTTGAGCTTCGTCAAAATTCAGCTCTTTGGGCAGGTTGGCACGCGGAATTATGCCTTCAACACGCTTCATGACATAGAAATCACAGCCAATGACTGATTCATCCTGGCAAAGCGCGACCATTTCAGGCAGAACAGGATAAAACGCTGACAGCGCGCGCTGCACATTAAATTCACGAGCCATATCATGAGCCGACTTTGCTTTTGTACCTTTAGGCGGACGGCGTAAAATCAGGTCAGCATTTTCATATTTTAAACGGTATGTCCAGTTCGAAGCGCCGCCCGAATATTGCGTTACTTCAACAGGGCCTGAAATTTCTTCGCCATGTTCGATCAGCCAATTTCCCACTGCCCGTACATCCAGTTCTTCACCCTCGCGAACTGAACCGCCAACATCAATAACTGACATTTTTATTTCCCTGAAAACAAAGTTTAATTTCATCATCCGCATTGAGCCGTTTTATAAATAATATGCAGGTTTAATACATATACCCAATGCTGTATTTAGTTGTGAATGTTATTCAATTTTAAAATGCTGTTCTGTTTATAACATGGCTGTCAGTATGATGCCACGCTATAAACAGCTGAACATCATGCTGCTATTTACGGCCTCGGCTGCTGTAGCCGCGCTTAGCCAATTCGAGTTTTGCGATCATGCCTTTATGCACTTCATCTGGGCCATCGGCTAAACGTAATGAACGTGCTTGCGCAAAGAAGCCTGTTAGTGGCGTATCTCGTGAAACACCTGCGCCGCCGTGAATTTGTATCGCCATATCCACCACTTTTTCCAGCACGCTTGGCGCAACAACTTTAATGGCAGAGATTTCAGTGAGCGCAGCCATATTACCCATCGTATCCATTTTATATGCTGCATATAAGGTTAATAAACGCGCTTGATCAATTGCAACCCGTGCTTCAGCAACACGTTCTAAATTGCCGCCTAATTTTAAAATTTCTTTGCCAAATGCTGTACGGCTCATTCCGCGGTCAATCATCAGTTCTAAGGATTTTTCCGCAGCGCCAATACAGCGCATGCAATGATGAATACGGCCAGGTCCTAGCCGTCCTTGTGCAATCTCAAAACCTTGACCTGCACCGCCTATAAAGTTCTCAACAGGAACACGCACATTATTGAAACTGATTTCACCGTGGCCATGCGGTGCATCATAATCACCAAATACTGGCAGCATGCGTTCAATTTTAACCCCAGCGGTATCAACAGGAACTAAAACCATTGAATGCTGATGATGACGGTCTTTCGATTCATCTGGTGTATGCGCCATAAAAATAATGATTTTTGCATTTGGATCACCCAAACCTGAAGACCACCATTTACGGCCATTCAGTACAATCTCATCGCCGTCCACGACAGCTGTCGCTTCCATATTAGTTGCATCGCTTGAGGCTACCGCAGGTTCTGTCATACAGAAAACAGAGCGTATTTTTCCTTCCAGTAACGGAGTCAGCCATTGTTCCTTTTGCACTTCTGTGCCATAGCGCCAAATGACTTCCATATTGCCGCTGTCAGGCGCATTGCAGTTAAATACTGTTGGCGCAATCAAGCTGCGTCCAGAAAGCTCTGCTATATGCGCATATTCTTGAACAGATAAACCTTGACCTAATTTGTCACACGGCAAAAACATATTCCATAAACCAGCGGCTTTGGCTTTGGCTTTCAGTACTTCAAGCTGTGCAGGCCATTGCCAAACGCTCCAATCACCGCCTTGATTTAAATGATGGACTGCTTGCCAAAATTCGGTTTCTACGGGTTCAATTTCATCCTGAATGAATTTTTTTGTTCTAGCAATGTAATCCTGTGCACGTGCAGATAGCTCATACATAGCGGTATCCCTCAATTTATGCTGTTTTTTAGCTTTACAAGACCATAACCTAAAATCTATTATGAACAAAATGATTTTATTCAATACATATTTATGCATAAAATTCATAACAGTCATTTTATTGATATGAGCTTTTTCCACCGGATTGATATCAATT
Source organism: Acinetobacter tianfuensis (assembly GCF_003611465.1). GTDB lineage: Bacteria > Pseudomonadota > Gammaproteobacteria > Pseudomonadales > Moraxellaceae > Acinetobacter > Acinetobacter tianfuensis. The sequence continues at coordinate 112,671 of NZ_RAXV01000003.1, forward strand.
TATATCCGCTGTTTATTGCGATTTATGAACAGCACAGTATTTCTAAAGCCGCTCAGATTATGAGTATTACGCAGTCGGCAGCGAGTCATGCATTACAGCGCTTGCGGCAGCATTTAAAAGATGAGCTATTTGTCCGTACTGGCAGTCAAATGCTTCCAACGCCTTTCGCAGAACAAATCTATCCTGCAATTAAAGAAGCTTTATTTGCTATTCAGCGTATATCGCTGCAAACACAAAGTTTTGAGCCCAATATGGTTAAAACTTTGAAAATTGCAGTGCATGATGAAATTGAACCAATTATATTTCCACAGTTAGTTAAACATTTTGTAAACACTGCGTATGACATCCAGTTTGTCAGTATTAAGCTCGACCGTAAAAATATGGTGGCTGACTTAGCTACGCAGCAGATCGATTTTGTAATCGATCTGGAACAGCATGTCAGTGAGAAAATTCATTTTCAAAAATTAGTACAAGATGAATTTGTGCTTTGTACACAGCAAAGCAGCATAAATCAAAAGAGCTATTTTTCTGCCCCGCATATTGGCGTGTCTTCACGCCGTACGGGTGTATTGGTTGAAGATGTACATTTTAATAAACTTCAGCTCAATCGAAAAATTATCATGCGCTGTCAGCACTATTCCACTGCATTGCAGATATTGGCGCTTAACTCCCAAGCTATTTTAACCATTCCTAAAAACATTCTTTCTCATTTGCAGATACCTGAAAAACTAAATATTTTTGATGTTCCTGCTGATCTGCCTAAAATTGATTTGGGGATGTATTGGCATAGAGATTTGGAAGAAAATGCGCGGCATGTTTTTTTGCGCAGCGAATTAATTAAAATTTTTTCTTAGGCTATTTGGTATATTAGAATTTTGCTTAGGCTATTTTATTTATCCTAAAATATCTGCCCATATGCGCCTGTACAAACCCATTGATTATTACTGCAGCAAGATATTAAAAAAAATAGTTTAGGTGCCGTTAGCAGCTTATTTGAGCAATGCATATGGCCTATTTACTTTACAATATTCGACCTTAACAACTCCAAATTTTGCTGAATTTCATTGATGCTATATCAATGAAATTCAGCTGTTTTTTCTTTATGCTTTCAAATCTATCGAATGGACAGCTCATCGCTTTAGGCATGATTCTGTGCATATTTCTGCTCTATGCGGGTTATAAACTTTATACCTTTTTACTTGAGCTATTTAGGCCATTTAAAAAAGGAAAGTCTTACTGGTGCCGTGTCATTGCAGTCAGTGATGGCGATACCCTCACCTGTACACGACTGAATATTCGACGCTCACAAACAAAGCTGCGTTTTGCCTATATAGATGCACCTGAGACCAAACAAAGCTTTGGCAAAGAGTCTCAGCAAATGGTTAAAAAAATGGTCTACCGTAAACTGGTGCGCGTAGAAATAACAGATATAGACCGTTATGGACGCTGTGTCGGATTTATCCGCCGCTATGGCAAAAATATTAATCAGGAATTGGTTAAACGCGGCGGCGCTTGGGTGTATGAAGAATATATCCGTAACCCAAATCAGAAACAGCAGTGGCTAGCACTGCAGCAGCAAGCTAAAAAACAGAAAAAAGGCCTATGGAAAAATCCGAATGCCATGCGGCCAAGCCGCTATCGAAAACAAAGCAAGTAAAAAGACGCTAAATACGTCTATCCTTTTGCGCGATGAAATAAAACAATTTTGGATTGTGTTATTTCATTGCGCTTGCTTCAGCTGCATATTCATAACGTAACCACTATTACCCATGTTACTTTATATCGCTATTAAGCATTTACCGATGCTTTCGATATTGAGGCCGTATATTTTTTACACTTGAATATAAAAGTAGATCGGAGTAAAGTTGATATCAATTTGGTTACCCTAGTTAACTATAATGAATAAAAAACTCGGCTTCCGTGCTTCATTAATGCGCTGTTCCCGCTTATTTAGCGATGAAATCAATACCATTTTACTGCCATACCAGCTGAATTATTCACTTTGGCAAGTTATGTTTGTTCTTCAGTACAAAAAAGGCTGTACCTCAATAGAAATAGCCGAATATCTAAATGTTTCTAAACCCTCCGTTGCCAAACGCACTGCAGTTCTGTCTCAACTGAATGTTGTCACTCAAGTTGAAACCGAAGACAAGCGCCAAAAAAAACTGGTGCTCAGTTCAGCTGGAGAAAAATTGTATCAGCAATGTTCGGCTGAAATTGCCCAATTGGAACAACAGCTGACAAAGCATTTAAATTCACAAGACCTATTAAAAAGTACTGTTTTACTTCATCTCATTAGCGATGCTTTGGAAAATATACATCAGGTAAGCCGCGATGAATGAGCATACTCCTTTATGGACAAAAAACTTTATTTTAGTCAGCACCATTAATCTTCAGCTGGTACTGATTTTCTATCTTTTGGTCGTGGTTATTGTTGGCTATGCTGTCGCTGAATTAAGTGCAACAACAGCTCAAGCAGGTTTAATCTCTGGCTTATTCATTGCAGGAACCCTCTTTGGCCGTTTATTGGTTGGACAGTTTTTAGAGCGCTTTGGCCGCAAAGCTACAATGGTTGCAGGCTTAACGGGCTTTTTAATTTTTTCAGGTCTGTATTTTATAAAATTTGATGTAAGCATGCTGCTGGCTGTCCGCTTTACACATGGCTTTATGATGGGTATAGCCTCTTCAGTATTGGGCACAATCATCGCGCAAATTTTACCAGCCGCGCGGCGCGGCGAAGGCATTGGCTACTACAGCATGAGCAGCACACTCGGCACAGCTATTGGCCCCTTCTTAGCGATTTGGATGATGCTCCATATGGGCTACAATGCAATTTTCACTTTATCTGCAATCATTGCGGTCAGCTGTTTAGCAATATCTTTACTGATTACTGTACCAAACATGCCGCAGACAATAAAAACGATTGAAGAAAGTAATGCAGTGCTTCAACAGAAACAAAGTTTTCTGTCTCGCTTTATTGAGCTCAAAGCCCTGCCAATCTCAATGATTATGCTGTATACCTCCATCTGTTATTCGGGCGTACTGTCATTTATCAATTTCTATGCAAAAGAAATTAATCTTGTACAGGCTGCATCGTTTTTCTTCCTTATGTATGCCATTGCCATCCTGATTTCCCGCCCAATTACTGGCCCGCTGATGGACCGTAAAGGCGCAAATATTATTATGTATCCTGCTTTTATGATTATGGGGACCGCTCTTGTACTGCTTAGTATGGCAAATAGCGCATGGATGCTGCTGCTTTGCGCCGCGCTATTAGGTTTTGGCTACGGCAATATTCAGTCGGTATGTCAAACATTAGCTGTCAAGAGTACCAGCCTTGAACGTATGGGTTTTGCAACGTCTACATTCTTTATTTTCTTAGATGCAGGCTTAGGTTTCGGACCGTATTTTATAGGTAAACTACTCGATTATATCGGTTACTCAGAACTGTACCTATATAGCGCTTATGCAGCATTTTCCTGCATTGCGCTATATTACGTCCTGCATGACAGGCACTCAGCAGTAACAACAGCCTAATACGTTATTTTACTGCTCTGGAATAGCCACCCTATTCATTAATTATTTTCTTACTCAGCAAGTATAACTATGAGACACCGCCTTTAAACATTATGCAAAAATAGTTTCATTTACCGCTAACAACCAGCCAAATGAAACTTTAACTCTTAAATTTAAAGATAAAAAATCCTCCTGTATTAGGAGGATTTTTTATAATATTTCATCGCTGGAAGAACTCATTTAGAAAGCCGCTTGCAGTACCTTATCTGCAACTTTACCTTTCCAAAGTTCACGCAGCGTCGGCAAATAAAACTTTTCACCCAGCTCTACAAGTTCTGCATCAATCAAACCATGCACTTCATGCATAAAAATATAATCCAGATCTACAGTACTCAGCATAGGCTGAGTTTTAGAAATATCTTTACGCTTTTGCTGCGCTTTTTTTACTAAGCCATCTGCAAAGTTCCGATTTTTATATTGAGCAATTGCATTCAAACGCAGTTCAATGACTCCCCAGCCCGTTAGCAGTAATTTGAAAATTTCGAGATCATGACTGGTTGATTCCCAAGTCATTTCCTCTAGATTTTCATTTTCTGGCAATACAGGAAGCATAAGCTCCATAACACTTGGAAAAATTTTCTTAAAATTTAAGACAAATTTAACGGGATGCTCACCTGGATAATCCTTAAATTGAACCTTTTTTTGGAGATCCGTTAAATAAATATCAAACATTGAAAATTTTCCTAAATTAAATACTGTCTTTAAAAATCAAGCCTTAGCATTAAGGGATAATGCAAAAAATTAACAAAACAGCAATGCAAATGAATTAGTGCAATTATGACATTTTATTGGAATGATAGACATCCCCATTCAATAAGCTGCAATGCCTATTGTGCACATAAGCATCTAAGTGCAATAAAAAATTTCATTAACTGCTGCTTATACAGCCCTCTTTCTTTAGATACACCATAGTTTGAAAACTCATTAAAATCAAAAATATAAATTCATTTAAAAAATCCGCGCAATAATTGTACGCTGTTATATATCCATTGGTGAGATTTATTTTCTTAACGTCGACCGACTAAAATTGTTTCAATACTCTGAAAATAATAGGTTTAATAGAGTAAATAACTTATCATGGGCCACTGCATTAAATTTAGGTATAAAACGGTTTGAAACGAATCACAGCATTTTTAAAATTAGACCTGCAAAAGCTTATTTTAATTGTGAATATACTCTGTGTTTCATGTTTATTCATTATATCTATAAGCGTGGTCAACTTTGTCATCAAAGAACAATTGATGGAAAATGCTCTGTCTACCAACCAAAAATATGCATCTAAAGTTGCGGTCAGCACAGATCTATACATGAAAGACATGATGCAGGAAATGGCATACAGCGCCAATATACTTGGGGAAAACTTCAGTAATAACAACATCATACAAAGTGAATTACACCGGCTTAAATTCCAATCAAATAATTTCAATACCGTTAGCGTTTTAGACAATACTGCACATATCAAAGCTCTTGAGCCTATACAATTTAAATATAATGCCCATAAAGAATACCGTACTGCAGGCGTAACTGAATCGCTTAAAAGAAAACAAACCTATATATCACCACCTTATAAATCTATTTCTAATAATTTAATTGTGCTAATGAGTCAACCAATTTGGAGCACTGAAAAAAAATATTTAGGTATGCTTACAGGCTCTATTCATCTTCAGCAAAAAAACTTTATTAACAAAATACTCAGCGGAAGCTATTCATATAAAAAAAGTTATATGTATGTGATAGATCAAAACAGCCACATTATCTTTCATCCCGATACGAGCCGTATTGGTCAAGATATTCGTGAAAATACAGGTCTGCAATACATGAAACAGCACAAAAGCGGCTCTATTCATTTAGTGAATACTAAGGGTATAAAAAACTTAGCTGGATTCGAACATATTCCAAGTGTTAACTGGATTGTTGTATCTCAGCAGCCTACTGAAGAATTACTTCAACAAGCCAATCAAATTATTTATAAAACAGCAATCGGTATTTTTATCTTTTACCTGCTTATGTTTTTGGCTATTTGGAAAATTACACATTATATTTCTTCACCATTACATGGGCTTGCACAAATGGCAAGCGCATTAAATCAGCCAGATACGGATGATCAAATCAGAAAAGTAAATCCATGGTATTTTGAAGTCATGCGTTTCCGCACGGCACTATTATTTAGTTCAAAAAAATTTAAAGATAAAGTTTTTGAATTAAATCAGCATATTAATACCGATCCATTAACCAATCTATTTAACCGCCGCGGAATGCAGCTCTATTTAAAAGAGCTTAAAAAACTAAATACTGAATTTGCTGTTTTAATGATTGATGTCGACCATTTTAAACAAGTCAATGATCAATGGGGTCATGACCAAGGTGATCAAGTACTAATTACATTAGCAGCACTGATTAAATCAAATTTCCGAGAGCATGATATTTGCTGCCGGTTAGGCGGCGAAGAATTCGCTGTGCTTATGCTCAGTGCAGAGCATGACGATGTAAATAAAGCAGCCGAGCGTTTACGTGTGACCATGGAAACCACTCGTTTTAATCACATCGATGCAGTGACGATTTCTATTGGTATCGCCTACTACCCAAATGATGCTTTAGATATAAAAGAGGTTTTTAAAATCGCAGATAACCGTTTATATCAAGCAAAGAACCAAGGCCGTAATCAAATTTGCTAAATCAAGACATCCGAGCTACTGCTGCCTTGTGTATCTAAAATTATCGTCAGCACTTTTACTCAGGAAACTTATCTGACTGGTTTCCAGTCAATCGCCCCAATCATCATCGTTACATTAGCTGGCAAAGATGTTCTGCTGGGACAGCTTCTATATGTCTTAGATTAGAAGTGCAATACCATGTTCTTGGAATAATACCTGACTCGGACTTTTAAAGCCAAGTCTTTTTCTTGGCCGATGATTCAAACGTTGAGTGATTTCTGAGATATATTCATCCGTATAGGCATTTAAATGACTGCCTTTTTTAATATATTGCGCCTAATTAAGCCATTTGTATTTTCATTCGTACCTCGTTGCCAAGCACGATAAGGATCTGGGAAATACCAGTCTGCATACTCATGCAGGCTGCTCAATCTCAACAGGTCTGTCATGAACACTTTTACGATTACTCAGCTGACCACCGGTTTCAGGAGAGCCGCACTTTCTCTTTCTTTGATTTCTGAAACGCAGGTTATGAAAGAGTGTACCGCCTTTATTTTTTATCCTAACGTATAAAAGGGTAAATTGAATGCAAACTGACTGGAACATGAGAAACAACCTCTTCAGGACTCTATTGGAAATCAAAATAAGAGATGACATGTGCCCACACTTCACAAAGGATTCTTTACAGATGATGATTGAATGATCTAAGAGTGGCTTATATTTTTTACTGATTCCGTTTTC
>NZ_RAXV01000030.1 GCF_003611465.1 Acinetobacter tianfuensis
TGCTGTCGCAGGGTTGCCCGCTTTATCCGTTGCAGTTGCGGTATACGTGCCTTCTGGAGCTGGCGCTGGAACTGTTGCAGTAAATGAACCGTCTGGATTTACTGTTACTGGAACAGTGTTGCCTGATGGATCTTTCACCGTTACTGTCGCGCCTGGCTCTGTTTTACCCGTCACTGTTGCTGTGCCGTCAGTGTTTGGTTTGACATCAAAATTATCAATAGCTGGAGGCTGTGTATCTACAGTTGTCAATTTTTCTGTAACTGCAGCTGCAGCACCTTTGTTACCAGCAAGGTCTGTATAGCTGTCTTGAGCCAAAGAAACGGTTACATCTACAGGAGCGCCAGTGTTCCCAATTGGAGTTACTTTTGCAGTCCATGTATCATCTGACTGCTTAACAAAATTGCTTAATGCAGCATTTGCAACAGTCAAATCAGCCTGCTCAAAACCTGTAACTTTTTCGCTGAACTTAATTACAACATTACCGTTTGCATCTAGCGTGATTTGCGCTGTAGGTGCAGTTAAATCAGTTCCTTGAACTGTTTGAGATACAAAACCTCCTGAACCATTGTTGCCAGCCAAGTCTGTATACGTATCTTTATCGATATAAACCACGACTAGGCCTGCAGCGCCTGTTGTATTCTCTGCAACGACTTTTCCAGTCCAGCTGCCATCTGGCTGCTCAGCTAAACCGCTTACAATTCCGCCAGTCACTTTGACATCAGAAGCATCAAAACCTTTTACTGGCTCATTAAACTTGATCACTAAATTGCCGTTCGCATCTAGTGTAAGCGTTGGCGTTGGTCCAGTTGAATCAACACTTGGAACAGTTTGAGTTGCTGTCGCTGCTGTACCTGGGTTGTCCGCAAGGTCAGTATATGAGCCTGCAGGAATCGTTAGATCTACTTTACCTGGAACGCCAGTAGCGCCATTTGCAGTTACTGTGCCTGTCCAGCTGCCATCTGACTGCTGTGTCAGGTTTTCAAGCTTGCCGCCTGAAACTTTCACGTCCAATGCATCAAAGCCTTTTACTGGCTCACTGAATGTAATTGTTACATTGCCAGCAGCATCTACCGTAATCGCTGCAGCAGGCGCAGTTGTATCTACACTTGGCACATCTGCGCCTGTCACGCTTGAGCCTTTACCGGCATTGCCTGCCGTATCCTTATACGAACCGTCCGCAATAGTAATATCTACTTTGCCTGTCGCGCCAGTTGTACCGTCAGCAACAACTTGACCTTTCCAGCTGCCATCTGACTGCTGCGTTAAACCGATCAAAGTACCGCCTTGAACTTTTACATCCGATTTATCAAAGTCTTTTACTGCTTCGCTGAATGTAATAACGATTTCACCTGTCGGGCTGACAGTCAATGTTGATGTAGGCGCAGATGTATCGACTTGTGCTGTGCCTGTATCTTCCGCACCAACGTTACCCGCTTTGTCACGGGCAGAAGCCGTTACTTGATAACTGCCGTCTGGAAGCGCAGCTTTCACCGTGTAACTCCATTTACCGTCAGAAGCAACTGTCGCTGTACCTGTTTCAATGACTTTACCTGCAGCATTTTTCACTTTTACAGTGACTGTCGCTGTCGGTTCATTCACTTTGCCTTTCACTTCAGGCGTTGCATCATTGGTTAAACCAACATCTTCAACCTCTACAACTGGAGCTTGAATATCAACAATAAATGCTTTAGCAGCTGGCGCGCTTTGGTTGCCTGCCGCATCTTTAGAGATTGCTTGAAGCATGTAGTAGCCTTCAGCCAAATCACTTGAAGGTGTAAATGTCCAGCGGCCTGTAGCAGGATCAAGTTTAGCCAAGCCTGAGTCAACTGTTTTACCAGATTCATCCTGCAGGTAAATCATAACCTCCGAACTCTTCGTTGACGTGCCAGAGAATGTCGGTTTAACTTGGTTTGTTTGCGGAAGTGTTGATGATGTTGTACTTGCCGTACTCATCAGCATACGCGCTGATCCTGCGCCAAATAAATCATCAATGTCTACAGTTGGAGGAACAGTGTCAATTTCTAAACCAGAATCCGTCACTGTTGCCGGGTTGCCAGCCGCATCTTTCGCTGTCGCATTAACAGTATAACTTCCATTGGTCAGCGGAGATGTCGGCTTAAATGACCATTCACCATTGCCGTCTACTTGCGCAGTACCTGAAGCGACAACATTGCCTTGACTGTCTGTTACTTCAACAGTAACTGTTGCGCCCACTTCTGCAGAACCTTTAATCACAGGTTCAACCACATTGGTTAATGCCAGCGGTTCAATCGTTACTGTCGGCGGCGTAGTATCTACTGTTAGGCCATTGCCAGCTGCTGTCGCTTCATTGCCCGCAGCATCTTTTGCAGTCGCTTCTACAGTGTAGCTGCCATCCGGCAAATTAGCTGACGGCGTATACGTCCAGCTGCCATTTGCATCCACTGTTGCTGCGCCTGTATCAACAACCTTGCCAGCTGCGTCTTTAATTTCAACTTCGACAGCTGCGCCTTTTTCAGTCGTACCCTTAACCGCAGGCGTGGCATCATTGGTCAATGCCAATGCATCTACAGTCACTGCAGGCAATGTTGTATCAATAATCAGGCCTGATGCTGTCGCATTTGCTTTTGTTCCTGCTGCATTGGTTGCTGTTGCATCCACAGTATAAGCACCTTCTGGAAGCACCTTAGAAGCGGTATAGCTCCAATTGCCAGAACTATCTGCAGTAACCGTACCAGTATCAACAACTTTGCCAGTTTGATCTTTAATAACCACAGCCACTGAAACGCCAGCGCTGGTTTTACCAGAAACATCCGGTGTGGTATCTTTCGTCGGCTGCAGCGGATTGATGGCAATACTTAAGCCGGAAACATCAACGATTAAGCCGCTGCCATTTGCTGTTCCTTGATTGCCTGCAGGATCTGTTGCTGTTGCAGTCACGCTGTAACTGCCGTCTGTCAGCGGATTTTTAGGCGTATATGACCAGTCGCCTGACGGGCTGACTGCCGCATTGCCAGTTTCAACCACTTTGCCTGAAGCATCTTTAATTTCAACTTTTACAGAAGCGCCCGCTTCAGTTTTACCCGCCACATCAGGCGTAGAATCGTTGGTTGGCGCTAAAGGATCAATTGAAATTACTGGTGCAGAAGTATCTACACTTAGACCAAAATCCGTTGCTTTGCCTGTGTTTCCGGCTGGATCTGTTGCTGTTGCTTCGACTTTATAAGAGCCTTCAGGAAGCGGCTTGCTTGGTGTATACGTCCAATTGCCGTTGCCGTCTACAGCTGCATTGCCAGAATCCACAACATTGCCTAAACCATCTTTAATTTCAACTTTTACAGAAGAATCAGGATCAGTCTTACCAGTGAGCGCAGGCGTGTCATCATTCGTCGGCTTTAATGGATCAATTGAAATTGCAGGCAATGTCTTATCAACTTCTAAGCCTGTTTCAGTTTTAGCGGTATCATTTCCAGCAGGATCTTTAGCTGTTACATCAACTGTATATTCGCCTTCAGGAAGCGGTTTGCTTGGCGTATAAGTCCAATCGCCATTGCCGTCTACAGTGCCTTTGCCGCTATCAACAACAGCGCCATCTTTATCTTTGATCACAACATCAATGACTGCATCTGGGTCAGTCGTGCCGCCAATAACTGGTTTGTCATTGCCTGTTGGCGCTAATGGATCAATAGTCACATCAGGAGGCGTTGTATCAACAGTCAGACCGCCTTTACTTACTGATGTATCATTGCCGGCAGGGTCTTTAGCTGTTGCTTCTACAGTATATTCGCCTTCTGGAAGCGGCTTGCTTGGCGTATAAGTCCAGTTGCCGCTGCCGTCAACAGCACCTTTGCCAGAATCTACAATATCGCCATTTTTATCTCTAATCACAACGCTAATGTCAGAGTTAGGCTCATTGGTCTTACCCGTAATTGTAGGCGTAGTGTCATTGGTATCTTTGAGATCATCAATGCTCAGTGTCGGATCTGTTGTATCTACAGTGAAGTTGATTGCATCAGACTTCGGCCCTTCTTGGCCATTTACAGTCTGTGTCGCACTAATTGAATGAGCGCCCTCTGCAAGTTCAGGAACTTCCACAGTCCAAGTGCCATCAGGCTTAGCTGTCGTCTGCGCGATAACTTTGTCGCCATCATATACTTTGATCACAGCGCCTGGTTCAGCCCCAGTGCCTGACAGTGCAGGTGTCTTATCGTTTGTAGAGCCGCCATTTTCAACTTTGCCAATTTGCGGTTCTTGATTATCCATCAATACAGGCGTGCCTAATTTATTCACGGCTGCTGGAGGATTTTGTGTATCTTTATCATCATTATTTAACGCAGCGCCGACAGCGCCTGCGCCTGCAGCGCCAAGCGCCCAAGGCAAAATTACGCCAACTAAAGAGTCTTTATAAAGTAAAGGCTCAACATTTTCGAGCGGCTGGTACTGAATCACATCAGCAATTGCGCCATTCGCGTCGGTAAATTTAGCCCAGAATAAGCCGCCGTCTTCACCTTCGAAAACCAAGCTATTGTCGGAATTTTCGTTAGCAAAATAATTTTCGATAACAATCGTCTCACCGCTTTTTAGCGTGATCACCGCATTGTTGCCGTCCTTAGTAATAGATGCAACGTCCTCTTTCGGAACCTTGATTACAACGACTGAATTTTGCGTTAGGCCAACTCGGTTCGCATCTACTTGCTCTAGAACCTGGTGGCTTTCCTTCGAAATTACTGAAATTTGCGTCATGGCATGACCCTCGAATTTATAATTACGTTGTTTATGTATGATTGGTTTTTGTAATGAATTGTTTTCTCTAATTTTTTATTAAAATACAATTCATTATAAACCCTATTCTTAATAGTGTGTTTTATATCACACTTTGTTTTTATTTTGCACAATTGCATGAAAGGTATAATGATTTTATCGCGAATATTTTTTAGATTAAAAAATTTATAATTGCAATACAACAACTTATTTTATGTGACATTCATCACGTTTTTTAATATTTACTTATTACCAAATGTAAAATGATGTAAAGCCCATAACTCAAGCAATGCACATACACTGCATTATGAATACTGTAAATGCTGCTCTCAAAAAAAGCTTGAGCGCTTTAGCTGAGTTATCTCAAACATAAAGCGCCAAAGCGGCTGACCTCATCGGGATGCTGCTGTTTAGAAATTTTCAGGATTCTCTAAACGCTTAACCTCCTGTACGCGCTCAGGATTATGCACAGCAGCGACTCCATCTTCTGCTTTTTCATCGATTAAGCTTTCTGGTTTATAAACCGTAATAGTTTCATTGCCATATGCGTCTTCACCAACAACATACTGAAACCCCTTGCGGTTCATTTTATAGCATATACGCTGATACCAGCCTTTAAACCCTTTTGTTTCAGCATTCGGATTATAATAAAACGCATTCATTACTGCCGGCAGCCCCAAACCGCACACAATCCCAGAAAGCAGCACGGCAATAAATGTATAGCCAATTAATATACTGCTGTATTCACTAAGCTGCGGCACATTTGCGACAGCCAGTATTAAAGCCAATGAAATGCCGCCGCGCACACCGCCCCATGACAAAATCGCTAAACTGCCGTTATAGCTTTTATTGCGAAAGCTTGGAAAAAAGGCAAATGCCAAAAAGTTGGCTGCAAAACGCGACACATGCAAAATGAAGAATGCGATAATGCCGCCAAGAATCAAACTGACGCTTAAATCTAAAATAAACAGTTCAAGGCCAATCAGTGTAAACAAGAAAGAGTTAATAATCCCTTCAACCGTATGCCAGAAATGATTCACCTCTCGAATCTCCCGCGCTTCTAAGATTTCCTTCCAGCGGTTGCCCACAATTAAACCGCCAATTACACAAGCAATAGGCGCAGAAGCATGTGCAAATAAAGCCACTAAATACGATCCGCAAGCCAATAATGCTGTTGTTAAAATCAGCGACTCCATTTCATGTTTGCCGCGCAGCAGCCTTAATATGGCCTGACCAAATCCCCAGCCAATAATCACCGCGACAACAATTTCATACAGCAAAGTTTTGAGCACACCGAATAGCGTGATGTGCTCACCTTGCAGTACATTCATTAAAGTCATAAACAAGGCAATACACATTGCATCATTAAAGAGAGATTCGCCTTCCAGCTTCACCATTAAATGATGCGGCGCACGAACAGAACTGAGTACCCCTTTAATGCCTATCGGGTCCGTAGCGCCTAAAGCCGCCCCTAATAGCAGCAGCACCAGTAAATCTACATGCTGCCCAATAAGAAACTGATAACCATACAGCGCAAGACCGAAAAATGTTGCACACAGCACCAAAGCAATACTGGCTAAAATACTGATCGGCTTCCAATGACTTCGTAAATCCGACACCTTAAATTTCAGCGCAGAGGAAGTCAAAATAAAGCAAATGACCCCATTGATTAAAAAGTCATAAAAGTCGATATGACGCACCGCTTCTTCAATATTATGAATATTGATGGTAATAAACTGATTGCCGTTTAACAGGCTTGCGCCCCACTGCAGAATAAACACAAAAATTGCTGAAACCAGCGGTACGCCTATCGCTTGAGGAAAACCCAAAATACGCTTATTGAAAATCGTGGTTGCAATCGAAAGTGCAAAAATGACGGTAAAAACCTGTAAGAAAAAATAATTTCCCATTTCGTGTCCAGTTTGATTTGCGCAGAGGGGAAGAAATACATATATTTAGATAATAAATAGCAAAATAAAATGTATTTTTATAATAAATATTTTACATAAGATTTATTTCATCACATGTATTAGTTCCGTTTTAACACCATCAAATGATTAAAACCAAGACGAACAGCAATACCTCCGTATAAGGAGGGCAGCCCCGCAATTGAATTGATTTAGGCTGCTGCATGAAGAGGAAACACCAGCAGGCACCCTCTGCTCAATACTTAAAATATGGTTTTAGATTTTAAACAGGCTGATTAAACGTATCACAGCTGCTGACCAAACCAGATTTCAACCCATTTTGAAACCATGTCATACGCTGCTGACTGCTGCCATGCGTAAAGCTGTCAGGCACGACTTGACCTGTTGCACTTTTCTGCAAGTAATCATCACCAATTTTATGCGCAGCATCCATTGCTTCCTCAATATCCCCTTGCTCCAGGAATTGTGTGCGCGCATTATTATGATGCGCCCATACACCTGCCAGACAGTCCGCCTGCAGTTCCTGACGTACAGAAAGCTGATTGCCCTGCACCTTAGAACTCTGCGCACGCGCTTGCTGCACTTGCTGAGACACTCCCAGCAGTGTTTGTATATGATGCCCCACTTCATGCGCAACAACATAAGCCTGAGCAAAATCGCCTGCCTGATCTGCCCGGCTCAGCTCAGTTTGATTCTGCTCGCCAGAGATCCCCATTTGAGTGCGCATATCTTTAAAGAACGCCGTATCAATGTAAACTTTACGGTCTGCAGGACAATAAAACGGCCCCATTGCAGACTGAGCTGCACCGCAGCCAGAATTTACCGTGCCATTAAACATCACCAATTTGGGCGGGACATATTGCCCATTCAGCTGCTGCTGGAAAATCTGAGACCACGAATCCTCAGTATCCGCAAGAACAATACCGACAAAATCTATCGACTCCTGCTGTTCAGGTGTCGGATTATCTAAGCCTTTACTCTCTGCAGGAGAAGCTTGCTGCGTCACCTGTTTCGTCGCTTGATAAGCTTGCTGCGGATCAACACCAAAAAATTTCCATGCCACAAACGCCACAACCAGCCCCACAATACTGATGCCGCCAGCTTTAGCGCCGCCACCGCCTCGGCGGTCTTCTACATTACTGCTTACTCTTCGGCCTTTCCAGCGCATAGCAATATTCCTTATATCAAATATTTGAAACCCGTATTTTTACAGATTAATTCTTTTGCGGTTTTGACCATACTTTTTGAATTGCTGACACAACAACCAAGACAATTAAACCTGCAATAAAACCCACTGCCAAATTAATTAAAGTCGGCGTCAGCGCTCCAAAAATGCTTCCAACTGTTGGAATATGTTCAGCATAATCAACTGAACCCTCAATAAAATGATGCAGCAGCGGTACGCCATGCGTAATAATGCCGCCGCCGACCAGAAACATCGCAATCGTGCCGACGACCGTCAGTGTTTTCATTAATTTAGGTGCAAATGCAAGCAAACCTTGACCAATCGTTTTTTTAAATTGTGAAGCCTGCTGCGTTAAATGCAGTCCCAGATCATCAATTTTCACAATCATTGCAACGAAACCGTAAACGCCAACCGTCATCAGAATTGCAATCACCGACAGCACCATAACCTTGGTGGTAAATGCAGCCGCAGCAACAGTGCCCAATGAAATAACCACAATTTCTGCAGATAAAATAAAATCTGTCCGTATAGCGCCTTTCACTTTATCCTTTTCAAATGCAGCCAAATCAGTTTCAATCTGGATTAATTCTTCCCGTGCATCATCTTCAGTTTTGGCTTTTTTATGATGCAAACTATGCAATACTTTTTCTACACCCTCATAACATAGAAATAGACCGCCAATCATCAAAAGCGGCGTGATCAGCCAAGGCGCAACAACACTGATCAGCAATGCCGCTGGAACCAATATGAGTTTATTGATAAAGGACCCTTTGGCCACAGACCAAACCACCGGCAGCTCCCGGTCAGAACGCACGCCGCTCACCTGCTGCGCATTTAATGCTAAATCATCGCCCAGAACACCGGCGGTCTTTTTTGCTGCCATTTTACTCATCACCGCAACATCATCTAAAACCGCTGCAATATCATCGAGCAAAATTAATAAACTGCTGGCCATTATTTTTATTCCTTGTACTTTAGCCTTGTATCTTAATGTTGATTGATTAGAAATTCTGTATTTTATTTTATAAATTCAAACAAAAAAATTTCTTCCGCTTTTTATACTGCTGACATTAAAAAAAATTATGCCGTACAATGTAGCCATTGTGAAATTTAGACGTCATTTAGACAGACTTTGGAATAGATAATGAGTACTTTAGATAATCGTCCAGTAATTTTAACTGGTGACCGTCCGACTGGACAATTACACCTTGGCCATTTTGTCGGTTCTTTGCGTTCACGTGTAGGTTTACAAGACTCTCATCACCAGCATCTCTTATTGGCGGATGCACAGGCATTTACAGACAATGCTGATAATTTTGAAAAAGTACGCCGCAATATTATCGAAGTCGCAACAGATTACTTAGCTGTTGGCATTGATCCGGCAAAGACAACCATTTGTGTGCAATCTGCACTGCCGGCACTGAATGAACTGACTATGCTGTATCTCAACTTTGTAACGGTTTCTCGCTTAGAGCGCAACCCGACCATCAAGTCTGAAATTCAAATGCGCGGTTTCGAACGTGATATTCCAGCAGGTTTCCTATGCTATCCGATTGCCCAAGCTGCGGATATCACAGCATTTAAAGCAACTGTCGTACCTGTTGGTGAAGATCAAATCCCAATGATTGAACAAACCAATGAAATCGTGCGCCGCCTAAACCGCCAAATTGGCCATGACTTACTGCCTGAATGTAAAGCCTTGCTTTCAAATATGAGCCGCTTGCCAGGCTTTGACGGCAAAGCAAAAATGTCGAAGTCTTTGGGCAATACCATTGTGCTTGATGCTTCTGATAAAGACATTAAGAAAGCCGTGAATGCAATGTACACTGACCCGAACCACCTTCGTATTGAAGATCCAGGTCAAGTTGAAGGCAATATTGTATTTACTTACCTAGATGCATTCGATCCAAATAAAGAAGAAGTTGAAGAGTTAAAGGCGCACTACCGCCGCGGCGGCTTAGGTGACGGCGCTGTGAAAAAACGTCTTGAAGGCGTACTGAAAGAACTGATCACCCCAATCCGTGAGCGCCGCATGGAGCTTGCAAAAGACCCTGATTACATCATGGACATCTTAAAACACGGTACAGATAAATGCCGCGATATCACGCAGCAGACGCTTGATGAAGTTAAACAAGGTTTAGGTGTATTTCACTTCTAATCCTATTCAAGCTTAATTTCTCAAATAAAAAGCCTTTCTATCATGAAAGGCTTTTTATTTGACACTCGTCACACAAATCTCGATTTCTTAACGTTTAGTAACATCGTGTAACCTGAATACTCATGAACTGACTGACCATTCATCTTATGATGAATCATGCATTAGGGATTCCCTCCCTAAGTCATAACATTTCTCCTTTACCGAGACTGCGTAAGCAGTTTTGTTGTTATACGCAATGACAACCCCAATCATTGCGTATTTTTTTTGCCAAAATTAACGATCCATCCATGACTTTATAAATAATGCGCAATAAAAACCCCGTAATCAAGACGGGGATTTTATTGCTGTCATTAATAGCTGAATAAACGCTTATCCAGCGGCAATTCCACACCAATTGAGGCGCCAGCATCATTACCTTGACGATCTGAATCGCTCACCCAAGCATTAATCTTAAGCGGAATATCTGAACGCAGCTGATGTGTCCACGTCAAATCCAATGCTTTTATTTCATCCTGTACAGGAAATGCCGCATTATTCAACGCTGCACGATTACTTTCAGACACTTTAGCAAACAATGCACGCCCATTTAAACGGTTTAAAGGATCAATACGGATACTGCCGCCAGCAGAAATCATTTGACCATCTCCGCCCATAGCATGGCCTAATGAAAAACCATGCTGATAATAGCCATCTGTATAAATATGATGATTATAGGTAATACCCCGAGATTCACCATTCGTACGGGTATCGGCCAATTCTGCATAAAGCTGATACGGCATATTGTTATATGCTGAAGAGAAATCCACGCCTGCTAAATAGAACTTTTTCGAAGGCAAACCGCCCGCTTCATCCTCACCGGCAAATTGCCCGTACAAGCTGACAGGAACGTTCAGCAATGAACTCAAATTAACCGCGCATCAAAGCCTGCTATTTGATTGGATGGGTCTACAGTATCTCCATACACATTATCCTTTCCAACCAATGCATCCCAAAATGAGCCAAAACTTTCTGAACGCCCTTCCCCTCCCCATTGAAATGCACGTGATGCGCCAATTTCTATATACGGTGCAGGCTGTGCAGTAAGTCGCAGACCTATCAATTTGGCATTCGGAACAGCTTTATAATCATCCAGCTGGCCTGCAAATACTTGGTACTGCCAAGGACCAATCCATGACAGCCATTTGCTCTCAAATGCTTTTTGTTCAGCACGCTGTGCTGTAAAACCATATACAGGTCGGCTAGCATCACCGCGGATTAAACTGCCATCATGACCTGGACCCCAATAAACTGGAATTTGACCAGCAATTAACCATTGATTCCATAACTTGCCCGCAATATATGAGCCTTCAGCATTAACCTCTTGATCATTATCAATTTGCTGTTTGTCTTCTACATTTACGCGTAAACGGCCATCCCAGTTCTGGCTGCCGCCATTCAGCTCTAAAGCTGCCTGATATTGCGCTTTTTGATGATCACCAAAATTTTGCGGCAGATTTTTAGGATCTGTTTCTGCAAACAATTCTGCTTTTAATAAAGCATTTTCTGCGCTTAATTGAGTTTTGAGTGATTGAATGACTTTTTGCTGTGCAGCCGTACTGACTTTTGCGGATATCAAAGCACGCTGAATTTCATCACCGCTCAAAGGCCATGTTGAGGTGCTGACTTGAATGACACCCTGCTGGTTCAGCCAATTTAAATCTGTGCGCAAATTTTCATCATTCAGCACAATACCTTGCGCCCAAACAGGCGAAGTTACAGCAAAAGAAAGCATCATCAATGCTTTATTCAATCGTTTCAGCATAATATAATTTAAATCGTGTACGCATTTTGACCAAATATTTTGCTATTATTTAATGATATATAACATTATTTTTACACTTTAAAACAAAACAAATACCATTAAAACACACCAAAACAACATATTTTATGCTCAACTTTTCCACCAATAAAAATAACTTTTTCAAAACAAACTTAAAGCATCATTACATTTATTTTTCCATTGAAAAACAGAATTTTAAGACAATAAAAAACCCGCTTAATGCGGGTTCTTTATTCTTCACAGCTTACGCATTTTTATGACGCATATGCGGGAATAAAATAACATCACGAATACTTGGCGCATTTGCAAACAGCATCACTAGACGGTCAATACCAATACCTTGACCCGCTGTAGGAGGCAAACCATATTCTAAAGCTTCAACAAAGTCTGCATCGTAATGCATTGCTTCATCATCACCCGCATCTTTTTCTGCAACTTGCGCTTGGAAACGCTCAGCTTGGTCAATTGGATCATTCAGCTCTGAGAAGCCATTTGCCAATTCACGTCCGCCAATAAAGAACTCAAAGCGGTCCGTAATATGCGGATTGTCATCATTACGGCGCGCCAGCGGAGAAGTTTCGGCAGGATATTCAGTAATAAATGTCGGCTGACGAAGCTTTGTTTCAACCGTTTCTTCAAATACGATGGTTTGCAGCTTGCCTAAACCAAAACCTGGCTTCACTTGCTCTTTCAATTCATTTTTTACGAAGTCGGCAAGGAATTCACGGTCACCTACATTTTCAGGCGTGAACTCTGGATTATGTTCAAGAATCGCATCAAACATCGAAATTTTCTTGTATGGACCTTTGAAGCTATACACTTCTTCACCATAAGGCACATCGGTAGAACCCAAAATGTCGATGGCTAATTTTTCTAGCATCTTCTCAGTGAGTTCCATCAAATCTTTATAATCTGCATAAGCTTGATAGAATTCAATCATCGTGAACTCTGGGTTATGGCGTGTCGAAACACCTTCGTTACGGAAGTTGCGGTTAATCTCGAATACACGTTCAAAACCGCCAACCACTAAACGTTTTAAATACAGCTCTGGCGCAATACGTAAAAACAGCGGCATATCCAATGCATTATGATGTGTTTCAAATGGACGGGCAGATGCGCCGCCAGGAATCACATGCATCATTGGCGTTTCAACTTCCATGAAACGTTCATTGGTTAAGTACGCACGAATACCAGACACCACTTTTGCACGAATTTCAAAAGTTTTACGTGTTTCTTCGTTCACGATTAAATCTAAATAACGCTTACGGTATTTAACTTCCGTATCTGTTAAACCGTGGAATTTATCTGGAAGCGGACGCAGTGATTTCGTCAAAAGTTCAAAATGCTCGATATGAACATAAAGGTCACCCTTGCCAGAACGGCCAATATAACCGCCGACAGCAATAATATCGCCAAGGTCTAAACCTTTGATTGTTTCTAAAACTTCTGGCGCTAATTCTTTACGCGCCACATACAGCTGAATACGGCCAGTCATATCTTGAATCACCATGAATGAACCGCGGTTCAGCATGACACGGCCAGCGACTTTCACATACACTTTTTCGCCAGCTTCGATTTCTTCTTTCGTTTTTTCCGCAAACTGATCTTGCAAATCCTGCGCATAATGTTCGCGCTTAAAAGTATTCGGCCAAGGGCTAACACCCGCCGTTTTCGCCTGTTCTTCAATATGCTTTAACTTGGCATGACGCTGTGCAATTAAATCGTTTTCGGAAATTTGCTGTTCAGAAGTCGATTGAGCGTTATGTTGCGTCATCTCTGCCTCGTATATGATCGTAAAATTGGAAGTTGCATAGCATAGCAGATTTACCTGCCAATTCGAAGAATTGAAACTGAAATCCGCCGCCATTTCACCATTTTAAATCAACGAGGCTGATTTTTATCTCACTTAAGCGCATATTCATCAATTTTCAGCACCGTAAAAAAATAAATTTTGCATCTCTAATCCATCATTTTATGAGTAAAAAATACCGGCTGATTCTCTATATGAACTTTAAATCCGCCATGCATATTCATGCGGATGACTGCGTTATTTTAAGTATTTTTAAACACATGCACTGGCTATTAGCCCTTAGTAGATTAGACGAATAGCTAACTGGCAGCACAGTCTATTCACTCTACAATGAACTTTATAAAATTGTTGAAAAACAAAATATTCCATTGCCAGAAAATAGCCAACGTCAGAACAAATCACAATGAATTCTTGCCTATCAAAAATACTTTTTTTGCATGGTTTAGATTCTTCGAAAGAATCAACTAAATTTCATGCGATCGATGCAATTCAAAAGTTTTGCATTAATGTCGACTATCGCAATTTGAATTTTCAAACTGTTGCCGATTTTTATCACGAAATTATCAACAAAATTCAGCCAGACATCATTGTCGGACATAGCTTAGGCGGCTACTGGGCGCTAAAAATGTCTGCGGCGCATCACATTCCCTGCGTCATCGCAAATCCAAGCCTGCACCCAGACTTTCGCGATGACTATCCTGCAATATCTGACCATGACCTGAACCATGACATTCCGCAGATGGCTTATTTGGAACTGGGCGATGAAATACTCGATATGCACGCAGTACAAGAACAGCTTGAAGATTATATGCATATCCAGTCTTTGGCCTGCGGCCATCACCGCTTAGCGCATCCTGAAAATCTCAATGCGCTGATTCAGCAGATTGAATACAGTTTTTTAAACAAATAAAAAAGCCTTGCAATGAGCAAGGCTTTTTTCAACATCGCAATTTAAGCGGCGTTACTTTCCGGTTTGCTTTTATCATCTAAAACCGTCCAGATATCCATACCCAAATCACCATGCAAATCAGGCAGATCAAGAAAAATACTTGCACCAAGAATTTCATGGCCGCATTTATGCGCCAACTCTTTTACCGCCTTTAAAGTGCCGCCTGTAGCCAAAACATCATCCACAATAATCACTTTTTGCCCTTGAATTTCGGCAGACATCTCTAAACGGTCCATGCCGTATTCTAAGCTGTAACCCACACCTACAACCGGCGGCGGCAATTTGCCAGCCTTACGCACGAGCACAAGCCCCTTGCCTGTACGCTGCGCCAGCAAACTCGCCAGTACAAAACCGCGCGCTTCTACTGCAATAAAACTATCGACTTGAGCCATTTGCTCTGCAGGAATACTTGCAATCAGCGCATCAGTTAATGGGCCAAGCTGGCCTAAAAACAATGGTGTTAAATCAAAGAAGCAAATGCCCGGTTTTGGAAAATCTTGGACCGAACGAATATGTGACCACAAAGCAGCAGACGAAGTGTTCATAGGAGATTAAGAAAAAAATAAAAAGGAAAGGAATGCCGAAATTTTAACGCTTATTCAAAAAAAATAATAGTTGAAATTCTGTTCAAAAACTGAAATAGATGAATCACCAAAAACATAAATCATTGTTTTTATTGAATCATTTTTTAAATAAATAATAAGTATAGATAAATACAAGTATAAGATATTTTAAATATGTTCAAATGTATACACGGCTTTAGTCTAAAACAGTAAAACCGCTGTAAATTTCACATTTTAAAAATGATGTTATTGGTTCGAATCAGGCAGCCGTAATATCCAGATCAGCCAATAAAAAAATGACTGCACGGTTTTCTGACAATATTTTGTCCTCCAGTGACATTCTGCTTTTAATTTCACTGTTTAAACTCTTCTTCTATTTACTTTCTGCTCAGAACTGCGTAAAAATTTAAGCAGAGTTATTGCTGTTAAAGCCATATTATTAAAAGTTTTGCAGCAGATGGAATTTTTTCTGGCTGAAGTTAAACAGCCAGTTTTTGGAGAAGAGAATGAAAAAGTATCAATGCATCGTTTGTGGATGGATTTATGACGAGGCAGAAGGCTGGCCGCAAGATGGCATCGTGGCTGGTACAAAATGGGAAGATATCCCCGATGATTGGACTTGCCCAGACTGCGGCGTGTCAAAAGTTGATTTTGAAATGGTAGAAATTTAATTTAATTTCTCAAAGGCCATAGTTTTATGGTCTTTTTTTATGTCTTTATAAAATAGAAAATGTTTGGAGTAGAGTATGCAGCCAATAGTTATCATTGGTTCAGGTATGGCGGGTTATGCAGCGGCGCGTGAATTCCGTAAGCTGAATCCAGAGCAGGAACTGCTAATGATTTGTGCAGATGATGCAGCCAACTATGCCAAACCGACCCTTTCAAATGCCTATGCGCTAAAAAAAGCGCCTGAGCAAATTGCGCTTGGCGATGCAGAAAAAATGACTGCGCAGCTCAATATGAAAATTCTAAATCACACTTGGGTCAAAGGTATTCAAGCTGATGCACATGAATTGCAGTTAGAACACGCAGACGGCGCCTCATCTGTACAAAGCTATTCAAAACTGGTGCTGGCTGTTGGCGCAAATGCAATCCGTTTAGCCATCGCAGGCAATGGCAGCGATGACATCCGCACTGTAAACAGTCTCAATGAATATAAAATTTTCCGCGCTAATTTAGACCAATGCCAAGATAAGCGTGTCGTGATTTTGGGTGCTGGCTTAATTGGCTGTGAATTTGCGAACGACTTACAAAATACCGGTCATCAAGTTACAGTTGTCGACCTGGCGCCGCAGCCTTTGGGCCGTCTGCTGCCAAGCCATGTTGCCAGCGCATTCCAGCAAAATCTAACTGAATCAGGCATTCAGTTTGTACTGAATACCACCGTTGAAAAAGTCCTGAAAAATGATGACGGCACGTATAGCGTTTCGCTAGCCAATGGACAAGCCCTAACTGCAGATGCGGTTCTGTCTGCCATTGGTTTACAGCCAAACCTAAGTATCGCACAGGATGCAGGCATTCAAACCAGCCGCGGCATTTTGACTGGCGCAGATTTAAGCACGAATCAGTCCGATATCTTTGCATTAGGTGATTGCGCTGAAGTAAACGGTTTATTGCTGCCATTTGTCATGCCAATTATGCAGCAGGCCCGCGCATTAGCTAAAACCCTAAATGGCGAAGCAACCGCGGTGCACTATCCTGCCATGCCTGTTGCGGTTAAAACACCTGCTGCGCCGCTGACTGTGCTGCCTGCGCCTGCTGATGTCAATGTAACTTGGGAAACCGAAGAATTTGATGACGGCATGCTGTCTAAAGCAATAGATACCGAAGGAACTTTACGCGGCTTTGTCCTCTTAGGGCCTACTGCTGCTAAACAGCGCTTAGCGCTGACAAAATTGGTTCCAGACTTGATTCCTGCCGCCAATTAAGGTTTAAATACAAAAAGACGCTTCAGAGATTGAAGCGTCTGAATTATCTCAGGAAAATAAAAATGAACAGCGCCCTGCAATATGCCCCTTCTCCATATTCATCGTTTATGCATGAAACCAAAGTTGATCTTGGCAACGGCATTGAACTGCATGTCGAAGTTGGAGGCAATCCAGATCATCCAGCACTGCTGCTGATTATGGGACTTGGAGCGCAAATGCTGTATTGGCCTGACTTTTTCTGTAAATCCTTAATCGACCAAGGTTACCGTATTATCCGCTATGACAACCGTGATATCGGCTTGTCTTCAAAAGTACGCTATAAAGGCCCTCGCCTAAACACACTGAAACTGATGAGCCGCTTTGCCATTGGTCTCGAAAATCAAGGCGCGCCATACAACCTTTACGATATGGCCGATGATGCCGCGTTACTGATTGACCGCATGGGACTTGAACAAGTTGATGTGATCGGAGCTTCTATGGGCGGCATGATTGCGCAAATTTTATCTGCCCGCTACCCAGATAAAGTCAAAAAACTCGGATTGCTTTTTACCAGCAACAATCAGCCGCTGCTGCCGCCGCCCTTTCCAAAGCAGCTCTTTAGTCTAATTGGCAAACCTGAATCTTCAGATGAAGATGGCATTGTTAACCACAGCCTGAAGATTTTTAAGATTATTGGCTCCCCTGGATATGTCAATCATCTTGAAGCAATTCAGACTGCGCGTAAGTTATATCATCGAAGTTACTACCCGGCGGGTGTACTTCAACAGTTTTTAGCAATATTATGTACAGGCTCTTTGCTAAAACTGGATAAACAGATTGATAAGCAGACACTTGTTGTACATGGGTCTAAAGATCGACTGCTGCCGCCCAGCCATGGCAAGGCTGTTGCAAAAGCAATTTCAGGCGCTAAGTTTGAATTAATTGATGGAATGGGGCATGATATCCCACCGCATTTTATTCCATATCTTAGCGGTTTATTTGCTGATCACTTTAAATCATAATCATTAGGACACTATGGCTGCATTACCATCTTTAAGACAGCTGTCATATCTCGTAACACTGTCTGAAACGCTGCACTTTACTGAAGCCGCGCGTCGTTCGTTCGTTACTCAATCCACCCTCTCTGGCGGGATTATGGAGCTTGAACGTTTATTAGGCGGTGTTCTTGTAGAGCGCGACCGTCAAAATGTCCGCTTAACCCCGCTAGGCGAACAGGTTGTTGGCCGGGCCCGTGTTTTACTGGCTGATGCGCAGGACTTAATGCGTTTAAGCCGTGAAATGAGTGAACCATTGACTGGTGATTTGCATCTTGGTGTTATTCCAACCATTGCTCCCTTTATTTTGGCTCAATTACTGGATGAAGTGCACAAGCAGCTGCCTAAAATTCAATTGCACCTGCATGAAGCGCAAAGCGAGAAAATTGTAGAACGCCTTGAACACGGCAATTTGGACATGGTTGTTCTTGCGCTGCCATTCGATACACGCAGCTTAAAAGTTGCGGAAATTGCCAAAGAAAGCCTCTATCTGGTTTATCATAAAGCAGATCAGAACGCGGCCAGCGCAATATCTCTAGATAATCTTGATCTATCCCGCTTAATGCTGCTGGAAGAAGGCCACTGCTTACGTGACCATGCTTTAAGCGCATGCCCGATCGGCGAGCGGAAAAATGATCACCGTTTAAAAGCCAGCTCATTGCCGACGCTGGTAGAAATGGTTTCAGCAAATCTGGGCTTTACCTTATTGCCAGAAATTGCTTTGCATACCAACATGATTAAAGCCAACCCTGACTTAGTCATAAAACCAATTGAAGCTGGCCCTAGCCGTACGCTTGCCTTGGTAACACGTAAAAGCACACCGCTGCAAAGTGAGTTTGATGTATTACTGCAAATTTTGCAGCAAATTACACATAAACAAGCTTAACCATTCATATAAAAAAGGAGCATTCAGCTCCTTTTTTATTGCTTAAAATTTACTGTACACATTTTTTGCAAAAAAAAAGAAAAGGGCCTTCCAAAACGGGGGCCCTTATTAGGTATTCATAAATGATTTTTCATCTACTTCCTAGAGAAATCTTCTCACTAGCCAGATCAGTCAGAAGATGCCGTTATCTTATGTTTTAAGTATAAAAGCGCCTATCCCTATTATTTGGTATTTTTGTCAATTTTTTTAAAAAAAATGACAATAATTATAGTCAAATCAACAGTATAATCGCAAAATTGTGACATGCATCACACTTGCAGCACCCTGCGATTACACAACCTTACAAAGCTGCTTAACATCCATAAAATAATTTTAAAACCAATATTTAAAATCTAAACAGCAAAATAAATATCATTTTATTTATACAGCGCTTTATATCACGATTATAAATATATATTTTTTTGTTTTACTGATTTGACCTTTACATATTCCATGCACATACCGATCAAAAAAATAGCGATACTTACATGATTTAACGCTTATTTATAAAAAACCAATACTTTTAAAATATATATTTATGTACAAAGACTTATTTATAACACCACCTGCAAATCACTATTTCTAGGTATATCAAAATCTATTTTTTTCATGCAAAGTAAGACTATAAAGAAAATAGAAGTAAATATATTTTATAAACAGTTTTTTAGAGTAACTTAATGCCTTCTCATTTAAGCTTACCGGTTCCGGCACTGATTATTAATCAGCATAGATCGCTACTGGATATTCTCATCAATAATATTTTGGTTGACCTTGGTTATCCTCAAGACCTTATTGTCACCAATTCTGATGTGTTAGAAGCAAAACAGTATATTGAGCAGCATTTACCCAATCTTATTTTCTGCAGCATCACCAGCAATGCAGATTTGCATTTCATCAGCAGCATACATAAACTGCACCCATCTGCCTGTATTATCACAATTCACCCGCCTGAACATAGGCAAGAAGTGATTGCCGCGCTGCAAGCAGGCGCAAATGCCTATTTGCTCCAAAATACAGCTGCAAATGAACTGTTTGAACAAATTAGAGTCATCTTACGCGGCGGTGCTATTTTGCATAGTCACTTAGCGCAGTATTTGCTGCAGACCCGCTTTCAAAATGCAGCCCAAGAATCTCAGACTGTCCTTAGCCCAGCTGAATACCAAATTCTGCAGCATACGGCGCAGGCCGCCGGGATCCAGCAAACAGCTTCTGCTTTAAAACTATCAGACTATCAGGTTGATGTGCTCATCAAAAATATACTGCGCAAATTCATCTAAACTGCCGCTGCAAAAACAAAAAAAAAAGAGCTAACGCTCTTTTTTTTTGTTTCACTTCCTGTTTTACGAAAGTACAGATTATTTAATTGCATCCAGCAATACACGCTGAGCATTATGCAGCACGGCATCCGCTTCGGCCTGCACACGTGTCCATGTGCCGTCGCCTGAAAGCTGCCAAGCTTGCTGATTATCTTTTAAATAGTTCACCAAACCCTGCTGATAAATACGCTTTTTCAAAGCGCTGTCTTCAATTGGGAAACATGCTTCAACACGATTGAATAAGTTGCGGTCCATCCAGTCTGCACTTGAACAGTAAATACGCGCATCACCGTTGTTGCTGAAATAATAGACACGGGTATGCTCTAAGAAACGGCCAACGATGGAGCGTACGCGGATATTTTCAGACAAGCCAGGCAGACCTGGACGCAAACAGCAAATTGAGCGGATCAGTAAATCAATTTGGACACCCGCTTGAGATGCTTCATATAACTTATTAATCAGCTGCACTTCAGTCAGCGCATTTACTTTCACAATAATCTGCGCCGGTTTGCCTGCTTTCGCATTGGCAATTTCTTCATCAATATAGTTGAGCAGCTGTGCATGTAAAGTAAATGGCGCATGCAGCAGCTTTTTCAGCTTCGCCATTTTACCCATGCCTGTCAGCTCTTGAAAAACGCGGTGTACATCTTCACAGAGCTCTTTATCCGTGGTCAGCAAACCATAATCGGTATAAATACGCGCATTGCCTGCATGGTAGTTGCCTGTACCTAAATGCACATAACGCACCAATTTATTATTTTCACGGCGCACGACCAAAATCATTTTGGCATGGGTTTTATAGCCCACGATGCCATAGACCACGACAGCCCCTGCTTCTTGCAAAACATTAGCAACTTCAATATTTGACTCTTCATCAAAACGGGCACGCAGCTCAATTACCGCCGTCACTTCCTTACCGTTACGGGCAGCCTCTGCCAAGACCTGAACAATTTCAGAATCTGCGCCGCTGCGGTACAGCGTCTGCTTAATCGCAAGCACTTTCGGATCGCGGGCAGCTTCACGCAGCAAATTAATGACAGGCGCAAAAGATTCAAACGGATGGTGCAGCAAAATATCCTGTTTTTGCATGGCGCTAAAAATATTTTCAGATTTTTTCAGCACTTTAGGAATCACAGGCGTATGTGAGTCATAACGTAAATGCGGACGCTTAAAGTTAGACAGCAGACGGGCCAAATTCACTGGACCATCCACTTTATATAACTGCTCTTCCTCTAAATCAAACTCATCCAGTAAATAATCATAGATATGTTTTGGACAGTTTTCTGTGACTTCCAAGCGTACCGCGCGGCCGAAACGGCGCGAGTTCAGCTCACCTTTCAATGCTTTTGCTAAGTCTTCAACATCTTCATTTAAAGCAAGATCAGCATTACGCGTCACACGGAACTGGTAGCAGCCTGTTGCCGTCATGCCTGGAAACAAATCTGACACATGCTCATGAATAATGGCAGACAGCATCACATGATGCTCTTTACCGCCAGTCAGTTCATCCGGTAAACGCACCACACGCGGCAGTGAGCGCGGCGCAGGAACCACGGCTAAATCAATTTGACGGCCAAAAGCATCTTTGCCTTCCAGCGTCACGATAAAGTTTAAAGACTTATTCACCAAGCGCGGGAACGGATGTGCAGGGTCTAGACTGATCGGCGTCAGCACAGGAGCCACTTGTTCTTGGAAGTATTTTTTCACCCATGCCGACTGAGCTGGTGTTAACTCCCCGCGGCGCAAGAAACAAATGTCTTCTTCACGCAGCTTCGGTAAAATTTCTTCATTCAATACACGGTATTGACGCTCAATAGCAGCATGCGCAGTCTTAGAAATTTGATCCAGCACCTGTTTTGGCGTCAAACCATCCGGTGAATGACTTTCATTGCCCAAATCCAGCTGCTCCATCATGCCCGCAACACGGATTTCAAAAAACTCATCTAAGTTTCTTGAAAAAATCAGCAAGAAGTTCATACGCTCTAAAAGAGGATGCAAAGGATCGACCGCCTGCTCCAAAACGCGCAAGTGGAAATCTAAAATTGAAAGTTCACGGTTGATATAACGGTCGTTATATGTGTATTCAGGTGGTGCAAGCGCTGCATCTACTGCCGTATTCATATCTAGCCTATTAAAATTTTAAATGTATTGCTTAGTATTCAGTATGCTTCAAATTTATGACAATTTCATAAAAAAAGCCTGCTGAGCAGGCTTTTTTTTTAACAATTCATATGAAATCAAGGAATATGGCTATAACGCATGTATTTAAGAATCAGCCCTTTGCGGTATCTCAGTTTACGGTCATCACGGTTGTCTTGATAATATTTTGGATTTGGCAAAATTGCAGCCAGAAATGCCGCCTGCTCGCGTGTTAAACTGCGTGAGCTTTTACCAAAATAATGCTGGGTTGCCGCTTCAACACCGTAAATATGATCACCGAACTCAACTGAATTCAGATAAACCTCTAAAATGCGCTCTTTCGACCACATGCGCTCCATCATCCAAGTCGCTGCGGCTTCTTGACCTTTACGCGCAAAAGAACGTTTATTAAATAAAAATAGGTTCTTCGCCAGCTGCTGAGAAACCGTTGATCCGCCAGCAACAACTTTACCTTTGTCTTTATTGCGCTCTAACGCAAACTGCATGCCTTCCCAGTCAAAACCTTTATGCTGTAAAAACTTTCCGTCTTCTGCAGCAATGACCGCATGTTTCATATAGTCACTGATCTGATCATAATCACGCCATTCATGTTTAATCGGCGCAGATGAATGTGACCAGTAATCAATACGCATCATCATGGTGGTTTCAACAGGATGAGTCCGCCACCAGGCAAGACTGGCAAAAATCCATAGCTGCACCAGCAGCACCAAACAGACAAGGATTAACAAAGTACGGACAATAAACGCTTTCATGCCAGATCAAGGCTCCTGAAAATCTTTGTTTTCGTGTTAAGCTTTTTGAAATAATTAATCACAGCAAAAGAATAGCATGCCTGACTTTAAGCCGCCCGCCAATCATAAAACCCCCCAAATACTGCTTTGGCGGTTTACAGCACTGCTGATTGCCGTGAATACCGGACTCTTTGGCTGGCAAGTGATGAGCGGCATGGATATCAGCAATCCCAGCACTGCCGATGCAATCCGCTGGGGTGCTGATTATGCACCTTTAACGTATTTAGCGGAACCCGTCCGCTTATTCAGCAGCATGTTTTTTCATTTTGGGCTGATTCATTTAGCGCTGAATATGTGGGCATTATATATTTTCGGCAGTATTGCAGAACAGATGATGGGCCGTGCCTATTATGCGGGCCTTTATCTGCTGGCTGGTTTAAGCGGCTCCTTGCTCAGCGGCTATATGACCATCCGTGATTCTTATACTCTGCTGCAGCAAAATGCGCTCAATCATGATCTGCTGCCAAGTGTCGGCGCTGGAGCATCAGGGGCAGTCATGGGTATTGGCGCCGCACTGACTGTCATTTCATTGCTCCCGCAGCTGAAAACTGCACGCTTTTTGCTGGATAAGAAAACCCTGCTGATGGTCATGGGGATTAACTTAGCACTGGGTTTTACCATCAGCGGCATTAATAATGCAGCCCATATCGGCGGCATGATGATGGGTGCGGTTTTAGCCGCTGCATGGTATACGGGCCAGAAATTACAGCGGGCATCAGTCATCAACATGATTGCGCTGATTGCAGGCGCGGCCGCACTCTGGTTCATGTATCAATATTGCCTGCTTCTGGTTCAAGGTATTTTGCCGCTTTGGAAAGAATTAGTGATGATGATGCTAAAAACCATCTCAGCTGCTTAAAGCCACTCTGATGCAATACACAAAAAAGGGAAAATGCATCTGCATTTTCCCTTTTTTGTTCAAGGCTAAGCCTATTAAGAATTCATTTCCCGCAGACTTTGCAGCGGCGGAATATCACTTAAATAACCAAGACGGCTATAACCAATAAAGCAGCATACAGCTGTCATCAGCAGCGGTAAAATCAGCCAAATTTCCCAATGCATTTGCAGTGCAAGTTCCATTTTATAGCTGGCGATGGCGCTGATCACTTCCGCAAACAAACACGATACTACGCCAGAAATAAAGCCCATAAAGCCAATTTCCATACTCAGCATGCGTTTCATTTTTTGTTTCGATGCGCCGAAGGAACGCAGCAATGCCACCTCTCTTTTACGCTCATCCATCAGCAGATTTAAACAGGCAATCAGCACTAAGACACCCGATACAGCAACCAGCACAGCCAAAATCGTAATAATTTGCACCAGTAAACTGACAATACGTTTAATCTCATCCAAAATCAGGCTGACATCAATAAATACGGTATTTGAAAACTGCTGAATTAAGCCCATCAGCTGCGGTTTTTGCTCGGGCGGAACAAAGAAACTGCCCAAATAACTGCCGGCATTTTCATCCATTGTTTGCGGTGAAAAAATAAAGAAGAAATTTGGACTGAAACTTTCCCACTCTACGCTGCGCAGATTTATCACCTTTGCCTGCAGCAGGCCTTCTGGCAAACTAAAGGTCAAGCGGTCGCCAATTTGAATCCCCAGCTCAGCTGCTGTTTTCGCTTCGACTGAGACTTCATTGGGCTGAGTGAAAGCATTTACGCCGCTTAAGATTTTATTATCTGCAGGAAATGCGGCAGCCTGTGTCAAATTCAGCTCACGGCGCAAAGAATTATTCTGCTGAACCAGCTGATCAGCAAAAGGCTGTTCATTTTTAGCCACTAAACGCCCGCGCACATTAGGATACAGCGGTGTACCCTGCCAGCCTTGAGCATCGACCTGCTGTTTAAACTCAGGCATATCAAATGGCGGCAAACCGTAGACAAACTGATTAGGCGTTCCTTCTGGCAGCTGCTGCTGCCAGCGTTCCAGCAAGTCTGTACGCAGCACCGCTAAAACGGTAATTAAACTCAGGCCCAATGCCAAAGCTGTAATTTGAAATGCCGTCTGATACGGCGTACGCACATAAGCAGATAAAGCGCCTTTTGTAGCGCGAATCAATTTTAATACGGACCATACCAATGCATACAGCACAATACACAGGACAATAATCGCGCCCATCACCCATGCAGTCAGTACAAGATTGCCTGTCAGCGCAATACTGAACACAATCAGGCTAAGCACACCAGCCAACAGCCTCCACAGCATAGACAGCACTGTTTTTTCCTGCTGGCGGATTACACGGATCGGCGGTGTGCTCAGCAGCTGCCATACGCTCGGCAGCACAAAACCCAGCAGCACGGCTGCACTGGTCAACATGGCCACAGGCAGCGGGCCAAGCAAAATAGCCGTAATTGAAAAAGGGACACTGAGCTGCGGTATGAGCTGCATCATCAGCTGCAGCAAGCCATAACCCAGTACAATGCCAGCAAAACTGCCTATGAGCATCGCAATGAGCAAGACAACAGCCAACAACCCCACATAAGCTTTTAAAATTTGCAGCTTCGTTGCGCCCATACAGCGCATAAGTGCGATATAATCCTGATTTTGCTGAACATAGCGCTGACTAGTCAATGCTATAGCAATACCGCAAAGCAAGATCGTTAAAATATTTGCCAGCTGTAAAAAAGTATCCAAATTTGCAATCGGCTTGATTAAGCGGGTATTGCCTTCACTGGCATTACGCAGCCTTAGACTTTCTTGAGCATCTTCGCTGCCGCCGCGCTTATCCAGCTTTTTAAAATCAGCAAACCGCTGCTCATACTGCTGTACATTTTTCGGTTCACCCGCGAGCAGCAAACGGTATTCAATACGGCTGCCAGTCTGAACAGCATTGGTTCCAGCAACATCCCGCTGTGAAATAATCACTGTAGGCGAAAAACCGCTAAACCCCAGTTCTTGATTTGAATCATGCTCAATAAAAGCGCTGACCTTAAAACTGCCGTCGGCAATCTGCAAAGTGTCACCCAATTCGACTTGGAGCAAGTCTTTAGCACGCTGGCTAAGCCAGACCTCGCCAGATTGAATTTGCTTCGCGGCAGGGCTAACACGCAATTCGCCGCGCAGCGGAAAACTCGGCTGAATCGCTTTGACGTTTACCATGACAAACTGCTCATCAGTATACGCCATCGAACTGAAGACAGTCGCCTCACTTTGCTTCAGATCCAGTGCTGCCGCATGATCTTTCCATGTCTGTGTGATGGGCTGTGTATCCTGCATGGCCAAATCACCCGCCAGCATTTCAGCTGCCTGCAGCGCAACAGCGTGCTGAATCTGTTCATTGCTGAACTTCAGCGCAGTTGTCGCGCTGATGGCCAATGTCAGCGCAAAAATCAGCAGATATACACCCGTGCTGTTCATACTCTGTGTCCAGAGCGGACGAAATAAAGCATTCATTTCAGCCTCCGCGGCTCAGCTCAATCAGCTGACCCTCTGCCAGCTCAAAATGACGCTGACATTGCGCCGCCAATTTCGGATCATGCGTGACTAAAATCAGTGTCGTGCCTAATTCACGGTTCAGCTGAAACAGCAGCTGTTCAATCTCTTTAGCTGTCGCTCCGTCCAAATTGCCTGTCGGCTCATCAGCAAAAATAATTTTAGGCTGGCTGATTAAAGCCCGCGCAATAGCCACCCGCTGCTGCTCACCGCCAGATAATACTTTCGGCGTTTGCGCAGCTTGACGTTCCAGCCCGACTGTTTGCAGCAAGGCTAAGGCTTTGCGTTCCGCATCTGCAAATTGAAAATTCGGCTGCAGGCGTAAAGGCAAAATGACATTTTCTAAAGCGCTGAGATGCGGCAGCAGCTGAAAAGACTGAAAAACAAAACCAATATGTTTTAAACGCACCACTGCCCGCTGCTCTTCATTCAGCTGTTCAATCGCTTCGCCGCAAACTTGCAGCTGGCCTGAACTGGCCCGATCCAGCGTGGCTAAAATACCCAGTAAAGTTGATTTTCCCGAACCAGAGCGCCCAGTAATTGCAACCTGTTCACCTTCGTAAATATCAATGTTTAAATTTTCAAAAATGCTCAATTCTTTTTGTGCAAAGTTTATCTTTTGTGTCAATTGCTGTGCAGAAATAATGGCTTGTGGCATGATGGATTTATCAGTCGTCGGTTGGCTCATAATTTTCCTAATATGCGGACATATATTCAGAATCGTATGCAAAAACATACTCAAAAATTTAGTTTGGTACTGGGCTTTGCGCTGCTCAGCCTGAGTCTTACCCCCATGCTTGCGAGCGCCAAAACAATTATGATTGTGGGTGACAGCTTAAGTGCCGGCTATGGCTTGCAGCCTCAGCAAGGATGGGTAAATTTGCTGCAAAAACGCTTAGACCAACAGTATCCGAAACAGCATAAAGTCGTCAATGCAAGTGTCAGCGGTGAAACCACCAGCGGCGCTTTAGCGCGCCTGCCTAAACTGCTGCAAACGCATAAACCGCATATCGTCGTCATTGAACTGGGCGGCAATGATGGCCTGCGCGGACAGCCGCCAAAAATGATTGAAAGCAATCTGGCAAAACTGATTCAGCAAAGTCAGAAGACCAAAGCTGAAGTCATTGTTTTCGGCATGAAAATTCCGCCAAACTATGGCACTGCTTACAGCAAAGCATTTGAGAATAATTACAAAACCGTCAGCCAAACGTATAAAGTCAAACTGCTGCCCTTTTTTCTTGAAGGCGTTGCTGGCAATAAAAGCTTAATGCAGGCCGACCAAATTCATCCGAATGCCAAAGCCCAGCCCAAAATACTGGATCACGCTTACCCTATTATCAAAAGCACGTTATAAATGCCTGCCTCAAAAAACCATGCAATCCAATTGAACAGCTTCTGCTGCTGGCAAAAATAATGTACGCAAAAAATGCTGTAGCGCAATAAAAAAAGCCAGCTGATTTAAGCTGGCTTTTTGATAAAAACAAGATTAAAAATCGTAGAACGTTACTTCACCTGTTTCCAGCGAATATTCAGCACCGACAACTTTCAACTGGCCTTTTGCAATTAAGTTTTCCAAAACAGCAGAACCATGACGAAGCTGGTTTACAGAAGCAAATACATTCGAACGTACTGCATGCATAGAAAGTTTATCTAAATCATTTTTCAATTCAGTTTGCATTAAAATTTCTACTGATGGACGTACACGGTTCACAATAGACATCAGATTTGCAGAGGATGGCGCATCTGGATTTTTAAGCGCTTCAATTGTTGAATGAATCGCGCCGCAATGTGTATGTCCTAAAACAATCACAACTGGACAGCCAAAACTTTCAGCCGCAAACTCAACACTGCCGACTTGTGAAGGCGCAACAATATTTCCTGCAACACGGATCACAAATAAGTCGCCCAAGCCCTGATCAAAAACCATTTCTGCTGGAACACGCGAATCTGAACAGCCCAATACAATGGCAAACGGCTCTTGGCTTTCCGCCATTTCTGCACGCTCTTGATGCGTTAAAAGCTTAAGATGCTGGGTTTGTCCATTGACAAAGCGCTCATTGCCTTTTTTTAGTCGATCTAAAGCTTCTGCTGCTGTTAGCATGTTCTTCTACCCTATTTGAAGTTGCAATATTTTAATGCCGCAATAAATGAATGTCACTTGCAAAAACAATAGTCATGAAAATTTATCTGTTTCTTTCTCGTATTCCTTACAAAAAATGCACATTCCTTCCTTCAGGCTGGCTGCTAAAAGACACAGTACAGCGGGTTCACAGCCAGATTGCCCCATGCAAATGATAAGTCTTACAATGGAACATATTACATAGCGCCCAAAAACAAAACAGCTAAAGCGCCAATCTTCACCGCAAAAATAAGAACACCATCACATTTCATTTGAAATAAAATATGCTGTTCCAGCAACAAAATCGTGACAAATAAATCAATTTCTCTAAAATATAAATCAGATCGAATGCCCTCAGGACAATGATCTGATGCCGGACTATACCAATATTAGAAGATAATAGTTTTGTTTAAATTTCAGGGGAAACTGTCAATGAAAGGACTGCAATTGACGGCTGTAAAATTGCTTAAATTTGCCAGTTTAAGCTGCGCAATTGTATGCAGCGCATTCAGTTATGCAGCCTCGCCAACCCCATCTGCGTTAAAACCGCCTGTTATTCTGCAAGATTATCTTGGCCAACAGCGTAAAGCGGCTGGACTGACAGCCAAAACTGTTCAAGTCGGCAATGTAACATGGAGCTATAACGAAGGCGGTTCACGCACAAAACCATCTATTTTGCTCATTCATGGCTTAGCTGGCAGCCGTGACGACTGGAATCGTGTCGCGCATTTTCTTACCCCTGATTATCATGTGATTATTCCAGACCTGCCGACCAATGGTGATACCAAAATTCCCGCCGATTTTGATATTT
Source organism: Acinetobacter tianfuensis (assembly GCF_003611465.1). Classification (GTDB taxonomy): domain Bacteria; phylum Pseudomonadota; class Gammaproteobacteria; order Pseudomonadales; family Moraxellaceae; genus Acinetobacter; species Acinetobacter tianfuensis. The sequence goes on from NZ_RAXV01000030.1 coordinate 29,676, forward strand.
CTGTACCCAATGTCACAGAACAGCTGCGCCAATTTGCGATCGCTATTGATATAGAAGATAAACTGAATATTGCAGGACATTCACTAGGCGGTTCTATTGCAACGCTCTATGCATCACAATACCCATTTGATACACAAAGCTTATTTTTACTGAACAGTGCTGGGATCTATAAACAAGCCAATACCGCCTACACCAAAGACCCGTATTACTTAAAAAACCTGATCGTTTCTAAACCCGGCGACTTAGATGAAGTCAGCCATCAGCTGATGCAGCAGCCGCCGCAAGTGCCTTTAAAATTAAAACGCGCACAGGAAAAGCTGCTGATTGCACAGTCGCCGCAAATACAAAAAATGATTGAGCAAATCATTACCCTAAACCGTATTTATACGCCAGACAGTTTCGCGCGTTTAACGCGCAATGTCGAAGCGCCAACTCTAATTCTTTGGGGCAAGCAAGACAAGATTATTAACGTTGAAGCAGCAAATGAATTAAAATCGTTATTGAAACGCGCTGCAGCTCCTGTCATTCTAAATAATGTCGGCCATATGCCGATATTAGAGGCCGAACAGGAGGTTGCAGATCATTATTTGCCATTCCTTGCAAAAAGCCAAAAATTTAAGAACCCTTTAGCGGATAAACTGATTCCGTTAAATTAATCATTGCAGGACAGTATGCAAAAGCATCCCATGATTGAGCAGCTCATTGACGCTCATCTTAATTTTTTAGATCAATCATTTTTAGACGCCCATACTGTTGAAACAGAATTTGTAAATTTTTATCAGTGGTTCCGTAAGCAGCAGCTGCAGCAAATTTGGTCTTTTGAACAAATCAATGCCCTAATTCAAAAGCAAATTCTGCAAACGCCTGCCAGCGGCTTTCTGATTGAGCAAATTGCGGAACATATTAAATTTGCCCTGATTCACCCTGCGAATGACAGCACCTCAATTGCAGATATTATTCCTGTCATGACCATTGATAAAATTGCGCAATATGTTGCAAGCAAAAGCGGCCACCGTCAGCGTCTAATCAAAACTATGGTGAATAACCCTGCCTTTTCAGCCATGATTACTCAGCTGATTCAGCATTCAATTCAAGACTATTTAGATAACTCTGTGATTGCCAAAAGTGTTCCCGGCGTTTCGCGTTTTATGAAAATGGGCAAGTCTGTCCTGGAAAATGTCACCGATACCAATTTGGATGATGCGGTTGCTAAATATCTGCAAAAGAATATTTTAAAGCTCAGTCAAATGAGTGAAACCGTTTTAAATCAGCACTTTGATGACCAAAAGCTGTACCACTTTCAAGCCAATTTATGGCATAAAATTAAAGCGATGCCAGTTTCGGTGCTGAAAAACTATATTGAAGTTCAGGACTTGCCGCAAACAGTCGCTATGGGTGCTGAAATTTGGGACTTTATCCGTCAAAGTGGCTATATGAAACAGCAAGTGCATGATGGCGTCTATGCATGGTACGCACGTAATGCTGAACGGCCCTTTGACTTGCTGCTGCGTGATTTGAATATCGATGAAACACTGATACAGCATGAATTGCAAAACTTGCTCAATCCTATTATTCAGCAGCTGATTCAAAGCGGATACTTGCGCAATCGTGCACGCGCCTATTTAGAATCATTCTATTATCAAAATTCAACTTTGGAAATTTTAAAGCTTCCAACTTAAAAGCCAATGTAAAAAAAGCCGCGAATAGCGGCTTTTTTACTTCCTCAGATTAGAATTTAATATTCATGCCAACCGTATATCTGCGGCCATCCAGCACAATATCATATTCGCTATTGGTAATTTCTTTGTTCACAAGGTTATAAACACCCGCCGTCAAGTTTAGTTTTTCGCTGGCCTGATAAACCGCACCAACATCAAATGTGCCATACGCTGGGGTGCCGCTATCCATTGCAGTACGGCTTAGATAGTCGCTGGTTTTACCGCGGTAGTTATAGTCCACCCATGTATTCCAGCGCTCTGAAACGTCATAATCCAAACCGACATTCAGCATGTGTTTTGGCATTTTATTTAAAGGCTGCCCTTTAAACTCACCGCTTTTTTGCTCAGATTTCGTGTAGGTATAACTTGTACCCACACTTAAATTATCCAGCAAATCATAATCCAGTGTAAATTCAACGCCCTTCATTTCAGCTTCAGCCACGTTCTTCATTTGGCTAACAAAACGGTATGGTTTGCCATTCGCCGAACATTTCCAATCTTCAACAGGAGAACTATTTGTTGTTCCAGGAGTTTCACATAAGCGGTCTTCAACTATTTTATCTTCAAAATCCGATTTAAAGACCATTAAACTTGTCGTTAAACCCAAAGCAGGATCTGAGAAGTTAAAGCCTAGCTCATAACTGGTACTTTTTTCAGGGGATAGATTAGGGTTGCCAATAATAACACCACTGCCCTTACCTGTACGGCTGCCAAAACCTTCAGAAATTTGGCTAATAGTTGGCTGTTTATAACCCGTACTGATCCCGCCTTTTAAAGTTAAGGCATCATTTAAATGGTAAACACCATAAATACGCGGCGTAATTTCACCGCCAAAATATTCATCATTATTATATCGGGCGCCAAGTGTTAAAGCGAAATCATCGGTAATGTTCCATTCATTTTCTGCATATAAGGCAAATAGCCAACGGTCAAGCTCAGTAATGCCTGTCACGCTTGCTAAACCGTTCGTCGTATCTTTAATTTTTTCTGTTTGATATTGACCGCCAACCGTTAAAGTATGATTCCCCAAGAAAACTGTGCCTTGCGTATTAAATACTTTTAAATCTTCCTGTTTTTGATCTGCAACAGCGCCGCTGTAGATTTTTTTAGTTGTTTCATCTTGGTAGTATGAATCGAGAGTAAATGTATCGTAATTCGCTTTATGCGTTAAGGTATACATCTCTTTTTCATTTTCATTGGTTGATGCTTGGCTCGCAACTCCCACACTTTTACCTAATGTGGTTGTGTATTGCTGCCCTGAAAAGTCATAGCGCAGGCCAATATCATTGTGCTCATCAACATTCCAAACTAATTCTGTACCCAGCTTTTTAATTTTTTTCTCAGACTCGCTTGAACCCGATTTTTGCCCTTCACCGCCGACATAATCACTTTCGTCATTGCCTTGCAGAACACCATCCAAGCTGAATGACAATTTATCTTTAATTAATGGTCCAGCAGCATAGAAACCGACACTATAACTGTCATTGGCATAGTCATTATCCGATTTTGTGTATTCAGGAGAAATACTGCCGTGCCAATCTGCAGATGATGCTTTTTTAGTAATAATATTAATCACACCGCCCATTGCATCGGAGCCATACAATGATGACATTGGCCCGCGTACAACTTCAATGCGCTCAATCATATCAATTGGCGGCAAATATGCGCCAATTTTACCGCCATCCGTACCATTGCCGTTAACTGTTCTTCCTGCACTGACAGGACGGCCGTTAATAAGGTATTTCGTATAGCTTGCTCCCATGCCGCGAATGGTGATTTCTTTGTTATTGCCGCCGCCTTGTACAGATACGCCCGGCATATTTTTTACGGCATCAATCACATCGGTATATGATTTTTTTTGTAATTCTTCGCCTGTAATCACAGAAATAGAAGCAGGCGCATCTGCAATATTTTGCTCAAAACCGCCAGCAGTCGTTACTACAATAGTTTCCAGCTTTGTCGCTTCTGCAGCAGTTTCTGGCTGCAGCTCATTTGCATGAGTTACCCCTGCAATTGCCCCTAAAATAGATAAAGTGAGAGTTGTCTGAATTAAGTGCTTGGTCATTTGGCAATTTCCAAAGTGGCTAAGTTATGGATGAATCTTGAAGATTATGTTGCGCATTGTAACCTTAATAAATAATATTGCAATTAATTTCAATAATCATTCTCATTAGCACCTTTGTTAACAAGTATCCTTTATATTTAATGCTATAAAAAAAGTATTTGATATTTATTCATTTATTTTTAAATCAGATCAAATAAAAAAGCCGCATGATGCGGCTTTTTTATTTGGGGCAATTATTTGAAATAAGCGCCTTCGGTGTTGCTGTGATCTGTTTGATCCACAACACGCATCAATTCAGGCACATGCTGTTTCAATGTTGTTTCTACGCCCTGCTTAAGCGTTAAGTCAATTGATGAACAGCCTTGGCAGCCGCCGCCAAACTTAAGCACAGCGGTTAAACCATGTTCAGCATCTTCTACAACTTCAACTAAAGCACAGTTGCCGCCATGGCCTGCAAGGCCTGGGTTAATTTCAGACTGAAGCACATAAGTAATGCGTTCTTCAACAGAAGCATCCGGCCCTACACGCGGCACTTTAGAATTTGGCGCACGGAAAGTCAGCTGACCGCCAAAACGGTCTTTATTGTAGTCAATCACGGCATCCAGCAAGTACGGAATAGACGGTGTATCAACGTAAGCTGGAAAATCTGGATAGTCTTGTTTGAAATCTGTAGGTACCACTTCTTCAGGTGCGCTATAAGCCATACAGCATTCAGCACGCGGCGTACCAGGATTTTCAACAAAAATACGTACAGCAATGCCTGGCGTGTTCTGCTTCGCCAATAAATCTCTCAAGTACTCTTGCGCATTGGGTGTAATCAATAAGTTTGGAATCTCTTCTGCGGCTGCAGTGCTGGTATTCTCAGTGGACATAACAAAATTTCCTCATGCTGAATCTGCTATTTTAACTGAAGATGCGGTTCATTAGAAAAAAATCAACCAAAATTGTCGGATTTATATTTAAAGTTCACTCTCTGACTGCATTTAATGGCATTATTCAATCAAATATTGAACATACTGAACTGAACAGATGCTGGACTTGCCGTTTAACCATACTGTGACGATTATTTTGATTACAGTGATTATTTCGTTTATTGCCTTTCAAAATGAAAAAGTCATGAACCGCCTTATTTTCTGGCCGCCTGCAATTAAACAAGGCCAATATGACCGCTTCATCACACACGGCTTTATTCATGCCGACGGCGCACACTTGCTGTTCAATATGATTACCCTCTTTTTCTTCGGCAGCATTATTGAGCAATTTTACCGTCAGTACTTATATGAATTAGGCTTTGTGCTGTTTTATATGGGCGGTTTAATCGCTGCGATTATTCCTAGTTATTTAAAGCATCAAAATGACCACCGCTGGGCAAGCTTAGGCGCTTCTGGCGCGGTTTCTGCCGTGCTGTTCGCCTACATTCTGTTCCAGCCTTGGAAACTGATTTTTGTGTTTTTTATCCCCGTGCCTGCAATTATTTTTGCGATTCTATACGTGGCTTACAGCATCTGGTCTGGAAAACGCAATAACAGCAACATTAACCATAGCGCGCACCTTTGGGGAGCCGCTTATGGTGTCATTATGACCATCATTATCGAACCGCGTGTATTGCCTCACTTCTTTCATCAGCTGATGCAGCTGCCTTTCTAAGATATTTATAATCAGCGGCACATCATCAGCCAATAAAAAGGGATTCAATCGAATCCCTTTTTTCTGAGCGCATCGCGTATGGCCATATGAAATAAAGCCGCGCTGCTTTAAACGTCAATATGTTCGAGCAGCTCACCATGTTCAAAGTGCCAATTCTGCTGATATGCAGACACAAACTTAGCAATAAAAACCGGCGCACGGTCAATTGCAGACTTATCTTTAAAATGGCCTTGAGCTATTGCCCAGTCATAACAGCTTTGGTCTTGCGGATATTCCATCAAAATACCGCTTAAATGATTTCCTTCAATCCAAGCGCGCGCTTGCGCATAGCTTGAAAATACAGCTGACGGGAAGTTAGATTTGTGCGCGCTGAATAAATACGCATTTTTAGACTTAGCCACACCCCACCCCAGAATTTCATTTCATGTTTGCGAGTATTTACTGTAGCGCAATATTTATGTGACTTAAATCACACTTTATTGTTTTTTTGCTGTCATTTTAGCCAACTTCAGTAACCGTTCTTACAGTTCTAAATAGGCAATTCTTCAGATTTATATCAAATAGATGTCCGTTTTTTCATATATTTTTTTAAATATAATTGAATCTATTCAATAAAATACTGCAGCCATATGTTCTTTATTTCATGAAATATCTAGAAATATATTTTTGCAAAATATTGGTACTTTCTGCCAAGACTGAATCTAATTTGGCATAGATAATGTATACAACCGTATATTAATATCAAAATGAAGTGAGATATTTTGCATGTCCAGCACTCTCGAAGGTCTACATTTCCCATCCTCTGCCGCTCAGCAAAAACCGAGCACCTCTAAAGCTGGACGTGAAATTATTGCAGAAGCTTTAGCCAGCGCTGATCATGCGCTGGCAGTACAGGTCAAACAAGAAAAAAATTGGCGTAAACAATACCCTAAATATTTTAAAGCTTTAGTTGAACACGGTATTGCCGATGCCGTTACGCCTATTGCAATTGCAGAAGCTGGTTTAAATAAAGCGCACCACAGTTTTGAGTTCTACCGTGAAGGTCAAAAACATTTACTGAAAGATGTCATGGATTTAGAAGCTCAGCAGCTGCATACCATACATTTAACAGGCGAAAGTGATGCCGCACCTGAATGGTATGTGCCATACCGCGGTCAGAAACTGCAAGGTGAAGCGCTGCTTAAACAAATCCAAAAATGGCAGGATGAAGGCACGGTTGAAGCCAGCCATGCAGATGCGCTGCGGGCTGCTGCATCTCATCCTGAATGGTTTGACTTGTCTGACCGTACTGTCGTGCTGTTTGGCGCGGCTTCTGAGGCTGGCCCGCTGACTTGGCTATGCAAATGGAAAGCCAATATTGCTGCTGTGGATCTGCCGAATAGCCGTATTTGGGGCAAAATTTTGGATACGGTCAAGCAAGGCAATGCCACCCTGTATGCGCCATGCACTGAACCGCTGACAGCAGATGCCAGCGAGGCTGAATTAAAAGAAAAACTCGGCGCAAACCTACTGACGCAAATTCCTGAAATTGCAAAATGGCTGATCCAAAGCGAACACCAGCTTGATTTGGCAGCCATTGCTTATTTAGACGGTGAAAAACATGTGCGCGTTTCTATGGCAATGGATGCCATTATGCAATACGTCAGCGCGCAGAAGCCAGATACCAGCCTGATGTACATGTGCACGCCAACAGATGTGTATGCCGTACCAGAAGAGGTCATTGAAGCCTCACAATATAAATTCCAGCACCGCTCTAAAGCGCAGCAGATGATCAGCGGCAGTTTATCTAAGCTGAGCCGCAACTACTTCTTTAAACAAAATTCGCACCGCCTTATTGCATCCAGCAATGGTAAATCTTATGGTGTAGCGGATTGTTTAGTGGTCGAACAAGGTCCGAACTATGCTTTGGCTAAACGTATTCAGCAATGGCGCGCAACCTTGGCCCGTCAAAATGGACAGCGTGTCAGCATTAATATTGCGCCGTCTACTACGACACACTCTGTCACCAAAAATCCGCTGCTGAAAGCTGCATTTAATGGCGCCAGCCTGTTTGATGTGGAAGCTTTCAGCCCTGAAACCACCAATGCGATTATGGCCGCGCTATGGGTGCATGACTTACGCAACCCCGAGTCTGCTGCAAATCCAGAAGTTAAACTGGAGCATCCGCTGGAACTGATGATGCACGGGGCAAATCATGGCGGTTTATGGCGTGTAGCTTATTTAGCGCGTACAGCCCTGCCTTTTGCAGCCCTTTACGGCTTTGCCAATGACAAATTGCCGCTGTCTAAAGTACTCAGCAAATTACAAAAATAAACCCAGTTCCCCGCATTATTTTAGGCGATGCTTTAGTTGAAGCATCGCTTTTTTATTGGCATATATTGATGCTGCCAGCCTAAGCCAAACCCGCAAAGACTTAATCTGCACACATTAAAAAACGCTGCCGAAGCAGCGTTTTTTTGAATCTTAAAATCAATTAAAAGACTTTAAGAAATAACCAGTACAAACCGCCAGACAAACAGATGGTTGCTGGCAATGTAAAGATCCAAGCAGATAAAATCGTGCGGACAGTAGCAAAGTTCAGGCCTGATTTGTTGGCAACCATCGTACCTGCAACAGCAGAGTTCAGTACGTGTGTAGTCGATACCGGCATACCGAAACCGTCAGCCGCTGCAATCGTTGTCATTGCCACAAGCTCAGCAGACATTCCCTGGCCATAAGTCATATGATTTTTACCAATACGCTCACCGACTGTCACCACAATACGTTTCCAGCCGACCATTGTGCCTAAGCCAAGCGCTAGAGCAACAGCCACTTTGACCCATGTAGGAATATACTGCAAGAATGAGTCAAGATTGCTGCGGTACTCTTTGACTGACTTCTCTTGCGCTTCAGTCATCGCTGGCAGCTGCTCAGCTTTGTCTAAGCGTTTGAAAGCGGTAGTGCTTAAGTACATATCATTACGCAGTGCAGATACTTCAGTTTCTGGAATATCTTTCAAGTCGCCATATTGGCCTACACGTTCACCAAGATGATCCGTCAAGCTCGCCAATGCAGGCACAACTTCAGGTGTAATTTCCTTGGTTTGGATATAAGCCGTAATCACTTCACGCGCTTTCTCATCAGTAATATCATCATGCTGTGCATAGATCGCCGTCGCTGTTTGCGCGGATAACTGATGGAAAGACTGAATATGCTGATGATCCAAGTTTTTGTTCAGTGAATACGCCAGCGGTACACAGCCAATCAAGATCAGCATGATCAGGCCCATGCCCTTTTGACCGTCATTTGAGCCATGCGCAAAACTTACACCTGTACAGGTAAAGATCAAAATTGCGCGGATCAGCGGCGGCGGCGGCTTGTTGCCTTCTGGCGGCTGGAACAGCTCCATTTGTTTCTTAAAGATTTTTTTAACCAATAAGAACAATAGCGCAGCAAATGCAAAACCAATTAAAGGAGAGAAAAGCAAAGCCTTACCCACTTTTAACACTTGGTCCATGTCCACACCAGATGCGCCGCTGCCTGCATTCAAAAGGTAGTTCATGATACCCACGCCTAAAATCGAACCGATTAAAGTATGTGAGCTTGAAGCCGGAATGCCTAGAAACCAAGTTCCTAAGTTCCATAAAATGGCAGCGATCAGCATGGCAAAAACCATGGCAAAGCCTGCTCCGGAGCCGACATTCATAATCAGCTCGACTGGAAGCAAAGCAATAATGCCGTAGGCGACAGCGCCGCTGGCAACCATTACGCCCAGAAAGTTACAGAAACCCGCCCACATCACCGCCACGGGCGCTGAAAGAGCATTGGTATAAATCACTGTTGCTACAGCATTTGCTGTATCGTGGAAACCGTTAACGAATTCAAAACCGAGCGCAATAAATAAAGCCGTTCCCAGCAAGATTAATGTGTATAAGCTAAGTGCTGGAACATGCGCTAAATCGGCCGTCAATTGAAAGCCAATATAAATAAGCGTTGAAATAATAACCGTAAGAAATACCGGCATAAAAAATTTCGGTGTTGGCACATGAACATTGGTCGACTGAGCAGCCGACTGTTGTGCTGATTCTACGGGAGTTTGATTAGAATTCATGCAAGCAGGAATGGAGGATTTAAGAATCCCCATATTGTTCAGTTAAATTGTGACAATTATATGACAAAGCGGTGCCAGATAAAGCAATATTTCATACTTTATTTGCAGAAAAAACCCTGTAAATCTTGACAAAAACACTCTGTTTAATTAATACAAATCATAAACTTAGAACCCCAGCTGCATCTCCTTTGATGAATAAATGCATGATTTTGAATAATGTTACAAGCCGTGAAATATGACATAGCCAAAGCCGTACAGCTGTCATGACAGAGCAGACTACAGTATCAATATGACAATTCAATGAATCATGAATAACTGTATATTCAAAGCGTTATGCAGAGCGGCTTGCTTGAATTTCATACTGCAGCCGCAGTTAATAAGCTGAATATCAGTAAAAATGAACTGAATTCTGCTAATATATTCGCCGATTTCATATTCCATCGGATTGGGTTGATTTATGTCCACGCTTACCACCCTGAAAGAGCTTCTTGCCAAACGTATTCTGATTATTGACGGTGCCATGGGAACCATGATCCAGCGTCACAAACTTGAAGAAGCTGACTACCGTGGTGAGCGTTTTGCTGACTGGGCATCTGACCTCAAAGGCAACAATGACCTTTTAGTGTTGACCCAACCGCAGATTATCCAAGGCATCCATGAAGCCTATTTGGATGCAGGCGCTGACATCATTGAAACCAACAGCTTTAACGGCACACGTGTTTCGATGTCAGACTATCATATGGAAGATTTAGTTCCAGAGATCAACCGTGAAGCGGCACGTCTTGCCAAAGAAGCTTGCCAAAAATATTCAACGCCTGATAAACCACGTTTTGTGGCAGGTGTTTTAGGGCCAACATCACGTACCTGTTCCATTTCTCCAAACGTGAATGACCCTGCATTCCGTAACATTACGTTTGATGAACTGAAAGAAAACTATATAGAAGCTGCACATGCCCTGATTGAAGGCGGTGCAGACATTCTCCTGATTGAAACCGTATTTGATACCTTAAACTGTAAAGCTGCGATTTTTGCAGTCAAAGAAGTATTCCGTCAGATTGGCCATGAATTGCCTTTAATGATTTCAGGCACGATTACCGATGCTTCAGGTCGTACACTGACAGGTCAGACTGCGGAAGCGTTCTGGAACTCTGTACGTCACGGCGATTTATTGTCGATTGGTTTTAACTGTGCCCTCGGTGCAGATGCAATGCGTCCACACGTTAAAACCATTGCCGATGTAGCGGATACTTTTGTTTCTGCACATCCAAATGCTGGCTTGCCAAATGCTTTCGGCGGGTATGATGAAACTCCTGAACAAACTGCGGCATTCTTAAAAGAATTTGCTGAAAGCGGTCTGATCAATATCACAGGCGGTTGCTGTGGTACGACGCCTGATCATATCCGTGCCATTTATAATGCGGTTAAAGACATTCAGCCACGTCAGATTCCTGAAACCAAACCTGCTTGCCGTTTAAGTGGTTTAGAACCGTTCAACATCACCGCTGACTCATTATTTGTCAATGTTGGTGAACGTACCAACGTCACAGGTTCTAAAAAATTCTTGCGTTTAATCCGTGAAGAAAACTTTGCCGAAGCACTGGATGTGGCTTTACAGCAAGTGGTTGCAGGTGCGCAGGTGATCGACATTAACATGGATGAAGGGATGCTCGACTCGCAAGGGGCGATGGTACATTTCCTGAATCTGGTTGCCTCTGAACCTGAAATCTCTAAAGTGCCAATCATGATTGACTCATCTAAATGGGAAATCATTGAAGCAGGTCTGAAATGCGTGCAAGGTAAAGCTGTCGTCAACTCGATTTCCTTAAAAGAAGGCTATGACGAGTTTGTCGAAAAAGCACGTTTATGCCGTCAGTACGGTGCTGCTGTCATTGTCATGGCATTTGATGAAAATGGTCAGGCAGATACTGCAGCGCGTAAAAAAGAAATCTGTAAACGCTCTTATGATGTGTTGGTCAATGATGTTGGCTTCCCTGCTGAAGATATTATTTTTGACCCGAACGTGTTTGCGGTTGCAACAGGGATTGAAGAACATAATAACTATGCAGTTGATTTCATTGAAGCAACAGGCTGGATTAAACAAAATCTGCCACATGCCATGATTTCAGGCGGTGTATCGAACGTATCGTTCTCTTTCCGTGGTAATGAGCCTGTACGTGAGGCGATTCACTCGGTATTCCTCTACCATGCCATTCAACAAGGCATGACCATGGGGATCGTGAATGCAGGTCAGATGGCAATTTACGATGATATTGATAAAGAGCTAAAAGCTGCGGTGGAAGATGTCATCCTGAACCAAAATCAAGGTGAAAGTCATCAGGAAGCGACTGAAAAATTGCTTGAAGTGGCGGAAAAATACCGTGGTCAAGGTGCTGCACAAAAACAAGTTGAAGACCTTGAGTGGCGTAATCAACCTGTTGAAAAACGTCTTGAACATGCTTTGGTCAAAGGCATCACCACCTTTATTGATGAAGATACTGAAGAAGCGCGTTTAAAATCGGCACGCCCATTGGATGTAATTGAAGGTCCACTCATGGACGGCATGAACGTGGTTGGTGACTTGTTCGGTTCAGGCAAAATGTTCTTACCGCAAGTGGTGAAGTCTGCACGTGTGATGAAACAAGCCGTAGCTTGGTTAAACCCGTTCATTGAAGCGGAAAAATCAGGCGGTCAGTCTAAAGGTAAAGTCCTGATGGCAACCGTAAAAGGCGACGTACACGACATTGGTAAAAATATCGTCGGCGTGGTTTTAGGTTGTAATGGTTATGACATCATTGACCTTGGCGTGATGGTGCCTGCGGAAAAAATCTTACAAACGGCAATTGATGAAAAAGTCGACATTATTGGTTTATCAGGTTTAATCACACCATCTTTGGATGAAATGGTGTTTGTTGCCAAAGAAATGCAGCGTAAAGGTTTCAATGTTCCGTTATTAATTGGTGGAGCAACAACCTCTAAAGCGCATACTGCGGTAAAAATTGATCCGCAATATTCAAATGATGCGGTGATTTACGTTGCCGATGCTTCTCGTGCGGTGGGTGTGGCAACAACTTTACTTTCTAAAGAGATGAAGCCAAAGTTTGTAGCAGAAACCCGTGCCGAATATGAAAAAGTGCGTGAACGTATTGCCAATAAACAGCCAAAAGCTGCCAAGCTGACTTATGCAGCATCCATTGAAAATGGTCTGAAAATTGACTTTGCAGCGAATCAACCTGTGAAGCCAAACTTTATTGGTACGCAAACCCTGACCAATTATCCACTTGAAACTTTGGTGGAATACTTTGACTGGACGCCATTCTTTATTTCATGGAGTCTGGCGGGTAAGTTCCCTGCTATTCTAACCGATGAAGTGGTCGGTGAAGCAGCGACTGATTTGTATAATCAAGCGCAGGACATGCTCAAAGACATTATTGCAAATAAACGCTTTGATGCCCGTGCCGTGTTCAGTATCTACCCTGCCAACCGTTCTGCGGCAGATTCTGTTGAAGTTTATAACGAAGATGGTCAATCGGTTACACATACCTTCCATCATATTCGTCAGCAGTCGGACAAAGTCACAGGTAAACCAAACTTGTCTTTGGCTGATTTTGTTGCAACGAAAGATCAAGCTGAAGACTGGTTAGGTGGCTTTACGGTGTCAATCTTCGGTGCGGAAGAAATGGCGCATGAGTTTAAAGCTAAGGGTGATGATTATTCTGCCATTCTTGCACAATCTTTAGGTGACCGTTTTGCTGAAGCTTTTGCAGAGCATTTGCATGAGCGCATTCGTAAAGAGTTCTGGGGCAATCAGGCAAATGAGCAACTTTCAAATGAAGAGTTGATTAAAGAGAAGTATGTCGGGATTCGCCCTGCACCAGGTTACCCTGCATGTCCTGAACATTCGGAAAAAGCGTCTTTGTTTGATTGGTTAGGTTCAACAGCTAAAATTGGTACTGAGTTAACTTCTAGTTTTGCAATGTGGCCGCCTTCAAGTGTCAGCGGTTTTTATTATGCAAACCCTGAAAGCCAATACTTTAACGTGGGTAAAATTGCTCAAGATCAGCTTGAGGATTATGCAAAGCGAAAGGGCTGGACTTTGGATGAAGCGAAGCGTTGGTTAGCACCAAACTTGGATGATTCGGTTTCTTGATTTTTTAATTTCGATAGTTTCCCCCTTTTTTTCAAAGGGGGACTTTCACGTATCAAATGAATTACGTGACAGCTCCTCCCTTCAACGAGGATGCGTTGTGTGTGGCTAACTTACAGGAAATATTACTAACCCTGATTTTTATTTTAGATCGCCATATTTCTTTATTATTTAATGGTTCTGGATACTTCAATCTAGCTACAATTTCTATTTTTTCAGAAGTACTTAATTTATGATTAACTTTCTTCCATTTTAAATAATGGTCTAATCCGTCCATATCCGATCCTAAAAAAGCAATTTTAAGATAGGCTGTGGCAATTTGTTGATTGCTAAATTTGTGAGAAATTAAAATTGCTAATAATTGCTCTCTTAACTTTCTTTTCCATGTTCTTTCATATCTTTGAGTTATTACCCTGACATATTGTTGCGCAATCGTACTAGCTCCTTGGAATTGATTTTTAAACTTCGTATAGTAAATAGCACGTAACATTGCATAATGATCAATACCAAAATGCCTCAAAACTCGATGATCTTCAGCAATGAATAAAATGTTAATTATTTCCTCATCAAGTAATTGTTGGACACTCTTCAAATTTTTTTCACATTTTACAAAATCAATCTGGAAGTTATCCAAATTTAATTTATAAAATAATTTCATCAATAAATAAAAAGGTATCGTTAAAAAGAAGTACATTACTTTCATACTTTACCTTTAATTCCAGCAATAGATTGATTAAAAGGAACTTTAGATAGACAGACACTGCCTCTTTGGTCAGCAACCATAGAATAAAAGTCTCCATCAAACATAATTGCCTTCCTATTACTAATAAAGAAAAAAAATTTCTTTAATTCAAAGCGACAATAAATAGTAGATTGTCTCTTCTCACCATATTCAGTCGCATGTATGGTTAATATATCTGGCCCAAAAATATTTTTTTGAATTGACCCTTCAATTTGAGCTCGAGCCCTATGTTTACCTGTATATTTCAAAATATGTCGAGAATGTGTTGCTCTTTTGCCATAACTTGAATCTTCATATACTTTTTCAGATGCCCCTCGAATATTACTACCTTCAAGTCTTAAAAAAAGATTATGTTGAAGCTCCATGTTTTTATAGGGATTATAAGCCGTTTCATCTGTTTTTGACCTCAAGTACCATTGGCCAGAAAAATCTGGAATACCAAATAACTTTTCTCTAATTAGAAAAAATAAGAAAGCTATTATTATTGCTGCTAACACAGCTTCCCAAATATCCCCAAAAGCAAAATCTTCAGTTAAATATAATAAAATATTTTTTGAGTCAAAATTCATAAAAATCAATATATTAATAAGAAAATATCTTTATCAATAAATACCACATTTTCCTAATAATTGGAACTCTAATATACTACTGCAGTTTACTTCCCCCATAAATCGCCCCCATCACCTGCCCATTATCAAACCTCAGCACCTTTAGCCCAAGTTGAACTAAAGCTTCATCTCGAACTCGATCGGCTTCTAATCCTTCAGGCGTATAGTGCTGACTACCATCACACTCAATCACCAAATTTGCAGATGGACAGTAAAAATCCACAATGAAATTTAAAATTGGTTTCTGCCGATAAAATTGAAGCCCGCAAATTTGCTTATTGCGGAGTTTTGCCCACAGTAACTTTTCAGAATCAGTCATGTTATTACGTAAGTCACGTGAGGCTAGTTTTAATTTTTTATTGTAGGGTTTCACTTTTATTCTACTAATTTATTTTATTAATCCTTCCTCATGCACCAGAAATGGCTCACCGTTTAAAAGGAAGAAACGGTCAAGTGCTTCGCGAAAGTTCCCTTTGAAAATAAGGGATTTAGAATAATTTTAATTTTTAATTGCCATCTCATAAATATATAGAAAAATAGCGTCAATATCACCCGAAATCTGTCTGTTAAGACACCTCAGGCTCAATGACTAAATTGGCAGAAAGACAGTAAAACTCATCATTGATATTTACCAATAGAACGGTAAATCTTGACTGGAATAAAAAGAGTGATCTTAGTATGAAAGTGGCCTTTCCTTAGCCATCTTTCCTGAAATAAATGTTAAGTTGCCGCATAACATGTGACATCGCTTCAGTTGAGCCTGAATAACCCTGCTTTAAGGATTATTCAGCACTAAGACCACTTAAGGTATTGAAATTAAGTTGAATAACACCTAAATAACTTAATTCAAATCTGATGCTTAAGCATTAGACTTTAACGCAGCTTTAAAGATATCAACGACTTGAGCATGTGTTGCTTTACGCGGATTGGTCAACATGCAGGCATCTTTCTGCGCATTCTCAGACATAACGCCCAAGTCTTGCTCTTTCACGCCCAATTCAGACAAATTAGACGGAATGCCAATCGATGCTGAAAGTTCACGAATAGCATCAATAGCGGCAAAGGCTGCTTCATTTACAGTCAGACCGTCTGTATTTACACCCATTAATTGCGCAATACGTGCATAACGGTCAGGGCAAGCAATGAGGTTGAACTCGCAAACATGCGGCAGCAATACTGCATTGCAGACACCGTGCGGCAAGTTGTAAAAACCTCCCAGCTGGTGCGCCATAGCATGCACATAACCTAATGAAGCATTGTTAAATGCCATACCTGCAAGATATTGCGCATAGCTCATGGCATCACGCGCCTCAAGATTTTCACCATTTGCGACTGCTGGACTAAGCCACTCGCTAATCATGCTGATTGCTTTTTCTGCACAAGCATCCGTAATTGGATTCGCCGCTGTAGAGACATACGCTTCAACCGCATGTGTCAATGCATCCATACCCGTTGCAGCAGTAAGCGCTGCCGGTTTTGCAATCATCAGTTTTGGATCATCAATCGCAATCAGCGGAGTACAGCGCCAGTCAACAATCGCCATTTTAACGTGGGTTTCTGTATTGGTGATAATACAGAAACGGGTCATTTCCGATGCCGTACCTGCTGTAGTATTAATCGCAATCAGCGGAGTCATTGGCACAGTACTTTTGTCAATGCCTTCATAATCACGGATATGGCCGCCGCCTGCTGTAACTAAGCCAACACCCTTAGCGCAGTCATGGGAAGAGCCGCCGCCAAGCGACACAATAAAGTCGCATCCGTTGTCATTATATTCTTTGACTCCGTTATGCACATTAATGTCGGTTGGGTTCGGTTCTGCGCCTGGGAAAATATGGCTGTCTACACCCGCATCTTTAAGATAGCCTGCGATGGTGTCCGCTACACCAAATTTGAATAAGCCTGCATCGGTTACAATCAGCGCTTTTTTCGCGCCTAGATTTTGCGCTTTTGCGCCAATTTCTTTAGCGCAGCCTGGACCGAATAGCGATACGCAAGGGATGTAAAAACCGTTCGTTTGATCTGCAATATTTTTAAAAGCCATGGTGCGATTCCTTCTACCATTATTTGTCGTCATTGTTATGGGTAATGCTTACCCTAAAATGAGTATTAAATAGCGCTTTAAAAAAATGCACCTACCAAAGACCTACCATCTATAAGCATTTGATTTAATTTCATTTATAATGATTAATTTTTCATATTCCAGTGAGAGTCAATTGCGGTTTGACCATTTCGCTTTAGTTCACCATCCCCTGCGGTCACTCCTGTAAACGTTTGACCCGGCTTTCTTGCACAAAATGGTAAAATTAGCGCTCTTCAATCACTTCAACTGAATGAGCTGCTGGGTTATAAATCCAGTCTAATATCTTGAATTTATTCAAGACTAATGCAGATGTGATAGATCTCTTTCATGATGCCATTTTCAAAATAAAAATAAGCCCAAACCAAGCCAATACCGTTTAAACAGTGTTGCCTCAGCTGCCGTATTTTTTTTGCTTCAGCAAAATTTGATATGTCGGATGCTCCTGCGGCATTAACTCAATCAGACGTTCAACAGCATCAATAGCTTCAGGAAAATGCGCTACATGGCGCAGCAGAACATCCGCATCATTAGCTTTGAAAATTGCATCACTGAGACGTGATTCCAAGCAGTCACGCCAAGCGCATAAAAATGGACTTTCTGTTTTGCTTAAAAATATGCCCGAACAAAGTTTTAAAGCAGACTCAATGTAGCCTGCATCCAAAGCTTGTTCTATTTGCAAAAAATCTGCTTCAACATTGGCCAAAATACGATATGGACGCGACCCCAGCATGCCGCCCAGCACATCCCGCAGCTGAGACATTTCCGCTTTTAATGTGCCTACACTGACTTTTCGCTCGCCATACAGCGCTTGGTGCAAAGTATCTAAAGTCATGCCTTGCGGGCACAGTGCTAAAATAATTAAAATTTCTATTTGACGCGGGGTCATCACCAGCACTTTGCCATTAAACAGCACCTGCGATGCAGAAAACGCCCGAATATACAGCTGCTGCTGATGCTGCTCCAGCAAAGCCGCCTGCACAATCGAAGCACAGCGCTCGGCAGCCAGCAGTCCTAAACTATTATGATTTTTCCATGTCGTAGACAAGTCAATGACGCCTACAATCTGTTTAGAATGCGGATCAATAATCGGCGCTGCATAGCACACCCAGTCATGGATAGATGCCATATAATGTTCATTAGAAAATACACAGCTGGACTGCTGGGTTTTCAGTGACAGCGCCAGCGCGTTTGTGCCCACCAATTCCTCTTTCCATTGTCCGCCTTGCATAAAATGCACACTTTCTGCTGCGCTTTGCATCTGCCGGCTGGAAGCGCTCCAAATAATTGTACTTCCAATATCTCCAACCGCAACAACCATCGAAGACTGCTGCGCAATATGCTTTAAATCATCAGCGCAGCGGGTTAAAGCATATTGCAAGGCATTTGGTGTCTGCTGTGCAGCTGGCCGCAAAGGCGCAGCTGAACGGTCTTTTGGAATTTTAGCAACGTTAGAACGCTGCCATGAACTGAGTATGCTTTGGCCGAGCAGTTCAGCATGCACAGGAGATAAACTGCTGTTCTGCCTAAACTGTTCTATTTTCTTTCTTTTTTCTGCTAAATTCTGCATCCGATCATCCTTAAGCATTTCGGCTATGACTATGCCTGCTTTCCGTCATTGCTAGTCTTAGCCTTTTAATTATTTGTCTAGAGGTTGTTAACCGTCACTCAACCAACCTTTTTCCAACCTTGTATTCAGTATGCTAGTTAAATAATGTACAGAAGTACCTTATACCAAAGCAGTAAGTTTTGGGATAGAGAACAACATAATAAGCAAAGGAATAT
>NZ_RAXV01000031.1 GCF_003611465.1 Acinetobacter tianfuensis
GAATGAAAACTGTATTTGGATTATACCTTGAATAGCATGTTTCTTTTTTAATCTGAAAATGTAGCGCGTATGGAAGTAATACTGAGTAAATTTTGAAGAAGAGATACAAAGTATTAGGCGCTATATGGCTATGTTTGATTGCACTTGATAATTACAGTCCTAGATGCTTAGTTCATCAAGGACTGAAAATGAAAAACTGAACTTTAAGTTCAATGAACGATCTTAAACACAGTAGACACTGCTTGCTCACTTCTAGTGAATTACAGTTTTGAGTCTTTAAAAGAGAAATACGCGATGAACAGTAAGAGCTTAATGAATTTCAACTTTATAATTGAAATTCTCTGCTAAACCATAAGACTCACGATATTCAATAATCTTTCCTTCCATGTTTTTTGCCCATCGGCAAACTTTAACTAATGGTACAGGCTGATCGCAAAGATATTTATCTATATAAGCGGTAGTAAAGGACAATTGTTCTGTCGCAGACATAACAAATTGATCACAGTGCTCATAATAAAAAGGGTACAGCAAGTTGCCGACTTTCTTTAATGGAATATCTTTAATTTTGTGGAACAGCTTTGCAGACAGCCAAATTTTTTCACTTAAAACAACGACATCTGCATGTCTTCGAATGCGCTCTATATAAATAAGATCAGTATCTTCACTTAAATTGAGATGCTGATTAATTTCTGGCACAGCAGAAATGACTTCTATATGCTGCACCTCTCCAATAAGAGGAGGACTGCTTCCTTGCTCACCTTTCAAATGAAAAAAACGCGTTAATGAAAATTTAAAATCAGGATACTTTAAGAACGTTCCTTTCCCTTGGATTTTTACTAAAAAACCATCTTCAACTAAGCATTCTACTGCTTTACGAATGGTACCAATCGATACGCCATATTGCTGGATAAGCTCTTGTTCACTAGGAATTGGCTTATCGATTGGCCACTTTGAACTTACTAATAAAGTTTGCAGCTGCCAGCGAATTTGTATGTACCGCGGGAGTTTAAGATTTTTAAATGCAATTTCATCAAGCATTTGTGAACACAATATTAAAATTTTGATGCGCAATCATAGCATATAAACATATAATACTGAAAAATTCATATATATGAGTATACGACTAAATGTTTATATGATTTTGCTGAGGTCATCACTTATCCTTAAGTTATGTCTAAATACATCTATCTGGAGTGATTGATATGGTTGTATTGGTTCTTTCGGTGTTAGTGCTATCCATAGCATTGGGCTATATCACTAAGATCAATATCGGTTTTTTTTCTATTATTGGCGCGTATTTTATTGGCTGCTTCGGTTTAGGTATGAAACCTTCTGAAGTTACAGAACTTTGGCCAGTTAAAATTTTCTTTATTATTTTTGCAGTCACCTTATTTTATAATTTTGCATTAGCAAACGGTGCACTTGAGCGTTTAGCAGGACATTTGCTATATCGTTGCCGTAAATACCCATATCTTTTGCCTCTTGCAATCTTTGGGGCATCGACCATTATTGCTGCGCTGGGTGCAGGTTTTTATACTGTCCTCGCATTTATGGCGCCCATAACTTTGCTGCTTTGCCAAAAAACCAAAATGAATTTAGTGATTGGCGGTATGGCTGTGAACTATGGTGCACTTGCAGGTGCAAACTTCATGACTTCGCAAAGCGGTATTATCTTTAGAAGTCTAATGGAAAGCTCAGGTGTAGAGAGTTCGACTAGCTTTGCATATGCCACGAGTATTTTTGTCGTGACTATCATTATTCCTATAGTTGTTCTTGGCTTATATACCTTCTTTAACCGTAAAAACAGCAATATTCAAATTGAAGATATTCAACCTGAACCATTCAATTCTGCTCAGAAAAAGTCATTGTTCTTAATTGTTTTGATGATGGCAGTTGTTCTTGTTTTCCCAATTTTGCATTTAATTTTACCTGAACAAGAAACGATTACTTTCTTGAACTCAAAAATTGACATCGCTTTCATTGCCGTTCTTTTTGCATTGATTAGTTTATTAATGAAACTGGCAGATGAGAAAAAAGTCGTAGCACTTGTGCCGTGGGGCACTCTTATTATGATTTGCGGTGTTGGCATGCTCATTTCATTGGGTGTAAAAGTGGGCATTATTGAAATGTTAACCAATTGGCTGACTCAAAATGTACCTGTTTGGCTTATTCCAATTCTGCTGTGTTTAATTAGTGCTGTGATGTCTATTTTCTCAAGTACTTTAGGCGTAGTCGCACCAACATTATTCCCTATTGTTCCTGCAATTGCCGCAGCATCTGGCCTCAATCCAATGATTTTATTCATCTGTATTGTTGCAGGCGCGCAGTCATCATCAATATCACCATTTTCTTCCGGCGGCAGCTTGATTATGGGCTCTGCACCTGAAGGTATCGATAAAAACAAATTGTTCAATCAATTACTGTTTAGAGCAATTCCTGTTGGCGTCTTCGCTGCAATCATTGCAATTATTGCTCTTAACATTACCCTGTGAGTTTGAAATGATCCATATAGATACGCATGCTCATGTCTTTTCTAAACATGATCAATGTATTGAAACAGCACGTTATATTCCAGATTATGACGCCACAGCAGAACAATTTTTAACACATTTAGACAAACATGGTCATACTCATGGCGTACTGGTTCAGCCAAGCTTTTTTGGCACGGACAATCAAGTCATGCTGGATGCAATTTCACAGTATCCCGAGCGCTTAAAAGGTATTGCTGTTGTCGATAGAGGGATTAGCTTTAACGAGTTAAGTCAACTTAAAACGAAGGGGATAATCGGGGCTCGAATTAATCTATTTGGTTTGCCGGTACCTGATTTTACTCTGCCTGAATGGACAGCATTTTTTAGCAATTTAGAGCAAGTTAATTTTCAAATTGAATTGCATGCACCGCCGGCTTATTTAGTTCAAGTATTACCAGTATTGAATAATTTTAAGCTTGATATTGTGATCGATCACTTTGGCCGTTGTGTACCCGATCTCGGTGTAAAAGATCCAGATTATGAAAAATTCTTAGATTTGCTCGATGTGAGTAAACATTGGATTAAGGTATCTGGTTTTTATCGTTTAGGTGCTTATCCTGAGAATATTGCCACTGCTAAAGAGTCTTATGCGCTTTTGAAAAACAAAGGCTTTTTAGGAAAAATGGTTTGGGGCAGCGACTGGCCGCATACTCAACATGAAAACTTGGTTGACTATGAAAAAACAGTTGAAGCATTTCAGCAAATTGTTCCAGAAGCAGAGGAGCAAGAACTGATATTAGGTCAAAATGCAGCGAAGCTTTTTCATTTCTAAGAAAGTATAAAACGTTTCCTCAAGCGCTTGCAGTTTTTGCAAGCTTTCTCTCCCAAGATCTTGACAAGGATGTCAGATCATTTTTAGTTTTTTCTATCAAAAAATAAAGCATATGTGACAACAGCATCATGTAAATCTGCAGTAAGCAATTAAAGCTCTGGGCCTACAGAACAGATTTTATTGCTAGGTTCGATTGCATTTAGCATCTGGGTTCATACCAAACAACTTTGCGCCAAAAAGAAAGAATTATCTGAGTGCCTGTGACTGATTCTACTTAGCTATTTCAGAAAATGGTCAAGGCTATTTGTCTGAAGAAGCTCAAGCTTATGATAACGTTTGTGAAGAATATATGCTTAGTCTTTATTCAAGCCTTTTCAAGAACTAACTGTGTGCTGAATGCCGATAAGCCATTCGGGAATATCATTTGTTTCCGTAATTTAAAACAGGCAACAGATGAGGCTTTGGCGCTTTTTTCAAATAAAGAAGCTAAGTAAAGAAGCTAAGCAAGTTGTACTTATTCCAAGCTTTGCGGAAATAAAATCGCAATATGACATGGCTGTTGATCATTTACTTCATCTCGTACCAGAAGTGCATGCCGTGGATGATTTGCTCACTGAGGATGATCAGCTTGAGTTTATTAAGGCTTTTCGCGAAGTGATGCGCTATAGGGCACAGCTTGAAACCTTTGTGGAATATGACCAAGACCAAACAGCTTTAGATAAGCAGCAGTTTGTAAATTTTGCATCGAAATATGCTGATTTATCTAAGCCAATAAAAACTACAACTAAGAAAGATAAGGTTTCTGTTCTTGATGATATCGACTTCCAATTGGAGCTGCTGCATAGTGACCGTATTAATGTAGGCTATCATTAATTTGCAGCAATTTGCAGCAAATGGCGGTGGATGCAAAAGATGATACTCTGCGCAAGCAATATGAAGCACAGGTGCATGACTTAATTGGCGGTGAAGTTAGTTTGCATAACAAACAGGATTTGATTCAGAAGTTTCTTGAGCAGACTGTGCCTAAAATGATGAATGGGCAAAGTGTTCAAAAAGCCTTTGCGCAGTTTTGGGATGCGGAAAAAGAACATGCGTATCAACAGCTATGTGAGCAAGAAAACCTAAAGTCAAAAGCGGTGAAATCGGTTTTAGATAATTATGCATTTACTAAACGTCTGCCGCGTAAAGAAGAAATCAAAGACTTGCCGAACTATAAAGTGAAGCTGTTTGAGCGTGATGGCGTATTGAGTGGATTGGTAGGCAAGATGCGCCAGTTTATTGAAAAGTTTTATGTGGGACTCAGATCCGCAATATGGATTTTTCGAGCCCATGAACTTAGATAGGCTGATTTATAAAGTAAAAGGTCTAAGGTAGATTGGTATTTCTTGTTTTGCAAATATAAATAAATCATCAATAACAATGATTTATTTATATGGTTTTATCCAAAAAATGATTTTGTTAATTGTCTGATTGAATTCTGTGGTTTGAAATGGGCATCATTTTGACAATTCCCCACGGTGTGAGCGAAAAAAGCATATTTATATTTTGATCAACGATCAAAAAGTTTACCTGCTTTAAAATGGACCTGATCTGAGGGTTAGTTTCTAGTGTTTTCACATTGAATCTTGTATTCGTATTTCAAAAGAAGGTTGCTTTTAGAACCTGCGATTTTCAGGATGATAACCAATCTTAACTTTTAAATTTTTGAGCAGTAAAAAACGATTGATCACAGCACCATTGATTTTCATTACTTTGAAATTAAAATTTAGTATAGTGATTTTTAAATTCACAAAAATTTACACGTATGTCCAATTTGGCTATAACTTCCCCTCGCATACCGAAATATTTGGCAATAAGAGATGTGATTGCCCATGAAATTGAGTCAGGCCAACTCAGCAGCAATACAAAATTAGCTTCTGAGCGTTTGCTGTCTGAGCAATTTTCCACAACACGTGTTGCAGTCCGTGAAGCACTATTGGCACTGGAAATGGATGGTCTGATTTATCGCCTGGACCGTAGAGGATGGTTTGTACGTGCTCCACGTATTATTTATCGTCCTCAGTCTACCCAAAGTTTTAATCAATATGTGCAGGAACAAGGCAGTATTCCCGAAACTGAACTGATTTCAGCCGAGCTATTGCCTGCAACACCGTGGGATGTGAAGCATTTAAGTCTAAGAAATGGTGATCTGATTTACTCCATCTGGCGTCGCCGTAGAATTAATGGCCGACCTGTGGTTGTAGAGCACATACGTGTAAATGCTGCATTTTTTCCTGAATTTCTAGAACAGAATCTGGAAAGTTCAATTACTGTGCTCATGGCTGAAAAATATCAGCGGCAACTGACTCGGGCGCATATAAACCTTTATCCAACCGCTTTTTCGGAACAACAGGCTAAAGCCCTGCATGTGAACATGGGAAGCATGGGCTTATATATTTGCAGAACCAATCGTGATCAAAATGGCACAATTACGGATGTGGATCAGGAATACTGGCTGCATGATGTACTTGATCTACATTTTGAAGCTTCAGAATAAAGAAATATAAAAAATCTGGTTTAAACCAGATTAATTAAACTGTCATAAACTTTTGTTGAAATACTGATTAACAAGAAGCCGCATTCATTAGGAATGTCAGATGAGTCAGTATTTAAAACAGTGTAAGAAGAAGATAAGTTTATATGTCCTTAGCCTCGGTACGGCTTATCTTATGGCCGGATGCACCACCAGTTCAGTTTCACAGGATGCTGAACAGATTACGGTTTATACCGCTGTAGAAGCTGATCAGCTCAAACGCTATCAATGGGAATTACGCAAAGCACATCCTGAATTAAAAGTGAAATGGGTGCATGACTCCACAGGTGTCATTACTGCAAAACTCTTGGCAGAACAAAAAAATCCGCAGGCAGATGTGGTGATGGGCTTGGCCTTGACCAGTTTATTGGTCATGGAAAAAAAGCAAATGCTGCAGCCTTACAGCCCTAAAAATGTCGAACAGCTGAAAACCGAATTTTATAGTCAAAAAGATATTCCCACATGGACTGGCATGACCGCTTGGGAGTCTGCTGTTTGTGTCAATACCGTGGAATTAAAAAAGAAAAATCTGCCCATTCCGCAGACATGGCAAGACCTGAGCAAACCCATCTATAAAAACATGATTGTGATGCCAAATCCCGCTTCCAGCGGTACAGGTTATCTGGATGTCACCGCATGGATGCAGATTTTTGGTGAAAAGCAAGCGTGGTCTTATATGCAGGCGCTGGACAAAAATATTTCCCAATATGTTCACTCGGGCTCCAAGCCTTGCAAAATGGCGGCGCAAGGTGAAGCGGTCATTGGCATTTCATTCGGTTATCCAGGTTTTAAACTCAAATCCCGCGGTGCGCCTTTAGAGATTATTTATCCCAAAGAAGGGCTGGGCTGGGAAATGGAAGCCTCTGCGATTGTGAAAGGCACCAGAAAGTTGAGCAGCGCGCAGAAGTTCATTGACTGGACCGTCAGCCAAGCTGCAAATCAGGCCTATGCGCAAAACTTTTCCATGGTTGCTCATCAGCATGTCCAAAGCAGCAATACGGATTTCCCGAAAAATCTGCACGAGAAACTGGTCAAAAATGATTTTTACTGGGCAGCAGAGCAGCGGGACACAATTTTAAAAAAATGGTCAGAACAGTTTGAAAAGTAAAGATCAGGCAAGTCATTCCGCATTTTTTTAGTGGCGGCTGTTTTTTCTGCGCTTCCAGTATCTGAGTTTTAGCCGGTGATGGAAAAACGCACAATCAGTTTCATCCACATTAAAAATGCGCTTCAGACAAATGAAATTAAAATCAGGCACAGTATGCAAACTCCAATTCATTTACAAAATTCACTTCCCCAAAAAGGGAGCGAGCTGTCAGCAGGACATTTGCTGTTAACCTTAAAAAGCTATCAGACAGCAAATGCTAAAGCCGTGCTCGAAGCTATAGATATTCAAAAATCTTTTGCACAAACCAAAGTACTGGAACACATCAATTTAGATTTAAAAGCGGGTGAGCTGGTCAGTTTTTTAGGGCCATCCGGCTGCGGCAAAACCACATTGCTGCGCATCATTGCAGGTCTGGAACAGCCTGATTATGGGAAAATTATTAAACAGGATGCAGATATTACCCATTTGAATACCGCGAAACGCAAGTGCGGCATTGTGTTTCAAAATTATGCCCTGTTTCCAAATTTAACCGTCGCGGAAAACATCGCTTTTGGCCTGCATAAAAAACTATGGACAGCTGCAGATATTCAAACACGAATTACGGAGCTGTTGCAGCTCATTGAGCTGCCGGATATTGCCCATAAATACCCGAATCAATTGTCGGGCGGGCAGCAGCAGCGTGTTGCGCTGGCGCGCGCCATTGCGCCTAAACCTGATATTTTATTGCTCGATGAACCCTTGTCTGCGTTAGATGCTTTGGTGCGTCTAAACCTGCGTCAAAAAATCCGCGCCATTCAACGACAGCTTAATTTACCGGCAATTATGGTGACGCATGATCAGGAAGAGGCATTGAGTATTTCGGATCGGGTTGCGGTGATGAATAAAGGCCTGATTGAGCAGCTGGATACACCGCACAATATTTACTATCAACCTCAAACCCGTTTTGTCGCGCAATTTATTGGCACGATGAACTTTATGCAGGCGACAGCAATTTCAGCGCATGGTTTAAAGATTGCGGCGCAATATGAATTTGATCATCTGAGCATGAATTTTAAAGCCGGTGAGCAGCTGGAGATTGCGTTCAGACCAGAAAATGCGGCACTGGTTTTGGAACCCCTGCAGTGCAAAGGGCAATTCAGTTTACCCGTCCGTATTTTAAATATGGAATTTCTTGGAGCGAAACGCCGCCTGTTTTGTGAGTTGAAGCAAGATCATCCTCAAACAGAACCAATCCAGTTGCAAATTGATATTGAAAATCAGCAACTCATGCATTTAGCGGATGAAATGTGGCTGCAAATCCCGATTCAGGCTTTACATGTTTTTGATCTGCAAGGAAGGGCAAGATGTTAAATCAATCGACCGCAGGAGCCATTTTAAACAGTAAAAAATCCAGACCGTCATCCTATTCACTGCGCTCCAGTGCAGTGCTGTTTGCAGCTGCAGTTTTACTGACACTGAGCCTGATTGCACCGCTGCTGCTGTTATTGCAAAGCGCATTCTTAAATGAAAATCAGCAATTTGTTGGACTGCAAAATTTTGTTGCCTATTTTTCCAATCCCGCGTTGCTGTCATCCATCTTCAACTCAGTCTGGATTGCATGTACTGCGATGCTGGTGACGGTAATTCTAGCGAGTATTTATGCATTTGCCGTGACCAATGTGAATATTCGAGGTAAAGCATTTTTTAAAACCGTGGCATTTTTGCCAATTTTAGCCCCGTCGCTTTTACCCTCACTGGCTTTAGTGTATTTGTTTGGACAGCAGGGCGTATTTAAAGGTTTGCTTGGCAGTGTTGAAATTTATGGACCTCTGGGTATTTTAATCAGTTATTGCTTCTGGCTGTTTCCTGCCATGGTAATGCTGATGATGGCTTCATTCCGCAATATTGATCAGCGCTTAATTGAAGCATCTCATTCTTTAGGGAAAACCACTTGGCAAACACACCGGGCGGTGACTTTACCGGCAATCCGCTATGGACTGGTCAGCGTCTGCCTGGTGGCATTTACTTACGTGATTACCGATTTTGGTATTCCTAAAGTGATTGGCGGTTCGTTCAATATGATGGCGCTGGATGTGTATAAGCAGATTATTGGTCAGCAGAACATGAACATGGGCGCAGTGATTTCTATTCTTCTGCTTTGTCCTGCTGTGATGGCTTTTATCTTTGACCGCTATCAGAGCCGCCGTCAGGCGCGTTTTCAGAATTTCCAGATTCAGCCGTACCGCATCAGGAACAATCCGCGTCTGGAAAAACTGCTGACTGTATTTTGCAGTGTGATTGCGGGCAGTATTTTACTCATCGTGATCACGGCTATCCTCGCTTCGTTCATCCGTTATTGGCCGTATGATCTTTCACTAACATTAAATCATTACCGTTTTGATTATGTGGATGGCGGCGGCTGGTCAAGCTATTTCAATTCTATTCAACTGGCGCTGTGGAGCACCCTTGCGGGCACAGTATTGATTTTTATCATCGCTTTATTTACTGAGCGTTTTAAGACTCATCCTGTAATTAAAAATTATGTACAGATGCTGGTGCTTCTGCCTTTGGCTGTACCAGGGCTAGTACTCGGGATTGCCTATATCCTGTTCTTTAATCAGCCTGAAAATCCGATGTCAGTGCTGTATGGTTCGCTGACCTTACTGGTGATCTCGACCATTATCCATTATTACACCGTGCCGCATTTAACGCTGAGCAATGCGATTAAGCAGATTCCGACCCAGCTGGATCATGCCGGGCAAAGTTTGGGCGCATCCAATTGGACTATGTTTCACAAAGTGTATTTGCCTTTAACTTTTCCTGCGCTGTGTGATGTGTCGGTTTATATCTTTGTCAATGCGATGACCACGGTGTCAGCCGCCATTTTCCTTTACTCTCCGGACACCAATTTGGCTTCTGTGGCAGTCCTGAACATGGATGATGCAGGGGATACGGTGGCTGCGGTTGCCATGAGTATTTTGATTTTAGTGACCTCTTGTACGGTCAAACTGCTGCACTGGTTTTTTACCCGAAAAATGATGAAGTCGAGTCAGCGCTGGCGGGAGCATCAGCATTAAGTGAAAAGAGAATTTAATTTTCACCCTATTTAATTTGCCTTAAACCTTAACTCATAACCCATTTTTTTGAACGCTTTTTTAAGAAGGCTTGGGATTTTGCATCCTGAAAATATTGAAAAGGCATGGAAACTTCAGATGAATACAGCAAAATCAGATTTAATTATTGTCGGCGCCGGTATTTTAGGACTCTCAGCGGCAATTCAGGTGGCTGAACACGGACTGAAAGTCCAGCTCTTTGAAAAAGATGCGCAGCCTGTGGGTGCAACCCGACGTAATTTTGGCATGGTCGGGACTTCAACCCTCAGCCGGCCAGATGAGGAATGGCGTGAATATGCGCTGGAAACACGCAAGTTTTATCAGCGCATTCAGGCACAGCATGATATTTCATTTCAGCAGCGTGATGGTTTGTATCTGGCCAATACTGCTTTGGAATGGCAAGTGCTGAATGAGTTTGCACAAGCCGCACCAGACTATCAGATTCCAGTGGAATTGCTAAATCGGCCGCAATTATTTGAGCGTTATGCTTATTTAGACCCAAATGCAAAAATCTGCGGGGCGATAGTTTTTCAGGAAGATTATTCGGTTGAACCGCATCTGGTGGGGAATCGCTTATTAGAGTATGCAAAGCAGCTGGGTATTGAAATTTATTACAATGCCTGCGTGGTGCGTACCCAGTACTGCAATGGACAGGCTGAAATTCAGCTGGCTTCAGGACAGCAGTATTGTGCAGATAAAGTTCTGATCTGCCACGGTGAAGCCACACAAATTTTATATCCAGAATTATTGCAGCAATTGGGTTTGCAGCGCTGTGCTTTGCAGATGGCAATGACGCAGCCTTTAGCACATCAACTGAATGCATCTATTTATTCGGGCTTATCCATTTCCCGTTATCCTGCTTTTGAAATTTGCCCAAGCCATCGGGCGCTGACCGAAGAATCACAGCAGGGTTTGGTCAAAGACTACGGCATTCATATTTTGATTAAGCAGAATGAATCTGGGCAAATTATTTTAGGCGACAGCCATGAATATCATCCTATTCAGGATGCTCCTCAGTTCAACCAGCGCGAAGAAATTAATCAGTTCATCCTTAAGTACTGCAAAGAAAACATGGGCTTAAAACTTCCAGAAATTGCATCCCGCTGGAATGGTTATTACCTAACCCATCCGAAAGAACTGGCTTGTGTGACTGAAGCTGAGCCAAATATTTATCTAGTCAGTGCAATTGCAGGCAAGGGCATGACCACGGGCGCTGGTTTTATGAAAAAAGTGCTGGAAAACTATATTTTGTAATCTGGTTTAAACCAGATTGATTTATATTGTCTTAAATTGAATTGAAAACCTGTTAAGGAATTGAGTGATGAACGCACATATTGAACTGGAAAATAAATACTTACTGCTGACACCTGGCCCATTGTCGACTTCTCCAGCGGTGCGCCGTGTCATGCAGCGTGATTGGTGTACATGGGATAAAGAATATAACAATCTTGTGCAGGATATTCGCCAGCGTTTGGTGGCTTTGGCGACAACACAGATAGAGCTTTACAGTGCGGTGCTGATGCAGGGCAGCGGCAGTTTTTCTGTTGAAGCTGTATTGGGCTCGGCTATTCCCAAAGATGGAAAAATTTTAATTATCAATAACGGCGCTTATGGCGCGCGCATGGTGCAGATGGCGCGTTGTTTAAATATTGATGTGGTTGAACTGGCGTATCCTGAAACCCAGATTCCAGATTTAACCGATATTGAAGCCGCATTAGCCGATGCAGGCATTACTCATGTGGCTTGCGTGCATTGTGAAACTACTACAGGTTTACTTAACCCGATTCAGGACATTGGCCGCATCGTGAAAGCAACGGGCAAAGTCTGGATTGTCGATGCGATGAGTTCATTTGGCGGCGTGCCGATGGATATTGCAGAGCTTGACATCGACTTTTTAATTTCAAGCGCCAATAAATGCATTCAGGGTGTTCCCGGTTTTGGTTTTATTCTGGCGAAACGTGAACAGCTGCAAGCCTGTAAAGGTCTGGCGCGTTCAGTGAGCCTGAATTTATACGATCAATGGAACACCATGGAACAGCACAATGGCAAATGGCGTTTTACCTCGCCTACACATGTGGTGCGCGCATTTTATCAAGCCCTGCTTGAACTTGAACAAGAGGGTGGTGTTGCGGCGCGTTATCAGCGTTATTTCAATAATCAACAGTGCCTCGCTCAAGGCATGCAAAAACTTGGGTTTGAATTGGTGCTTGATGCTGGTATTCCACAATCACCGATCATTACCACCTTTATGTATCCAGACGAAGCTGAATTTAGCTTCCAGAATCTGTATGACAATTTAAAACAGGCTGGTTTTGTGATCTATCCGGGCAAAGTCACTGATTTGAACTGTTTCCGCATTGGCAATATTGGCGAAGTTTATCCTGAAGATATTGAACGCCTGCTCAGCGCAATTTCGGCATACCGCCAGCCATAATCACTTTATTTAGACTATTTAAATTTTATTTTTAAGGAAAAACACATGACAATTTCATCAAATACATTGCAAGCGGTTGTTTTTGACTGGGCGGGAACGACAGTGGATTTTGGTTCACGCGCGCCGATTTTAGCATTTATGGCATTGTTTGCAGACAATAAAGTTGAAATTAACATTGAAGAAGCACGTGCTCCGATGGGGCTGGAAAAGCGTGACCATATTGCGGCTGTACTGGCGATGCCGCGTGTGGCGGCAGCGTGGAAGCAAGCCTATGGCGCAGAAGTGACCATTGCAGATATTGATCGCTTATATCAGGACTTTATTCCATATCAATTAAAAACCATTCCGCAATGTTCAAAATTGATTCCGGGTGCATTGGAAGCATTTGCAGATATTCGTGCGCGCGGTGCAAAAATTGGCAGCAATACCGGTTATGCCAGCATGATGATTCGGCAGCTGGTCAAAGATGCTGCTGAACAAGGTTATGTGCCGGATTGTATTATTACTGCCAGTGATGTGAAGCACGGCCGTCCGTACCCGGAAATGTTATGGAAGAACTTAATTGAACTGGATGTTTTAGACATTAAAACTGTGGTGAAAGTGGATGATACTGTGGTCGGTATTCATGAAGGTTTAAATGGCGGTTGCTGGACAGTGGGTCTGGCTGTGAGCGGCAATGAAGTCGGCTTAAGCTATGAAGCGTGGAGTGCTTTATCTGAAGCAGAGCAAGCAGTATTAAAAGAAAAAGCCTATGCAAAAATGAATGCTTCAGGCGCGCATTATGTAATTGACAGTATTGCAGACCTGCCTGCTGTGCTGAATGATATTGAGCAGCGATTGGCGCAAGGTGAAAAGCCTTGATCGGTTAAAGCTCATACCAAAAATGGATATTGAAACAATATCCATTTTTTTAGATCAAGATGAATATATACTGACTCAAACCCAACCTGAAAGTTCCCCATTTTGAGTGTCTCTGCTGGGTTAAATTTAAGCGAAATTTTTCTCAGCCCAGATCTGCTTTTCATCCGTATTGTAGGGTTTCAGCCAAACGTTTAGCTCTGTGTAATTCCTCTAAGGGGTATGATTCTGAGTTGCTCAGAGACAAAAATGGGAAACACTGCAAACTGCAGAAAACATTTCAAAGAAATTTGGAACACGATCAAGTAATAATTATTCAGAGCAGTATTTATATAAAATCAGAAATTTGGCTGATAATACATTTGTCAGGCTCAAAAAATCAGTTGTTTTTTGTCTATTTGCTTCGTTGCCATTATGAAACGTCAGTAGATCTTAATGGAATATATTTCAGTTCACCTCTCCTAAACATACACATTGGCAATAAAAATAAAGCCTATCATGCTGATTTAAAATTCAGCATTTTCACTTAAGGATACATGTTTCAGGAGCTTTATCAACAGTGCAAAATACAACTACAAACTGATTTAAAAAAATCGCTCTTTTTTCGGCAAAACATCCTCATTTGGGGATATGTGCTATGTGGCTGCTTCCTCTAGACTCAATTTTTAAGGAGAGCAATCATGAAAAAAATATTTACAATTTTAGCACTTACAGGAGTAATCACCGCCTGTGGCGGCAATGACAGCTCAGATAATAGCTCAACCCCCAATCCGCCTGTGACAAAAACAGGCATATTGACCGATGGTGTAATTAGCGGGGTAAGTTACTCAACCAATAGCGGTTTAACTGGCATGACTGGCGCCAACGGTGAGTTTCAATATAAGGATGGTGATAAAGTAAAATTCACTATCGGCAGTGTTCAGCTAGGTGATGAAATTACCGCTCAAGCCCGTGTGACTCCACTGGACCTGGCTCAGGAGGATAATCGCCGCACCAATCTCCTTGTATTTTTACAATCACTGGATCGCAATCGTCAGCATGATGATGGGATTTCGGTTGACAAAGATACCAGTGATGCATTGAAGGGGGTAACCATCAACTTTAATCAAAGCCCGGCAAACTTTATTATAGATCCTGTTTTTATAACATCACTGACTAATGCAAAGTTACCGACAACACCTATTAGCCCAGAACAGGCGAAAAAAAATTTCCAGAAAGCCTTTTATAAAGATATTGCAGGTGTATGGCAATTTTTTGATAACTCAAATACCCAAGTACCCGAAGTATTAATTTATATTGCAGAAGATGGCACCTATTATTTAGGGGAATTTACACCAGAAGATGATGTTGGCGCGCCAGGTATTGAAGTAGGGAAGCTAAACTGGGATGCAATAAATACAAAAATCTCTCCTTCTATTGAAGAGGATAGCAATGGCGAATGGGGTTTATCTCACCCAATCGGCTATCATACACTTGGCTTTGATGGAAACAATCTGATTATTGGAGAGCCTAATATTCAGGAAACCTATATCGGAACCAGAGTCTCTAATAAAGCGGATAATATTGTCGGCTCATGGATATATACCGATGATGCAAATCAGGTCTTTAGCTTCTTTGAGAGCGGTTACTACATCATGCTCGACCCTGCGGGTGATACTTATGCTCAGCCAGGTGAACCACCATGCGGTGGTGCAGGGGTCGAATTTGGGAAGTATACGATTAATAATCAGATTTTAAATATTCATAACGTAAGTATTGATACTAATGGCTGTGCTGGTATTCACGATGAAGATGGTGCAAGTAATCTGCCTTTTAGCATTAACAAGGATAAACTTGAATTAGGCAGTGAAAACGGAACGGCTAAATTTGATCGGATTCAATAAATCCATATGGGATTATCACGGTAATTTTTTAATCGTGATAATCCTGCAGCATATATTCAGCATCTCTCCTTTTAAGGATATTTGTGCAGAGACTTGTTCTGGGTGGGGATTTTATCTAAGCGTTAAACATATTCTTTTGTACAACATAGTGTTGCACTTCAAATACTAATCTAAGAAATATTAATAAACGTTTATTGATCCATATTGTGATTAAAACAAGCCAATGATTCATATGATGCAATCATTGGCTTAAATAGAATTTGCATTAAGCCTTAGAGAAATTAGCTTTTACTTAAATTCTCAGTTTTCATACTGTCACGGTAATACTGACAGCCTTTGTAAAGTAGAAATACGCCAAGTACACCTGCAATGGCATTTACAATTGAAATTGAATTTCCAACCATCACGGTATTTTCAAAATATTTGTCGGTGATCAGGGCAACGGCTGTTGTACCGATACCTAACGCAATTAAGTTTGAAGTTAACAGAAACTTTGCAGAAACCTGAGCGCGCAATTGATTCGGTGTGAGCATTTGTGTTGCTGCAGCAGACGCAGGTATTGGAAAGGTCGAGAAGAACATTGCTACAAAAATCAAGGCAAATGATAATTGCATATTTTCAACTTGAGTAAAAAGAACGCTTGGAATAATAAGCGCTGCGCAGCCAATCATGCCAGTGCGAATGGCTGCATCGCTATAGCCGCGTTTTGAGAAAAAGTCGATCAGCCAGCCGCAGAACAATGCCCCAGCTGTATTAGCAACTAAAATGATAATGCCAAGAATATAGCCCGTTTGACTGGCATCTAAGCCGTGGTTTCGCATATAAAATGCTGGTGCCCATCCTAATAACGAATACAGCATCATGGTATAAAATGAAAAACCAATAAAGTGACAAAAGAAGGTCTTTTTATGGGTTTTAATAAAAGCGACTGAATTTTTAAATGAGGCTTTGACGATTTGACCATCTTCGCCGACCTTTAATCCTTTACGTTCTGGTTCACGTACTGTCAAAATCATGAGTAAAGCCAATAAAACCCCAGGTAGACCGACAATCATAAAGGTTAACTGCCATGTTTTGATTTCACCAATCACTGGCAGAACAACAAAATTGACATCTTTGAGTAAGCCAATCACATAGCCGCCAATCAAGAAGGCAAGGCCAGAACCAATAAAAGCGCCAATGGCATAAACGCCTAATGCGCGTCCTAACTTATCTTTAGGAAATAGGTCTGCAACAATTGAATAAAACGCTGGTGATAAAGCCGCTTCACCAGCGCCGACACCTAAGCGGGCCAAAAACATTTGGATAAAGTTTTTACTTAGACCGCAGGCTGCTGTTGCAAGACTCCAAAAGGCGATGCCCGCTGAAATAATTTTAATTCGTGATTTTTTATCTGCCAAAGCTGCAATAGGCACTCCCATAAAAGCATAAAACAATGAAAATGCTAAACCTTGCAGTAGGCTGAACTGAGTATCGCTGAGCATTAAATCCTGTTTAATCGGCTCAATCATGAGCGATAAAATTTGCCGGTCTACAAATGACAAAATATACGCGACCATACAGATAATCACGACATACCATTGATAGGCGCTCCTTTGCTCGGAGGTGTTTGTTTGAACCTGAGTATTTTCACTTGGGAAACTTGATTCAAAGTTTAAGTGAGGTGGCTGAGCATTCCCTTCAGCCGTTTCTATGTCGAGCGACTTATCATTCATCATGCAGCTTCCTGTGCTGATCGTGTTAAATAATTTGATACTTTTAATTATTTATTATTTTTATTTTTGTATCATCTTTGTTTAATCTATGACCTAATCATGCTTTCGTCAATGAGAAAATTAAAAAAGATACAATTAAATTTTAAAAAATAAAAAAAGGAATCATTTGATTCCTTTTTTTATTTCATGCCTTTAAATTATAGTTCGCGTTCAACAAGCGTCAAAATATCGTAAGTTGCAACCAGCTCATTGCGCTGATTTTTCACTTTAATATCCCAGACCACCACACCATGCGGCTTTTGTTCAGGATCACGCTGTAATTTAGGTGTTTTTTGTTTGCAGGTCAGCTCAACTTGAATGGTGTCGCCAATTTTTACAGGCTCAACAAAACGGAGGTTGTCCATGCCATAATTTGCAATGACGGGGCCAGCAGCGGCATCTACGAATAAGCCGGCAGCAGCAGAAACAATGAAATAACCATGCGCAACGCGTTCACCGAATAAAGATTCAGCGGCTGAAATTTTGTCCATATGCGCATAAAAATGGTCACCGCTTAGACAGCCAAAGTTCACAATATCTGCTTCTGTAACAGTGCGTCTTGCGGTCAGCAGGCGTTCACCGATACGAAGTTCATCAAATGATTTTTTGAATGGATGCACACGGTCTTCATATACTTGGGCGCCTGCGGTCCAGCTGTGACTGACTTGAGTCATCACATTGGGTGAGCCTTGAACTGCGGTGCGCTGCATATAATGCTTTACAGCACGTAATCCGCCAAGCTCTTCGCCTCCGCCTGCACGGCCAGGCCCGCCATGTACCAGATAAGGGAGCGGTGAACCGTGACCTGTACTTTCTTTGGCGCTTTCGCTGTCTAAAATATGGACACGGCCATGCCAAGGTGTAATCTTAGTCAGTAAGCCTTCAATGTTTTCATCTAAATTGCGAACAATGGATGCAACCAAGCTGCCTTCGCCGCGGGCCACTAAATCTGCAAGTTCAGCTAAATTTGTATATGGCATTAGAGTCACGACAGGACCAAAGGCTTCTACAGAATGAATATTTGCAGCATTTAAGGGGGTGTTGCAGCGTAAAACTGTTGGCGGATAAAACGCAGATTTTTCTAAATTTAAGGCTTGAATTTCAACATCTTTACGCAGGTGGCTTCCATAAATAATTTCAGCGTCTTGACTTAACAGCTCAACTTTAGCTGCCACATCGCGCTTTTGTTTCACACTTGCCAGAGCGCCCATCGTGACATTGTCTTGTTCGGGTGAGCCAACCGCTACTTTTTGTAATTTAGCGATTAAACGATCTTGTACGCTGTCTAAAAGTGCCGAAGGGACAAAAGCGCGGCGGATTGCTGTACATTTTTGTCCTGCTTTGGTGGTCATTTCACGGAAAATTTCACGAACAAAGAGATCAATGGTTTCATCATTTGCTTGCTCAGTCAAAATTGCGCTGTTGACCGAGTCGGCTTCCATGCTAAAAGGAATAGAGTGTGCATTAAGGTGAGGATGGGCACGAAGCTGCTGGCCTGTTGCTGCTGAGCCTGTAAACGTTACCGTATCTTGAGCATTTAAATGATCAAATAAATCATAAGTTTGGCCGCAGATTAACTGTAATGAGCCTTCAGGCAGAAAGCCGCTTTCATGAATTGCCTTTACAACGGCGTGCGTGAGTTCTGCACCTTCAGTTGCTGGTTTCACAATACATGGCACGCCAGCCAAAAGTGTCGGTGCAATTTTTTCCAGCATGCCCCAAATTGGAAAGTTAAATGCGTTGATATGTACTGCAACACCCGCTTTAGGGGTCAAAATATGCTTTGCGCCAAAGTTGCCTTGTTTAGACAGCGGAATCCATGTGTCTTCAACCCAAGCTATTTCATCACAGAGCTCACGGCGAACTAAACTTGAATAGGCATATAAAGTGCCAATACCGCCTTCAATATCAATCCAAGCATCTTTACGTGTGCATCCTGTTGCTTGCGCCAAGGCATAAAATTCTTCTTTACGCGCCATCAGGTACTGCGCTGCTTGTTTAAGGGCATTGGCGCGCTGGTGGAATGTCCATGCCGCGATCAATGCGCCTTTTTGCTTGGCATATTTAACAACGGCTTGTGTATCAATGCCATAGCTGCCGACTTGATAAATTGCATCGCCTGAGATTGCATGATAGACCGTGCGTAAATGTTGCTGAGCAACAAAGTGCTCACCATATACCAGCGAGCTTAAGGTTTTGAGTGCAGCAGCAGAAGTTGTTGAATCTGCAGCATGTTGTGCAGCTGAGTCGCTATTTTCTAGCTCGAGCATCGTAAAACTCCTTTTATGATACGAATTAAAATGTTTATTTATTTTGATGTTTCATAACTTGTATCTAAAAAAGTAAAAAGTCAATCATAATTAGCTTTAAAAATAATCTTAAGAAAAGTAATAAAAATATAAAATGATAATAAACAATTAGTTGTTCTAATTTGATGTTTTGATTTTAATGATACTTAAAAATAAATATTGATTTTTTATTTGTATCGTTTTAGTTTAAGTGAATCAACACTTGGGATAAGTGAGGGAATCATGGATCAGCAGCAAGTATTTGAACAAAAAATTGAAACGGATATTTCAATCGAGCCGAAGGATTGGATGCCAGACGCTTACCGTAAAACTTTAATTCGTCAGATTGGACAGCATGCGCATTCTGAAGTTGTAGGCATGCTGCCAGAAGGCAATTGGATTACACGTGCGCCATCTTTAAAGCGTAAAGCAGTGCTTTTGGCTAAAGTGCAGGATGAAGCAGGGCATGCGCTGTATTTATATAGTGCCGCAGAAACATTAGGCGCTGACCGCGATGACATGATGGATAAGCTGATTGCAGGGCGCATGAAATATTCATCTATTTTTAATTATCCAACGTTGAGCTGGGCAGATGTCGCTGCTATTGGCTGGCTGGTGGATGGCGCTGCAATTGTCAATCAGGTTGCATTGTGCCGTACATCATATGGTCCATATGCACGCGCTATGGTCCGTATTTGCAAAGAAGAAAGCTTCCATCAGCGTCAAGGTTTTGAAGCCATGATGGCATTGGCGAATGGCACGCCAGAGCAAAAGCAATTAGCGCAGGATGCCGTCAATCGTTTTTGGTGGCCAGCATTGATGATGTTTGGTCCTAGTGATGATCATTCACCAAATAGCGCGCAAAGCATGGCATGGAAAATTAAATTATTCAGTAATGATGCTTTACGTCAAAAATTTGTCGATAACACTGTTGCTCAAGTTCATCAGCTTGGACTGACTGTTCCAGATGAACATTTACAGTTTAATGAAGAAACGGGCCGCTATGATTTTGGTGAAGTGAATTGGGAAGAGTTTTTTGCTGTGATTGCAGGGAAAGGGCCTTGTAATCATGAGCGAATTGAAGCGCGCCGTAAAGCTTGGGAAGGCGGGAAATGGGTGCGTGATTCGGCGGCGGTTTATGCGCAGAAACAATCACAGCAAGCTGCTCAAAAAGTAGCATAAAACATTAGAGCATAAGGGAAATATGGTCATGAATCACAAGAATAACTGGTCATTGTATGAAGTATTTATACGCAGTAAACAAGGTCTAAGCCACCGTCATGTGGGCAGTTTGCGCGCTCCGGATGATGAAATTGCTTTGCAAAATGCACGTGATGTCTATACCCGCCGCAATGAAGGAATCAGTATTTGGGTAGTAAAGTCTGAGTTAATCACCTCTTCTCAGCCTAATGAAAAAACGGAGTTTTTTGATCCGTCTTTAGATAAGGTTTACCGCCATCCGACTTTTTATCATATTCCAAATGGCATTGAGCACATGTAAGGCAAGGAGCGGAATATTATGAGCAATACAGCATTTACACAATTCCTATTACATGTGGCGGATAGCCAGCTGATTTTGTCGCATCGTTTGGCTGAGTGGTGCGGACATGCGCCAGAACTCGAACTGGATATTGCTTTGGCTAATATTGGTTTGGATTTATTGGGACAGGCGCGTACAGCATTAAGTCTTGCTGGTGAAATTGAGGGTTTGGGGCGCAATGAAGATAAATTGGCGTATTTCCGTACAGAGCGTGAATATCGCAATTTATTGCTGTGTGAACAGCCGAATGGTGACTTTGCTCAAACGATCGTGCGTCAGTGGCTGATGGATCATTATCACGCCTTACTTTTTGCAGCGCTCAGTAATAGCAGTTATGCACCATTATCTGCATTTGCAATCAAAAGTTTAAAAGAGGTGAAATACCATTTGCGTTTTTCAACTGCGTGGATGGAGCGTTTAAGTTTAGGAACAGCAGAAGCGCATGCAAAAACTCAAGCAGGATTGAACCAGCTTTGGCGCTTTACTGAAGAACTCTATGTGCTTACTGCAGACGAACAGCTGCTGGTAGAAGCTGGTTTGATTCCGCAGCTCGATATTTTAAAAGCTAAATGGCTGGATACCGTTGAAGCTGAATTAAGCCGAATGCAATTGAACCTGCCTGAAGATGGCGCTTATCGCAGCGGTGCGAAACAAGGACTGCATACCGAACATCTCGGTTTTATTTTGGCTGAGCTGCAATACATGCAGCGCGCTTATCCAAATATGACGTGGTAATTCAGCTGCATCACAGGGAGTGAGTTGTATGAATTTAATTCGGCAAGTAACCGATGAGTGCTGGGACGTTTTAGCGCGGATTTCTGATCCAGAAATTCCTGTTTTGTCTGTACTTGATTTGGGCATGATTCGCGGTGTAGAGCTGAATGCGCAAGACGAAATTGTTGTACGCCTCACACCGACATATAGCGGCTGCCCCGCCACGGATGTATTGACAGCGGAAATTACACAAGCCTTTCAGCATAAAGGTTTAGTGCCTGTCCAAGTCATGGTGGATTTATCTGAAGTATGGACCACGGACTGGATGAGTGAATCTGGAAAACAAAAGCTGCAGCAATATGGCATTGCGCCGCCCAAAGGCGAATCACACAGCTGCGGTACGCATGTCGCTCTGACAGATGGTATTGAATGCCCGCATTGCCGCAGTGCACAGACCAAATTATTAAGCGAATTTAGTTCTACAGCATGTAAAGCCTTATACAAATGCCAAGACTGTTTAGAACCTTTTGACTATTTCAAATGTATTTAATGCCTTAGTCCTTTTGAGTACTAAGGTCAAGCAGACATCGTCAAAAAAAGAAAGAAGGATTTTCAAATGAGCCAATTTGTACCGTTAACAATTAAAACTATTCAGCCTCAAACTGACCAGGCAATCTGTATTTCATTTGATTTGGCGCCAGAACACGTTGATGTTTTTCAGTACCAGCCGGGACAGCATTTGACCATTCGTCATTTGAGTGAGGGTGAAGAGCTGCGCCGCTGCTATTCAATTTGCAGTGATATCCAAGAGGATATGAGTATTGCGATCAAAAAAATTGATCAAGGCCAATTTTCAACATGGGCCAATGATCATTTGAAAGCTGGTGATGTGCTGGATGTGATGCCGCCGCAAGGCATATTTTTTCAAAAAGCGTCCAAATTAGGCGGGAAAAATTATTTAGGTTTTGCTGCAGGCAGCGGCATTACACCAATTTTATCCATTGTTAAGTCAGTGCTGAATCGTCAGCCAGAGTCACGGTTTACGTTGGTCTATGGCAACCGTTCGTGGAAACAAACCATGTTTGCTGAGCAAATTATGGATTTAAAAGACCGTTTTAAAGAGCGTTTACAGCTGATTAATATTTTCTCTCGTGAATTTAATGACAGTGAAATTTTTAATGGCCGTATTGATGCAGAAAAACTGCAGCAGCTTTTTCAAAGCCATTTAATAGATGTTCAGACAGATCATTGTTTTGCCTGCGGCCCAGAAGAAATGATGAATGCTGTAGAGACAGTATTGCCAGCTTTAGGAATTGAGCGGAGCAAAATTCATACAGAGCGCTTTAATACAGGAACAGCGCCTAAAGCGACTGCGCAGCAAATTGAGCGCCGCAGCGAAGAGAAAGTCAGTATTGTTTTAGATGGCCGTGAGCTGATTGTTGAAGTTTCAAAACAAGATGACAGTATTTTAGATGCAGCTTTGCGGGCGGGTGCGGATTTGCCTTATGCATGTAAAGGGGGTGTTTGCGCAACCTGTAAATGCAAGGTGCTCGAAGGGCAGGTTGAAATGGCAATTAACTATAGCCTGGAACCAGAAGAAATTGAAAAAGGCTATGTGTTGAGCTGTCAAGCGCGTCCGACTACTGACAATGTCCGCTTAAGTTTTGATGAGTAATTTTTAAATATAGCGCTGTCCTTTTAAAAACTCAGTCAATGACATAAAGAGGAAGTCAGACATGGAATATATAAAAAGCACCTCTCCAAAAAACGGTGTAGTGCTGATTGAGCTGAATCGACCTGAAAAACGAAATGCTTTAAATAATGCGACTTTGCAAGCTTTAGCAGCATGTCTGCAGCAGCTGGATGCAGACCCTGCAATTAAAGCAGTTGTGATTACGGGTAATGAACAATGTTTTGCAGCTGGTGCGGACTTAAATGAACTGGCGCAGTTAGATGTCATCCGTATTCAGCAAGATCGGCGGCCGCAGTTGTGGAAAAGCATAGATGAATTTTCTAAGCCTTTGATTATGGCTGTAAATGGTTATGCGCTTGGCGCTGGTTTTGAACTTGCCTTGCATGGCGATATTGTCCTTACAGGAGACAATGCGCAGTTTGCTTTACCTGAAATTGGTTTAGGCATGCTGCCGGGGGCAGGAGGAACACAGCGTTTAGCCCGTTTGGCTGGACAGCAGTTAACAATGCGTTGGGCGATGACCGGTGAAATGCTGGATGCGCCGGCAGCTGTTCAATATGGGCTCAGCAGTCAAATCTGTCCTGCCGCTTTAACAGTGCAATATGCAGTTGAGCTGGCTGAAAAAATTTCAAAACAAGCGCCGCTTGCAATTCGTGTGATTAAACAGTCACTGAAATCAATTCATGAAGTGACATTAAGTCAGGGGTTGAAGCTGGAACGTCAGCATTTTGTATGGCTGGCTGCAACTCAAGATCGTCAAGAAGGCATCAATGCCTTTTTAGAAAAAAGAAAACCAGAATTTAGAGGTGTGTAATGGATTACCAAACGGTTATTGTCGAAGAAAAAAATGCAGTGGGTTATTTAACATTTAACCGTCCTAAACAGCTCAACAGTTTTAATGAAGTTATGCACAAAGAAGTGTCCGCTGTACTTAAAGCATGGGCTAAAGACAAAGCCATTCGTGCAGTGGTGATTTCTGCAGAAGGCCGCGGTTTTTGTGCAGGCCAAGATTTAAATGACCGTGTTGTAGACCCCAATGCAGATGCTCCTGATTTAGGTCTATCTATTGAAAAATATTATAACCCGTTAATTAAAGTAATTACGGAAATGCCTAAACCTGTGATTTGCGCAGTCAATGGTGTGGCGGCAGGAGCAGGGGCTAATATTGCTTTGGCATGCGACATTGTGATTGCTGCCCAATCTGCATCATTTATTCAAGCATTTTGCCGTTTGGGTTTGGTGCCAGATTCTGGCGGCACATGGTTTTTACCGCGCTTAGTTGGACGTGCGCAAGCGATGGGGCTGGCAATGCTGGGCGATAAAATTTCTGCAGAACGGGCTGCACAGCTCGGCATGATTTGGCAGGTCGCTGCAGATAATGCACTTAAAATTGAAGCTGAAAAAATGGCCGAGCATTTAGCCAAACAGCCGACCTATGGTTTATCTCTAATTAAAAAAGCAATTCATGCCGCTGCTGGCAATAATCTGGATGATCAATTGATTTTGGAGCGTGATTTACAGCGGCTGGCAGGGCGTTCAAGTGATTATCGTGAAGGTGTGCAGGCCTTTATGCAAAAGCGCACTCCAGAATATAAAGGATGCTAAAACATGCAGCAGATCAATTTGCAGCAAGCAAAAATTGCTGTTATTGGTGCAGGAACCATGGGAATGGGGATTGCTCAATTAGCGGCTATGCATGGACATATAACCTATGTGTTTGATGTCGATGCTTCTAGAACACGTCAGTCATTAACAGCACTTTCGGCTCAACTGACTAAACGGGTTCATGCAGGCAAAATGCCGCAGTCTCTATTTGAGATGATATTGCAAAATTTAATTGTGATTGAAGATATACAGCAATTGTCAGAAGCGGATTTGGTGATTGAAGCGATTGTTGAAAAACAAGACGTCAAGCAGCAGTTATTTCGGCAGCTGGCAGAGATTTGCAGCGCTCAGACGATTTTAGCTTCCAATACCTCTTCAATTTCAATTACTGCTATTGCTTCAGAAGTGCCGCATCCTGAGCGTGTTGTTGGATTGCATTTTTTTAATCCTGCACCAGTGATGAAGCTGGTCGAAATTATCCGAGGACTGAAAACCAGCGCTGCGGTTGCAGATGCGCTTATGGTTCTCATGGCAGGGTGGAAGAAAGTTCCAGTGACTGCAAAATCAACCCCTGGTTTTATTGTGAACCGTGTTGCGCGTCCATACTATGCTGAAGCTTTTCGTGCACTGCAGGAAAATGTCACCACGCCAGAACAGCTTGATTTTATCATGCGCGAATGCGGTGGATTTGCGATGGGACCGTGTGAGTTAACCGATCTGATTGGGCAGGATGTAAACTTTT
Source organism: Acinetobacter tianfuensis (assembly GCF_003611465.1). GTDB lineage: Bacteria > Pseudomonadota > Gammaproteobacteria > Pseudomonadales > Moraxellaceae > Acinetobacter > Acinetobacter tianfuensis. The sequence goes on from NZ_RAXV01000031.1 coordinate 25,587, forward strand.
CAGTGACGCAAAGTGTTTACCGCGCATTTTTTGATGAACCGCGCTATCGTCCGTCATTGATTCAAAAAGAACTGGTGGATGCAGGATGTCTTGGCCGCAAGTCTCTGCAAGGCTTTTATGATTATAGCCAGACAGAGGTGCAGCCTAAATATGAGTTGCCAGTTTGCTACGCTAAATCATTGCATAAATTAAAACTGCTTGTACGCGGTACATGGCTGCATTCTGCCGCGCTGATTGAACAATTAAAACAATCGGGGCAAGTCGAGCTGAGTTTTGAGGGCGGTCATGATGAAATTTTGATAGGAGATGTTTCATTACGCTTAACAGCTGGTCAGTCTGCTGTCATTGAGCATGCTCATGAGAAAGTCGTATTGATGGATTGGCATGCCAATTGGAAGAATGCGAAGGCGGTTGCTATAACGGCTTCACCTGCATGTGCGGAACAAGACTTACGCTGTGTTGAACAGTTTTTTGTTGCTTTAAATATGATACCTATTTGGACAGAAGATCATGCAGGTCTTTATGTTCTTCGAACCATCTCAATGCTGGTCAATGAAGCGTGTGAAGCTGTGCTGCATAATATTACATCTGAACAAGATATTGATTCAGCAATGAAATATGGCGTGAATTATCCGCAGGGTCCATTTGAGTGGGCGGATAAAATTGGATACAGCATAATTCTACAAAATCTTGAAAATATGTATCGTATTTATGGTGAGGAACGCTATAGACCTAGTATATATTTGAAGAAGAAAGCTGCGTTAGGACAGATGCAGAAAAGTCAGCTTATTTCGAATTTATGTGCTGCTGGCTAAAAGGAAAACAACATGGAAACAGTTTATATTTTTGATGCAATCCGTACGCCTATTGGACGATACGCAGGCGGTTTAAGCAGCGTTCGGGCTGATGACTTGGCGGCATTGCCAATTGAATATTTAAAAAACAAGCATCCTGAATTGCCTTGGTCAACTTTAGATGAAGTCATTTTAGGATGCGCCAATCAAGCAGGTGAAGATAACCGCAATGTGGCCCGAATGGCTGCATTGCTGGCGGGATTGCCAGATCGCGTGCCTGCACTCACTGTAAACCGTTTATGTGCATCTGGCTTAGATGCTGTGGGTCTAGCTGCCCGTGCAATTAAATCTGGTGAGGCGCAGTTTATTTTAGCAGGCGGTGTAGAGTCGATGAGCCGCGCACCTTTTGTGCAGTCAAAACCAACAGCTGCATTTAGCCGGGCGCCTGAAATCTTTGATACCACGATAGGCTGGCGTTTTATTAACCCTAAGTTTAAAGCAAATTTTGGGGTCGATAGCATGCCGGAAACTGCTGAAAATGTGGCTGAAAAGTATGGAATCAGCAGAGAAGATCAAGACTTATTTGCTTACCGAAGCCAGCAAAAAACAGCTGAAGCACAGCAAAACGGTATTTTTGCAGAAGAAATACTGCCTATTGTGCTCCAAGACCGTAAAAAAAAGAGCATTACCATTGATTGTGATGAACACCCTCGAGCTGAAACCAGCCTAGAAGCATTATCGTTGTTAAAAGCGCCTTTTCGTAAGGAAGGCGGTTCAGTTACAGCAGGCAATGCATCAGGTGTCAATGATGGCGCTGCCTGTATTTTGATGGGCAATCAGCACTTTGCTGCAGAACACCGTTTAAAGCCTTTAGCTAAAGTGGTCGCAATGGCCAGTTCAGGTGTAGAAGCAAAATATATGGGTATAGGTCCTGTTCCAGCAGTGCAAAAAGTATTGCAGCAAATAGGGCTGAGTTTAGGTCAAATGGATGTGATTGAGCTGAATGAAGCTTTTGCAGCGCAGTCATTGGCTGTGATGCGCGAATTAGGACTGTCCGATGATGATGAGCGTGTCAATCCAAATGGCGGCGCAATTGCTCTGGGACATCCTTTAGGCATGAGCGGAACTCGTCTAGTCATTACGGCAATGAAAGAACTAAAGCGCCGTAAAGGGAAATATGCGCTTTGCACCATGTGTGTTGGTGTAGGGCAAGGTGTGGCATTGATTTTAGAGAATGCAGACTAAGGATTTATTTTAAGCATATAGATAAAAACGCAGTCAGGATGACTGCACATGGAGAAAGAATATGAATAACAATGTAATGGAAAAAATTGAAACAGCATCATTAGATGAACTTCGCAGTGTGCAATTGGAACGCATGAAAAAAACACTGCAGCATGCTTATCAGAACAGTGCTGTGTATAAAAAGAAATTTGATGAAGCAGGTGTGCATCCTGATGATTTTAAATCTTTGGACGACTTAGCAAAGTTTCCCTTCACGACTAAAAAAGATTTGCGTGATAACTATCCTTTTGGAATGTTTGCCGTACCGCAAGAGCAAATTGTACGTGTGCATGCTTCTTCAGGCACGACCGGTCAGCCGACAGTCGTGGGTTATACGCAAAATGACATTAATGTATGGTCAGATGTTGTAGCCCGCTCATTGCGCGCTGCAGGTTTAAGCAATAAAGATACAATTCAGGTTTCTTATGGCTATGGCTTATTTACGGGCGGTTTGGGCGCACATTATGGTGTAGAGCGTTTGGGTGCAACCGTAATTCCAATGTCTGGCGGGCAAACTGAACGTCAAGCTCAGCTGATCCATGATTTTAAACCGACCGCTATTATGGTAACACCTTCATATTGCTTGAACATTATTGAGGCTTTAGAGCAAAAATTTGGTACAGCCAAAAACTGTTCTATTAAAACAGGTGTTTTTGGCGCAGAACCGTGGACCAATGAAATGCGCAAAGAAATTGAGGAGCGCTTAGGCATTGATGCGCTGGATATTTATGGCCTGTCAGAGGTGATGGGGCCAGGTGTCGCGATGGAATGTCTTGAAAGCAAAGATGGCCCAACTATTTGGGAAGATCATTTTTATCCTGAAATTATTCATCCTGAAACAGGTGAAGTGCTGCCGGATGGTGAGTTAGGTGAGTTGGTGTTTACCACAATTACCAAAGAAGGCATGCCGGTTATTCGTTACCGCACCCGTGATTTGACGCGCTTATTGCCAGGAACTGCGCGTCCAATGCGCCGTATGGATAAAATTGTTGGGCGCAGTGATGATATGATGATCATTCGCGGTGTGAATGTGTTTCCATCACAAATTGAAGAGCAAATTTTACATATTCCGCAGCTTGTACCGAATTATCAGATTCAAATATGTAAAGAAGGGCACCTGGATACATTGCATATTCGTGCTGAAATGCGTAAAGATATTAGTCAAACTTTGGTTCATCAGTTGGAAAAGCAGCTGAAAAGTCAGATTAAAACCATGGTCGGTATTTCAGTCTGTGTCGAAATTTTACCTGAGGGCAGCCTGCCCCGCTCAGAAGGTAAAGCGCAGCGAGTATTTGATATTCGTAAATCCGCATAAGCTTAAATGGGGGAATAGGCCGAATGAGTTATTCCCCAAATTAAACAAGGTAATAGTTAAACGAAATGAATCCGAAATTAAAACAAGTAATTGATGATTTTATTCATACGGAAGCACTGAGTGGCACATCATTAATTATGACCGTTTTTGGTGATTGTATTTTTCATCGCGGCGGCATTATCAGTTTGGCCAGCTTGATTCAGCTGATTGATATCTTTGGATTTAATGAGCGTTCAGTCCGTACAGCAGTTTTTCGGCTAGTGCAAAATGGCTGGCTGATTTCAGAAAAAATTGGCAGAACCAGCTACTACCGTGTGACTGAAAGCAGCCGTCAGCGCTTTATTATGGCGGATCAAAAAATTTATAGTTTTAGCCATCGTGAATGGGACCAAAAATGGGATTTGGTTTTACTCAGTTCCGTTGAGCTTGAAAATAAAATGCTGCTGAAAAAAGAACTGGAATGGCTGGGTTTCGCCAATATCGCAACCAATGTCATGGGCTATCCGGGCTGTGATCATCAGAAACTGCAGAATTTGCTTTTAAACTTAAAAATGACAGAACAGGTTGTGGTTTTTAAAGCTGAAGCGCTGCAGCTATGGCAGGAGTCTTATCCGACTGTAAAGCGCATGGTTGAAACCAATTGGCCAATACAGGAGCTGCATCAGCGTTATGAAAAATTCATTAGCGATTTTAGAGAGTTTTTATATTTAGTTGAAAATGAAGATGAATTAGATCCAATACAGGCTTTTCAAATTCGTATTTTACTGATTCATCAATACCGCCGTATTTTGCTTAAAGATCCGAATCTACCCTTTGAGCTGCTGCCGTCGAATTGGCTGTCATTAAATGCACGTAATTTAAGCAGCAATCTTTACCAAAAATTAGTGCATGCAGGCGAAGAGTTCTTTATGGATATTGCCCGCACGTCAGAGGGTTCAATGCCGCCTGCCCATCCGCATTTTTATAAGCGTTTTGGCGGTTTAAAGCAGGAAGAATTAGGTTAATAGATATTTTTTATAATTCAAAAAATGATCATTAATTCGCAGTAGGATTAATACTGAAAGTTCCTTCTCTCTTTGGGAGAAGGCTGGGATGGGGGAAATTTTTCATATAAGTCCTCTCTTTCTTGCACGTAATAACACTCATCCTTGAAAAGGAAAGAGCATATTTTTGTGCATTACATATTGATTAAAATCGGCTTATGAAAAGAAGCTTAATGAATTGGCAACCAAAAAATTGGTTTTAAATTAATCGAAGGACATGTTTTAAGGAAGAAACAATGCCATGTTACGCCATTGATGGGGTTATTCCTGTCGTCAGTCCATTCGCTTATGTACATCCCTCAGCGGTACTAATTGGTGATGTTGTTGTAGAGGCGGGCGCATATATTGGGCCATTTGCGGCTTTAAGAGCGGATTTTGGCGGCATACATGTCCATCAAAATGCCAATGTGCAGGACTCTTGCATTATTCATGGTTTTCCAAATCATGTGACTGTGATAGAGGAATATGGCCATATCGGCCATGGTGCAATTTTACATGGATGCCGTATCCGCAGAAATGCATTAATTGGCATGAATAGCGTCATTTTGGATGAGGCAGATATTGGTGAAAATAGTATGATTGGCGCCAATAGTACGGTGAAGGCTAAGGCGAATATTCCTGCAAATGTACTGGCTTTAGGCAGTCCTGCACGTGTTCTGCGTGAATTGAGTGAAAATGAAAAAGCATGGAAGTCGCTTGGCACACAGCAATATGTAGAATTAACCGCCCGCTGTCTAACTAGCATGACAGAAGTTCAGCCGCTGACAGCAAATACGCCAGAGCGTTTAACGCATCAGCATTTTCAATCTGCTTATGCCGCTAAACCGCAGCATGGATAGCGCTGTTTAGCTGCAAGTTTTATAGATCCGAGAAGGGCGCAATAATGACTTGTAAGCCTGAAGGGGCATTGGCTTTGAAACTTAAAGCACAGCTGTATTTGCTCAGCATGATCTTAACCAAAGACAGTCCTAAACCGTGCCCCTTTTGTTGCGCCGATTTGCGCCAAAAACGCTGTCCCAGAAATTGAATATCTTCCGTGCTTAAGGTCTTGCCGTCATCTGCAATAATCAGCTGATGTCCCTGCATATAGATTTTAATCTGTGCGGCAGGTGCATGCAGCAGTGCATTTTCAAAAATATTTTTTAGCACGGTATACAGCGCAAATTCAGGTAACGGTATTTGTGTCAAACTTTGCTGCTCTATGTGAATACGTTGTTTAGCCTCTGGGTAAATATGTTCTAAATCGGCAACGACTTTGTTGATGACAGGCTCAATGTCGATCTTTGAAGACTGATATTCAAGAGCCTGATCTGTATTGGACAGCATGAGTAATTGTTCTAATAATTCGGCATAGCGGCGAATGCTTTGATTGGCTTGATCAAGGCTGTCTTGCAATCTTGCGCTGCCGTCTTGCTGCGCTATAAGCTGAGCCAGCTGTACGCGGGTTTTTATTGCGGTCAGCGGACTGCGTAATTCATGGGCTGCATAAGCGCTAAAGACTTTTTCATTTTCTAAACTTTGATGGAGCTTATGCACCAGAAGCTTTGAGTTTTGGGCAAAAGGCTGTACTTCAGAGGGCAGGTTTTCAGCATTTAAAGTGTCTAAATATTGGCTTGCATGTGTTAAAGATAAATTTGGCTGACTTAAAAAAATAGCAAGATCATCTAAGGTTTTAAATTCACGGCGAATAATTAAAATAATTAAAGCGATACACAGCAGCAGCGACAGAATTAAGGGAATCAGAACCGATTGTAAAAGTTGCTTGAGCAATGATTCCCGCAAGAACATGCGTTCCGCAGCGACCACTTGAATGTCCCCGCGGCGAAGTACATAGCTGCGCCATTCGGTTTCTCCTTGCTGCCATGTGCTAAAACCTGCAGTTTGCTGGCTTAAATCGGCCGGCGCACCGCGTGTTTTTGCGATAATTTGATGCCCAACACGGATATCTGAGCTGAATAATGACACCTCACAGGCAATTAGCTGCTCTTGATCGGCTGAATGCTGCTTTTCTAAAACTTGATCATCCAAGTTTTGTATGGGCAGCTGCTGAATCAGCCGGGCAACCATTTGTGCAGATGCCTGAAGGCGCTGATCTAAAGTGTCTTGTAAACGTTTTTGCAGATCAATGTAGAGCCAAGCAAAGACCATGCTCCACAGACAAATCATGAGGGCTAGAAGACTGCTGACCAAACGCCATTTCAGGCTATTGCGTTTTTGCATAGGGCCTACTCAGTGACTTTAAACATATATCCCACACCGCGAATGGTCTGGATATAGTCGGCGTGTAATTTCTGTCTTAAATGGTAAATATGCACATTGAGCGCATTGCTTTCAATACTGTCCTGAAAGCCATACAGTTTATCGAGCAGAACTTCATTTTTAAGCACTTGATTTGGGTGGCTCATGAGCGTTTCAAGCAGGCTGTATTCACGGCGAGACAGCTGAATAGGCTGATGCTGATAACTGACTTCCTGAGTATCTTTATTCAGAATCAGCTGATCAAATTGTATAAGATTAGAGGAAAAACCGCGGTGACGGCGGCTTAAGGCATGAATTCGGGCAATTAATTCATCCAGCTCAAAAGGTTTGGTCAGGTAATCATCGGCCCCCAAATTCAAGGCTTCAACGCACTGCTGTGTTTGCAGGCGAGCAGTTAAAACCAAAACAGGGGTGTGAATTTGGTCTTGACGCCATTGTCTGAGCAAAAACAGCCCATCTTGATCAGGCAGGCCCAAATCCAGCAGGCAAAGATCGGCTGCGCTATTGCGCATGAAATAGTCTGCATGACGGGCAGTGCTGACATGTTCCACTGAAATATTTAAATAGTCCAAGGCGGCGCAAATGCTTTCAGCAATATAGGGATCATCTTCGACCAAAATGACAAACATAAGGTGTTCCTAGCATCATCGCTGTATTTTATAAATGATTTACCTTGTTAATGCTGCCTTAATTTTCGATTTCTCATAATAGCGCTATATTCATTTTTTAAAATTAATCCTAGGCCAAATATGCGTGTATGGTTATCTGGGCTGTGCGGGCTGGTGACAGCACTGGCGGTGCAAACAGCATCTGCCGATTTTCTGCATCCTGACCAAGCTTTTCAGCTGCAGGCTGTATCAATCTCGAACGGTCAGGCTAAGCTGACATGGAAAATAGCAGATGGCTATTATCTGTATCATGATCAGTTTAAAGTGATGCAGGGCAGTCAAGCGCTTGCGCTCAAATTGCCTGCGGCAGAAGACAAAGATGATCCAAACTTTGGCATGACGCAAGTGCATTATGGGCAAGTCAGTACAGTCATTTCCACTGCAGCGCAGCAAAATTATAAGGTGGAGTGGCAAGGCTGTGCCGACAGCGGTTTATGTTATCCCGTTCAGCGTACTGTCCTTCAAACTGATGCCGATGGATTATTGCCTGCAGCCGAAGGCAATGCTCAGACCAGATTATTAAATTCGATTGCTGCTTCATCGAACCCGAATAGGCTGGCATTGGCAGAAAAGCCTTCTGTCCAAGCAGAAAAAAAACAGCCTGAAGAATCTAATATACAAGCAGAGCCTGTGCAGCAAACAGCAGAAAGCAGCATCGCTTCAGAGCCGCTTGAAGCAGCAGCAGATGTGCAAAGTCCATCTTCTGCTGCAGTCAGCTCTGAGTCGAAAAGTACAATTCCTGCTGAAGCAATTCAAACTGAGCCCAAATGGAACAATGATCAGTTTTTCTTTAATCTGCTGTCTGCACAAAATATTGCGCTGAATTTGCTGATCTTTTTGGGCCTAGGCGTACTGCTGGCTTTTTTACCTTGCTCATTGCCGCTGATTCCAATTTTATCGAGCATTTTGGTGCAGCGTCATCGCGGTTATCGAGCTGGCATCATTGCAGGCGTGTTTGTTTTGGGCATGGCATTGGTTTATGCCTTGATGGGATTGGCTGTGGCAGGGCTGGGTTATAACTTTCAGCGCTGGTTTCAAAACCCAGTTTTTATTGGGATTTTTGCGCTGCTCTTTGTCGCGTTTGCTTTAAATTTATTTGGCGTATTTCAACTTTCTTTACCGCAAGGCTTGCTGCAGCGTCTGGACCAATGGCAGCAGCGTCAAAACGGCGGCACCTTTATTGGCACCTTTATTATGGGCATGATTGCTGCGCTGATTGTCGGTCCATGTATGAGTGCGCCTTTGGCGGGAGCATTGCTGTTTGTGTCGCAATTGTCTGATCCATGGATGGGAGCCAGCTATTTATTTGTCCTTGGTTTGGGTGTTGGGCTGCCGTTATTTATTGCTTGTGTTTTTGGCGCTCAATATTTACCCAAACCGGGGCTATGGATGGACCGCCTGAAGTTCAGTTTCGGTTTTGTCATGCTGCTGCTGGCAGTCTATTTCTTGCGTCCATTATTGCCAAGTGTGCTGTTTTTATTATTAATGGCTGCGCTATTTCTGCTGCTCAGTTTATATATTTTACTGAAGATGCGCCCGCATGCAGCCAAACGGATGGTGCAGCTGTTTCTGGTTGTGCTCAGTTTAGGAGCGGCATTTTTTGCAGGCAATTATATGCTGCAGGCATGGACACAGCTGAGCACAGCACAAGCTGCTGAACGTTTATCTTGGCAGAAAGTTACCACGGCAGATGAGTTTAAGCAGGCTCTCGCACAAGTCAAAGGCCAGCGGGCGGTGATCGATGTGTATGCTGACTGGTGTGTTGCTTGTCAGCCAATTGAAAAAGAAGTCATTCCCCGTGCAGATGTACAAGCCGCGCTTGCTGATGTTGCACGGATTAAGCTTGATTTGACAGCGTATCATGCAAGTCAGGATATTTTGCTCAAAGAGTGGCAGGTGCTTGGCCCGCCGACGATGATTTTCTTGGATGCAGCGCATCAGGAGCAGCGTGACTTACGTTTGACAGGCACATTCAGCGCGTCCCAGCTGCTCAGCCGTTTGGGCCATGGAGCGCAGCCATGATTTCAAGCGAAGCCTTGTATTTAGGGCCATTGATGCTGCCATGGACACTGATCATTTTAATTATCGCCTTAACGGTGATGGCGCTTTTGGGCAAATATGCCGGTCAGCGTTTGAATTGGTCAGACAATATTAAAAGTGAATTGCAAGATTCTATCTGGACCAGTGTCTGGGTGGGCTTAATCAGTGCAAGGCTGGTTTTTATTTTGCTGAATATTGAAGCTTATGCGGCATCGCCCATCGATATGATAAAAATTCAAGATAAAGGCTTTCATCTGATGGGCGGTGTGGTGGCAGGCGGCGCATGGTTTTATTGGAAAAACCGCAATCTGATGATGAAGGCTAAAGTTGCGCTCATGCTGAGTTTTACTGCTGCGGCAGGAGCAGGGTTATTATTGCAAACTGTTTTACAGCAGGAGACGCATTATCCAGATTTGCATTTTAGCGTCTTGCAGAAAAATGGTGCTGTGTCTGCAAAACAGGCGGCGCTCAGCAGTTTTGAAGGTAAACCAACTGTAGTGAACTTATGGGCGAGCTGGTGTCCGCCATGCCATCGTGAAATGCCTGTACTTGCCCGCGCACAGAGCCAGCATCCCAACGTGCAATTCGTCATGCTGAACCAAGGCGAAGATAGCGCTGCTGTCAGTGCTTACCTAAAGCGGCATCAATTTGATTTTCAGCATGTCTTGCTGGATACGCATGGTGAAGTGCCCGCAGCAATGAACATGTTTGGTTTGCCGAGCACCTTATTTTTTGATGCACAAGGCCGGCTGCTTGAACGGCATATGGGCGAGCTGACGCCTGCGATGCTGCAGCAATATTTGAATAAACACTATCCGTAATGAAGAAGGAAATTTTGATGAATCATATGTTGAAGCCTTTATTTTTAGGCGTTTTAATCAGCAGCTGCGCTGGCAGTATCAGCGCCAATGAAATTCAGAAAAAACTGGAAAAAGAAGGGTTTGAATTTGTCAAACAAGTTCCTGCACCTGAGGGGCTCATTGGCTGGGTCGGGCATGAAGACCAATATTCAAATACGGTTTTTATCTCTAAAGACCAAAAATATTATATCAAGGGCGAATTGTACAATGCGCAAGGAGAGAGCCTGTCGAATCAGTATATTGAAACCCATATGAAAAAAGCGATTTTAGATGATGTTTGGAAAACGCTTGAAAATTCGACTTGGATTCAGGACGGCAAAAAAGATGCTCCACGCATTGTTTATGTATTTTCAGATCCTAACTGTCCGTATTGTCATAAATTTTGGCAAAGTGCGCGCCCTTGGGTAGAGTCAGGCAAGGTTCAGCTTCGCCATATTCAAGTTGGCATTATTCGTGAAGAAAGCCGCGCTCAAGTTGCCAGTTTATTGCTGTCGAAAGACCCAGAAGCAATGTTTTATGACATTAATTTAAATAAAGCTAAAAAATCTTTAAAGCCGGCAGCAGGCATTCCTGCTGCTATTGCTGAAAAAATAGATTTAAACCAAAGCTTAATGGAAAAATATGGCTTTTTCTCTACCCCGTCTATGGCATGGCGTGACAGCACAGGAACTTTTCAGTCTGCACAAGGCATGCCGAGTGATTTAAAGGCTGTCTTTGAAAAATAAGCGATGCAGTTTGGTGACAGACTGACTGTATTAGCCCGATTGAATGAATGCTAATGTGTTGATTGCAGTTCAAAATTCGGCCAATACAAACAGGAGCGTGAGTGATGTCAAATTTGGAAGATCCGCGGGTATTATTTGCACTGGAACGCACAGCATTGGCATGGAACCGCAGCGGCCTAGCGCTAATAGCCTTTGGTTTTGTGATTGAAAAATCTAATTTATTGGCGCAGTTGGCCGATCCTGAAAAGTATCATACCCAAATTGTTTTTGGATATTGGCTCGGTATTGCGGTGATTGTATTTGGCATGCTGGTCAATACAGGTTCAATCCTGCAGTATCGGCGCGGATTACGCTCTTTGACACCGAATGAGTTTATTGATGGTTATCAAACCCAGCATCCGGTGCTGTTAAATTTATTTACCATCCTGACAGGCTTTCTGCTGATGACCTCGTTTTGGATTTATTAAGCAGATGCATGCATATTAAGTGAGGCCTTAGCCCTGACAATACAGCTGATACAAAGTTTGCATAATGGCCAGCACTTTTTCATCTGCCAGCTGATAAAAAATTTGTTTGCCTTCACGGCGTGTGACCACAATTTTATGATTGCGCAGCACGGTCAGCTGCTGTGACAGAGAGGGCTGGTGGATATCGGTGCAGTCTTCAATTTGCTGTACATTCAGCTCTGTATTGACCAAGACGCATAAGATTTTTAAACGGTCAGGATTAGACAAAACTTTTAAGCAATTTGAAACCTGATCGACTTGAGAGAACTCAATTTTTAAGTTGCTGATTGCATTGTTCATGACGAGGTCCTTAACTCCTTAAGGGCAAGAGATCGGGAATTTCAGGCATCATAACACAATACTGCTTGAATAATATTTAAATTTATATAATATGAATTTAAATATTATTCTGCGGTGTTTTCCTATGCATGATTTTTTGAGTGCGTTTATCGGCGGTGCGCTATTGGGTATCGCTGCAGTGGGCTACCTGTATGTTCATGGCCGTATTGCAGGCATCAGCGGTATGATTGGTCAGGTGTTAAATCCTAAAACCATTTTCAAAACACCTGCACTATGGTTCTTAGCTGGACTGGTCATCACGCCGTTTATTTATGGCTTATTTGTACAGCCTGAGGTTGTGCTGAATGCCAGTCCGCTGATGATGATTATTGCAGGTCTGCTGGTCGGTTTCGGGACACGTTTAGGTTCGGGCTGTACCAGCGGGCATGGAATTTGCGGGATTAGCCGTTTATCAAAACGCTCTATGATTGCGACAATAAGCTTTATGTTTGCTGGCTTTGTGACTGTATATGCAGTGCGTCATGTGATGGGAGTGATCTAAGATGAAGAACTTTTTAGCTTTTGCCTTTGGTTCGCTCTTTTCAGTCGGCTTAATGATTTCAGGCATGTCGAATCCGCAAAAAATTATCGGCTTTTTAGATTTGTTCGGTAATTGGGATGCAAGTTTGGCTTTTGTGATGATGGGTGCTATTGCAGTCGCATTTATTCCATTTCAAAAAGCGGTACGCAGCAGTGCGCCAAAAACGGTTTATGGCGAATCCATTGATTTGCCAAGCGGCAATAAAATTGACCCGAAACTCATCACAGGCGCATTGATGTTCGGTGTAGGCTGGGGGCTTGCAGGCATTTGCCCTGGGCCAAGTTTTACTTTAATCGGCCTAGGTTATTATCAAGGGCTGTATTTTATCTTGGCGATGATTGCGGGTGCATTTATTCATCGTAAATGGTCAGGAGTTTAAGCATGATGCAGCGTGCGGCAGTTAAAGATTTTTTTGATGAAGCAAGCAATACTTTCAGTTATGTGGTGAGTGACCCCGTTACGGGGCATTGCGCCATTATTGACAGTGTTTTAGATTATGATGCCGCATCTGCGGTGACTTCAACTGCGCACGCTGACCAAATGATTGCCTATATAAAACTGCATCATCTCAGCGTAGAGTGGATTTTAGAAACCCACGTGCATGCTGATCATTTGACTGCTGCGCAATATTTAAAAGCAGAGCTGGGCGGAAAAATAGCTATGAGTCATAACATTGCATTGGTGCAAGAAACCTTCAGTGCAATTTATAATTTGGATATCAAACAATTTAATGCCCAGCAGCCCTTTGATTATTTATTTGATGACCATGAATTTTTTCAAATTGGCCAATTAAAGGCGTATAACATTCCAACCCCTGGGCATACCCCAGCTTGCCTAAGCTATGTCATTGGTGATGCTGTCTTTGTCGGGGATACTCTATTTATGCCTGATTATGGCACAGCCCGCTGTGATTTTCCCCGCGGCAGCGCCGAGATGCTATTTGATTCAGTGCAAGCTTTGTATCAGCTGCCAGAGCAAACACGGGTATTTTTATGCCATGACTATTTGCCGGCAGCGCGTGAAGAATATGTCTGTCAAACAGATATTCAGACCCAAAAAACGCAAAATATTCATATTCATGAAGGGACGCAAAAAGCTGATTTTGTACAGATGCGTAATCAGCGGGATGCAGGTTTGAGTATGCCCAAACTGATTTTGCCCGCAATTCAGATCAATATGAAAGCAGGTCAATTTCCAGAGCCTGAAGCCAATGGCGTGACTTATTTAAAATTGCCTATGAATTATTTTAAGGCATAAATCGGCTGTATTCAGTTCTGTTGACAATTGCTGAACTGATTATGCGCATTGCTTTTTGCTTGGGGGGATTGTTCCTGCAGGCACAGTAAATCTGGCCTGAATGATAAAAATACGTAATGCGTCAGCAGTTTTACCTGTCTGTGATTGTTACGGCATGCACCATGTTCTCTGAAATAAATACAGCTGCAGCCCAAATTTAGTTTTTGATGAAAAAATAAGCTATATTGGTAGAGTTGCACTTTTATGACGTGGTCAGGAAGGAAAGCATGCTGAAATTTTTATTGCTGCTGTGTTTTGCCATAGTGATATTGGCCCTGTGGATGACTGTCAGAAAAATAGTCATTACGCAGCGGTATGCGGCCAAATTTCATCAGGCTAAAGCGCCGCTGAAAAAGCCGAGTGTCAGTGAGCAGCAGCCAGAACGTGAAATTGAGCTGGAAAGCTGTATCGTAGATGAATATGAGCAGCAGCTGTTCGATGATATTGCCGCGCTGTTTTTTCAGCAGGATCATATTGTCAAAAGTGCAGAAGCTGCCGTTGAACTGCAGGAAAAGATACTGCAGAAGATGCCTGTTACATCAAAAACTCAAATCCGTCATTTGGATTTAGATGAGCATTCTATTTACTGGAGCTTTTACGATCAGTCCTTAGAGTATTACATGGGGAAATATGGCATGTTTTATACCCATGTAGACCGCTTCGGGGCTGAACATAAAAAAGAAATCTGTTATTCACAAGCCTCTTAAATATGTATTCAAACGCCGCGGAGGAACCGCAGCGCTTGCTTATATGCTTTATATGGCTATTTTACGGAAGAATGAGCTTAGGCGGCCAAATCCTGCTCAAAGCTTTGCAGCATCTGGTGCCAAATCTGCTCTGCGCCTTTACGGAAATATCCCATATGGCCAATGGCTTTGAGTCCTAAATCACGCGGCTTCAAGTCTATAAATTGCATTGGCGCATGGGTGTAATGCTGCATAAATGCCTGTCTTGAGCGGGGCAGCGCCCAGTCATCATCCAAAGCAGCCACAGCATGGATTGGGGTTTTAACTTGCGCGTATAACTCAATCAGGTGCTGCTGTTCTGGGTCAGCAAAGAAATAAGCTGGATTTTTACACCATCTGCGCCATTGACGGTATACATCTACAGGCAGGTCCGCGCCCATATTGAGTTTGCTCCAAGGCAAATAGCCGCTGACCGCAGCCATAGGCGGAAAAACAATATTCCAAATGACCTGTACTTTGATTTTTTCTTTGAAAGGCATATAGCCATGCCAGCCTGCGCCAGTGCCAAAGCAATACATCATGCGTACAGCATGGTGGTTGCGGGTCAAGCCCAAAGTCTGACCGCCATAAGAGTGGCCAGTCATATAAATTGGCAGAGTAAAACCAGTCAAATAATCAATGGCTGCGCTTAAATCATAGTGTCCCCAGTCCAGATATGACATACGGAAACCTTTGAGTTTTTTAGGCGCAGAAGCGCTGATGCCTCGATAGTCAAAAGTCAGAACTTGGAAGCCCCGAACTGCAGCATATTCGGCAAAGCGGCGGTAAAAACCTTGCGGTACGCCTGTTGCGCTGGACATGATAATACTGGCTTTCGGATTTTCAGGCCGATAAAGCGTGCCTGATAAGCTATAGCCGTCTTCGGCAGTAAAATGGACGATGTCTGTTTTGAATCCTTGAGCTGCTTGCTGCATGGCATTTCCAATTCTTTGATTTGCTTTGAAGTATTATTGAGTTCTATTTTGGAATGCGGCTAAATTGTTGTCAAATATGGCTTATATACTGCTGCGTTCAGCAGCTTCGAGCAGCTATTGGCCTGAGCATCGGAAAAAACATATAAATAAGGCCGCAGCGGCAATTGCAGTCGGTGCAGAATTTTCCATAATAGTGTTTTAAAATTATGCAGGCAGAGTAGATGTCGAATCTGGAAATCATTGCGGTTTTGATCAGTGTTATCGCTGTGACTTTGACTGTTCGCCGCCATATGCTGTGCTGGCCATTCAACTTGCTGGCTTGTGTGTTATATGCCTTTATTTTCTTTGACTATAAACTATACGGTGAAACCATTCTGCAAATGTTTTTTATGGGGCTGGCGGTTTACGGTTTTTGGCAATGGAAACAAGGTCAAGCGCAGGATCATGAGATTCGGATAGAGCAGCTGGCGCTGAAGACTATGGCGCAGCAGCTGTTTTTAACTGCAATTGCAGGCGCTATTTTTGGCGCAGGACTGAGGTTTTTAACCGATGCTGCTGTGCCTTGGCTGGATGCGCAATTGGCAGCATTCAGCATGCTGGCAACGTATTGGACCAGCCGTAAACATATTGCGACTTGGGTGCTGTGGGTCGTGGTCGATATTGTTTATGTCGGGATGTTTATTTATAAAGATTTGCTGCTTACGGCAGGACTGTACGCGGCCTTTGTGGTCTTAGCCAGCTATGGCTGGTACCGCTGGGCGCAGGTGCAAAAACAGCAGCACAGCATGATTTAAATATGAGAGCAATTGCAGTTTTCGCTTCCATCTGTTTTAGAGGATATCATGCTGATTGATTTTTTAACGGAACAGCAAAAGCAGTTTGACCGCGCAGCGCAGGCTGTATTGAGCTCGGCGGAACGGTATTTGTGTTTTGACAGCATTGCAGATGTTTATGCTGCGCCGTGGCTGGCAAATTTTCCAAAAGCAGCGCAGCTGAGTGTCTCTGGGCTGGACGACGGCGCAGAGCAGTTTTGCATACGTGTACAGTTTGATGCGCAGTATATGCAGATTGATTATGCAGAAAGCACACACGCCGTCTGGCTCGACCGCTTTGGGAAAAAGCGTCATTTTTGATGCTCAGGCAATCCATAGACTGGATTGCCTTGAAAAAAAGTCAATCCAGTCAATGACAGAAGCTGCGCTAAACGATTCAATACGGATAAATTTTACCGTCATAGACGTGTAAAAAATACAATAAAAAATGAGATGAAAAATAGGACAAAATATGGCGCATCAATTTACTGTAGAAGCTTCAATTCAAGGTATTTCATTGCAGGATTTTAAACGTTTGGCGGCCCGTACCGACTTGCATGAGGCTGTTTGCAAACGTATTCCAGGGGATAACTTGGAAATTATTGAATCTGAAAAAGCGGGCGATATTTACACGCTGAAGCGTGCATATAATTTAGATGTGAAATTGCCCGATGCGGCTAAGAAATTCCTCAAAGATGCTTTTCGTTTGCAGCGTACAGATATCAGTGATTTGCAGGCGATGACGTCTGAAGTCAAACTCAGTCCGAATCTGCCGCTAAAAGCCAGCTGTCAGCGCCGTGTCACTGGTGATGATGAGCATGTGCGTTTTCATTTGAATTGGAATGTCAGTGTGAAAGTACCGTTGATTGGCGGCATGCTGGAGCGCCATGCTGAAGGAGAAATCCGCCGTTTCAGCCAGCTGGAAATTGAAATTATTGAAGATGAGCTGCGTAAAAACTTAGTGTAATAGGCAAAACGGCTTCATCATAAAAAAGAGCGGGTATACCGCTCTTTTTATTGCTGCAGATTTTTCGCGTTTAGCTCGGATTATTTGCATCGGCTGCACGTTTTTCAAAGCGTGAGCGGTATACCGCTGCCGTGAAGAAAGCCACAACGCACACTGCCCAAATATAGTATAGCGCGCCAATTTTACTGTAAGCGCTGAGCCACTGCACCAGCGGCAGGGTAATCCCGCCTGCAATGGCATAAGCCAAGTTATATGAAAACGAAATACCGGAAAAACGGATTTGCGCAGGGAACATTTTTACCATGCTGTATGACACCATGCCGACTGTGCCTGAGCTTAAGCCCAGCAGCATATACAGCATAAATACAGCAGAAGCTTCAACATGGCCAAGACTGTTATAGAAAACAGCAGCCAGCGCAGCTACAGCAAAAGAGCCGAACAGCATGACTTTGCCTGCACCAAACCGGTCCGCCAGCAAGCCTGCAAAAATACAGCCAATCATTTGCATTACAATGGCAGCGCTTTGCATTTTAAAGGCATCTGCGCGTTCAAAGCCAAATGCGCCAGTGAGCAGGTTCGGCATTGCTAAAATAAGCACCACAACACAGCCTGTTAAGAACCATGTAAACAGCATGCCAATCACTACAGCTGTTTTATGTTTTGCCAGCACCTGTTTTACCGGCAGTTCTTTAGCAAGAGCTTTTTTCTCTTGCATCGCTTTAAACACAGGGGTTTCTTTTAAATAGCTGCGCAAATACAGCGCTACAAAACCGAAGATCCCGCCAAGGATGAATGGAATACGCCAAGCCCAATCATGAATTTCAGTTTCGCTGAATTGCAGTGAAATGAACAGCGACATCAGCGCGCCAAGCAAAATACCAAGCGACAGGCCAGCAGTCAGCAGGCCATTTGCAATCCCGATTTTCTTTTCTGGCACATGTTCAGATACAAATGTCCATGCTGCAGGAATTTCACCGCCAATGGCAATCCCTTGCACTACACGCATGAGCAGCAGCAGCAATGGCGCAGCATAGCCAATGCTTTCAAAGGTCGGCATGATGCCGATCATGAGGGTTGGCAGCGCCATAAGTAAAATAGATAGGCTAAATAAGCGTTTGCGTCCGACTAAGTCGCCAAAATGAGCCATCACTACGCCGCCCAGCGGGCGGAAGAAATAGCCTGCGGCGAAAATGCCATATGTATTCAGCATGGCCCAAAATGGGCTGAGTGTGCTTGGGAAAAATAGTTCAGAAATGATTTTTGCGTAAAATACATAAATGACGAAATCATAAAATTCGAGTGCGCCGCCAAGAGAGGACAGGCCTAGTGTCCGTTTATCTTCGCGGCTTAAACTGCGCTGTGCGTCCATGGGGGATATTCACAAATAGCTAAATCTTTGTTTTAGATTGTAAATAACTCAAAATTTGATGAATAATCAAACTTTATTCCATGTCTTATAACTTTTAATTATTAAATATTTTAAACGATATAAAAAATATCTAAATAGACAGATCACTTTATGCTGTTTTGAATAGTGTAAAGAGAACACTGATGCTGGAATGCTGTGCTTTATGTCCATAAATACCGAAACATAGGCGTAATATTTGATGCTGCAAGTATAGCCTGCAGCCATCGTTCCTCAGCGCAGCGCTCAGTAAACAATGAGGTCTCAAATAGCCTAAACCTATGGTGCGGAGTCTAAACAGTGGATCATCTGCGGGTTTAAACGAAGGCTTAAATGATGTATTTATAAACGGACATGCTGGAAATACTGAAACGGGGTATTTTTCTGTTTCAAAACAGAAGATAAATTTAATGCCGTGCATCTGATTGATTAACGTTAAGGAAGAGCGAATGAGTACCATTTTACCTGTTGCGCAGCGCGGTGAAGCCGTACTGACATTGATTGCAGCGCCAGTGGCAGAGCAGGAGTTCGGCAGTATCTGGCTGCATGCTTTAGCGGATGCGCTGCATGCGACCATGCTGGAAAGAAATGGTGTGGGAATTGCAGCGCCTCAAGTCTATATTTCTAAGCGGGTGATTATTGCGGCATCACGGCCGAATTTGCGTTATCCCGATGCGCCGGAAATGGATGCTGTGGTGATGGTCAATCCAGAAATTTTAGCATATTCAGAAACTCAAATTTTAGGTGAGGAAGGCTGCCTCAGTGTACCGGATGAGCGCGGTCAGGTTCTCCGTGCTGAAAAAATTCGTGTACGCTTCCAAAGCATTGACGGTACTGTATTGGAGCATGAGTTTTCAGGTTTTCCAGCCCGTATTGTGCAGCATGAGGTGGATCATTTGAATGGTGTGCTGTTTGTTGAGCGCTTAAGTGTATAGGGGGCTGCAGGGCAGGAATGACAAAAGATAAAGGAAATAACTGTGATGCAGCAGTTGGGTATTTTGCTTTGGAAATGATGGTTTATTTGTCTGAGGAGCTGCAGGAACAGTCAGATTGAGCATTGTATGCTGAAATATGATTTTAGGGTTTGACCGCGCATATTGAGCTTTAGTTAAGTGAAGTCAAATAAACAAAATAAAGCTGTTCCATGCTTTATTTTGTGCGGGAAATAATATGTTATGTGAAGGTCAGCAGCATAGACATTAGAATAATGAATTGAAATATAATGTGAAAAAGTGGACTAATTGACATTCTGGATTATAATTTGTCTGAATTATCAACTTATTATGATTTAGAGAAGAAACTAAAGTGGCAGAGCTAATTCCCCCGACGATACAACAATTAAAATCTGCCAGCAGCGGGGAGCGTAAAGTTTATCAATTATTAGAACATGTATTTCAAGATGAAAATGTCATTATTTGGCATGAACCAAAAGCGCTAAATCGTTATACCGATTTTATTGTGTGGCTGCCTAATCATGGTTTATTGGTCATAGAAGTGAAGGATTGGTCTAAAGACCGATTTGAAACATTAAACCCTGAAGTTTTTACAGGGCATTTTTATAATAACAATAGATCGAAATTGGTTTCTGCTGTAAACCCTGAACTTCAAGTTCGAAAATGCATGCTGAATATTTTAAATCAGTTTAAAAAGACAGCAGTCTTTTTGCAGCAAAGCGGGCCTTATCAGGGTAATGTTAAATTTCCAATCAGCAGCTGTGTGATTTATACAGAGTTAAAACAAGAAGAAGCGCATGCTATAGGCCTGACGTTTCCAGCAATTACGACCGCGCATAAAACTATTTTTAAAGATGATTTACGTTTAGTCGCTGAAAATAAAACGTTTAAACAAAAGCTAATCAATGCATTTTCTGATGTTGCCTTTCCATTTTCTCCATTAAGTTATGTCGAAGAAAAATTTTTACGCTACATGATTTTTCCTGAAATTCGCGTTAATACATTCACTCAAGATGAATTGTTTAAGGCTGAACCTCAAGAAATAAAGGCGTTGGATCTATCGCAAGAGTCTATTGCCAAGAATATTGGTGATGGACACCGTATTTTGAAAGGTGTAGCGGGAAGCGGCAAAACACTTGTATTGGCTTGCCGTGCTAAATATTTAAAGAAAATTCATCCTGACTATAAAATTTTAGTGGTGTGTTATAACAACTCGCTTTGCAATCATTTACGGCAAATGTTTAGTGATGAATTTAACGGCAAGATTGAGGTGCAGAACTTTCATGGTTTAGTAAAGCAAATCACGCGTGCAAATTTGTCGATGCTGAACAATGAAAAACAGACGGACTATAACAGCCGTGTCGGGCAAATTTTATTAGATTATTTGGAACAAGCTAACTTAGCTGCAACTGAACAATATGATGCGATTTTAATTGATGAAGGACAGGACTTTGCTCAAGAGTGGATTATTGGTTTGTCTAAACTGGTAAAGCCAGAAACCAATAATATTTTGTTCTGCTATGACCCTGCTCAAAATATTTTTAACCGCAAGAAGCCAAGCTGGCGTTCGGTGGGCCTGCAGGTGCAGGGTAAAAAGCCTGTTGAGCTGTATAAATGCTACCGCAATACTAAGGAAATTTTGGATATTGCTAAAACATTTTTAAATCCTAAACTTTGGGAAAGTTTACAAAATAATGATGAATATGATCGTGTTTTAGATCCAGATACAGGTGAATGCAATACGGGCGAATACCCAAGTATTTATCATGAAAATGATGTTCGTCATTTGGCAGATTTAATTGCACGTAAAATTCGTCAATTATTGAAATCTGGTACAGCGCCTAAGGATATCGCAGTATTACAGGCCAAGTCCGTTGAATACGATATTTTTATTTCAGAATTAAAAGCAAAATTGGAACATTATACGGCAGATGAAATCGCCGAGTTTGTTTTTAGCAGCGCAGAGAAAAAAGCGCTGGATCTAAATAAAAATACGATTAAGATCATGAATGTGGAATCTTCTAAAGGGCTGGAATTTCCGCATGTATTTTTTGTAGGCCTTGATTATATGCCGCGCGCAGGTGAAAACCGTGACTTAGACTCGGAGCGGAAATTGGCTTATGTGGGCATGACGCGCGCGCAAAATAAGCTCTTTATATTGGGCTGTGAAAACAAAGGTTTTCTTGCGGATATTAAAGAGATATTTGAACAAACCCAGCATGTGATCCGCCAAGAAGAAAGCTCTGTTGAGGTGAGTATAGAAAAAGCTGAAGAAGATGCCTCGCCAGTAGAGACAGAGGCCGATTCCATGATTGGGCAGAAATGGACTGAAGACGAAGAAGTAAAACTAATCGATGCTTTTATGGATGAAAAGCTTCCAATTAAAGACATTGCGCTGCGTCATAACCGTAAAATTGGCGGCATTCGTGCAAGACTGCGAAAATTGCGCCTTATTGATTGAGTCATTTGAGTGAGCGGTCTTAAAGTCATATCTGCTGTCTGGCTCAGGCTTGATTGGTCATACATTTAAAACGCCCTGAACATTTAGGTTTTTTTGAGCTGT
>NZ_RAXV01000032.1 GCF_003611465.1 Acinetobacter tianfuensis
CAAAAAGTGGCATTTGAATAAATTGCATAAACTTAAATCATAAAATTTAAAGTGAGGATTATAGTCCGTGGATATATAGTCCTCAATTGGTGATAGTTCTGTTTTTTGAACAGTTGATTAATCAAATGTCAGAACTCACAGTTTTTTTTGGTTTGAAAGTTCGAGAACAAAGAAAACTAAAGAAAATTTCGCAAGAAAAATTGGCGTTGCTCTGTAATATTGATAGGAGCTACATGGGACGGATTGAGCGTGGTGAAGTAAATATTACACTTGAAAAAATATATGAGATTGCAAAAGCACTAGAGATAGATCCCAAGAAATTGTTACCATAGTGAAATAACTAATATTTAAAAATTAGAGGGATAATCAATGCATGGCGATCAAAGCTTTCTGAAATATCAAAATAAAATTCGTGGAATTATTTCTCAGAGAAAAAATCAGAAAGTCTTTGATGGAAAATCTTTAGATAAATCCAATGACGCACTGAAAAGAGGTATCAGTGAAATCTTCCTGTTAGCGAGAGCCGAATTAGATGAAAAAGATTTTGGTCGCTTTATAGAATGGACAAATGAGCAAGTTCATAGTCAAGTTAAAGATGCAGAACTTTATAAAAAGAAGTCTTATATCGATGTAGCTGGCCTTTTTAAGAAAATTCCGGCAGTCATTTTAGAAAAAGAAATAGCTTGGATAATCGAAAGAATTAATGCGGAAAGTCAAAAAATTAATGAATTTTATGACTTTATGATTGATCTCGAAAAGACAGTTTATTTGAGTAATTACAAAGAAGCTATAGATGATTTAAATCTATTTGAGCAAAAAAATGGAGCATCAATTTGGTCTATACAATTAATGATAGGTCTAGAACAAGTTGCAAATGGCTTAATAGAGCAGAAAAAATATACTAATTCGTTGAGGAAAATTTTTAAGACTGGTTTATTATCATATTTGACATTTTTTATAAGTGGACGTAATGAGGGAAAAACTAATTTTTTAAAATTTATAGAAGACGTTGAGAAATCAGTTAGTGCTCATAGAGGCTTCAAAAAGAATGAAGCACTATTAACATATTTAACTTACAAAATTTCAGGTGTTTATCCTGAAATAGAGAAAATTGACCATATATTAAGAATAGAACAAGCGCATTCAATATATGATATTTATGATACTTTTTTGAATATAGTGCAATTCTTAATTTATCAAAATAGAGAAGATATACTATTAAGACATAAATATTCATTAAAAAAGCTATCTTCACTAAGAGATTATAGAATTGAAAAAATCCTTAAACACTTAAATATTAATGAAATAAATGAATGTCAAAAAAGAGATTATCAAGTTTTTGATGAGTGTTCTAATGAAATTTTTTATAATGATAGATGTATCCGACCTGAAGGGGTAGATATATGGGGTTTCTTTCATAAAGGTTATAATAAATATAATACAGAATTTTATGACAGCGAAAACTTATTTAAACAATCTTATGAATCATTATTATCATTTACAAAATTCAGTAGTGAATCAGCTAAAAATATTAATCAATTAAATAAGCATGTATTGAATTTTAATATATTTCCATCAGTTAAGGCATTATCATATATGCTGAACCCAATTAGTGGCTTAAATGATATTGTATTAAGTTACTGGAATATTGGATTGAATAGTCCAACTTTTGGTTATGAGGATCTAAAATTAGACAATAAATTAGAGTTGTTAGATAAGTATAAGTTTGGAAATATATGTAAGGCAATTGTATATATAAAAAATAAACAATATAGGTTAGCTTATCATAAGCTTATATATCTTCTTGATGGTGATAGTGAATTCTTTAGTAACTATGCAAAGCATGCATTAATAAAAATGTATAATGATGAGAAAGATATTGTAGGTCTACTTAATATACTTAATAATATAGATATACTTTTCCTGAAAAACTTTAATTCAATAACTTTTAATAAAATTATTGCGGGAATAACTTATTTAGATCTCAAGAATATTGAGAATCCTTTAGATAGATCAAATATAACATATATATGCCATTTGAATAATGAAGATAGTAATTTATTGGCTAGTTTAAGGTTGAGTATAAAAGATGTATGTAATTATTATGGAATAAATAAACCATCAGAAATTGATATAGAAATGTTCACCGATAAAATGAATAATTTTTTATCAGAAATTTGCATACCAAATAATTTAGATATGTGTCGTTTAAGATCCCTAAGAGGAAGTAAGCTAGTAGTTGAAGAGCGTATTAATATTTGTCAAAAATTAAGATCGATAGATAAGAGAAATTCTGATAAATATGAGAATGAATTATCAAGACTAAATTATTTTTCAACTCTAGAAGAAGGTAGGAAAGTATTAAGTTCTTCTCGTATATATGTGGATATTGAATGCTTTAAAAAATGGGCTATGCATGAAATATCAGATGAAATTAGCCGATATAAAGACCTTGCTATAATAAAGCCAGATGATGAAGTTCAATATCATGAATTGATACAAGGACTTTATTCGGGTGATAGTTATTTGAACTCATTTGTACCTGAAAGTGATGCTGATTTACTTCTATTAAATATCTTAAGAAGATGTGAACAAGCCTTTCTATTTAATTCAAATTGGGGCTTGGATTATTACTTAAGTAAACGTATTAGACATCAATCATTTGTTGGCAGACTTAGAAATGAATTAGAACAAAGCCAACTAATTACCACAAAGTTTTCTGAAGATGGGAATTATCAGGATAATGAACAGTGGATTAATTACCTATGTGAAAATTTACCTGAAATTAGAGATGATTTACAAAAAATATTCAA
Organism: Acinetobacter tianfuensis; assembly: GCF_003611465.1. Taxonomy (GTDB): domain Bacteria; phylum Pseudomonadota; class Gammaproteobacteria; order Pseudomonadales; family Moraxellaceae; genus Acinetobacter; species Acinetobacter tianfuensis. Next base: position 2,814 of record NZ_RAXV01000032.1, read on the forward strand.
AAACTTCTCAGCAGCATTTGATAAGAAGTTATTGGATTTAAAAGATCATAGGCTACATATTAAAACTAATGAGAAGCCAGATGGGATGCTGTATCTGAATATTCCTACTAACTATATTCCAATTTTAAGATATGTTTTAGACCAAAATGATTTTGATAGTATTTTTACTTCTATTGTTGACGTTCTGTGGGCTGGTCTAAATTTGTCCCTAAAAAATACGAAAACCTATATTACTACAGATCTTAGTAATCAAATTAGTACATTATTTGATAGCTTAAAACTAAAGATTAAAAATAAGATAGAGAAAAATACCCCGGAAATAAATGATAAATATTTAAAACTAGACCAGACAATCACTAATTGTAATGCATCAATTCAGGCTGTATTAATTGAAATTGGTAATTGGTTTACCCGAACTGATTTAGAAGCGCATACAAAATATATTTTACCAAAAGAAATGGTTGATTTAGCAATAAGTACAGCTTCTAAGTCACTTAAAAATCATAATATTAAAATACAAAGTAATGTAGAGGTAATAGATAATTCAATTAATGAATTCAGATTAAGCTTATCAAATTTACCAGTCTTTAATGATATATTCTTTATTTTATTAGATAATGTTCAGGAACATTCATATCTTCATGAGCCAGAAGTTGTAAGTAATGTTATATTTGATTGTGTTAATAATATTCTAACAATCGACTTCTTAAATGAATGTCATTATAAATCTAAGCTGAGAAACAGTGAGACGGTGGAAAGAATTAGACAAGAAATTAAATCAAAAAATAATTTAAGAAGTAGACAAGAAGGTAATAGTGGTCTTATCAAGTTAGCAGCTTCATCTAATGATGATAATGTTTATAAAATTGATTTTGGTTATGAAGGTGAAAAACATTTTAGAGTTAAACTAGTTTATCCTTTAATTCATGCGGGTACTGTTTATCCTGAAAAGGAAGCTGACTAGATGAATATTTTACTAGTAGAAGATGAATATCCTAAACGCCAGAACATTCAAAAATTTTTAGAAAATTTACCTAAAGATATTAATATAAGATTTGCCCAATCTGTAAATTCTGCTTTAGATGAATTAGAAGATGAAATTCCAGATCTAATGATTTTGGATATGTCTTTACCTACTTTTGATATTACTGATGAGGATAGTGGAGGAAGACCTCAAGGATTTGGTGGGGAAGAGGTTCTAAGAGTACTTTTAATACAGAATATTATTTGTAGAACTATAGTTATTACTGGTTATGAATCATTTTTAAAAGATGATGGAATGTCTTTGAATATAGATAAATTAAGATCTACTCTTAAATCAGAGTTTAATGAATATATTATAGATGTTATACACTATAATTCTACAAATGACTCTTGGAAAACCCATTTAAAAAAATATTTTGAATAAATTAATATATGAAAGTTTTAATTATTGATGATTCACCACGACGTTATAGTAAATTAGTAGGTGAAGTAAAAAAAATTGATGGTCTTTCAGTTAAGGATATTGAAGTAGTATCTAGTATTGAAGATGCCGAAGAAAAAGTAGATAGTTTACTATATGATTTAGTGGTTTTAGATATATTAATTCCATATTCAAATGTAGATGAAGAAGATAAGCAAAATAGTATTGAGTTCTTAGAGTATTTACATTCTAGCTGTAGAAATAAACCTAAAAGAATTATTGGAATAAGTAGTGATAAACAATTACTTGATGAAGTAAGTCATATCTTTTCTAGCAAGTCTTGGACAGTTATTGAATATAGTGATGTAAGTGACGAATGGCTCCATAAAATACTTGCTTGTATAAATTATGCACTAGGTAATAATGATCTAGAAAATTCTAATAAGAATATAGATTTATTAGTTGTTTGTGCCTTGCTATCTCCTGAATTAAATGCAGTTTTGAATTTACCTTGGAATTGGAGTGAAGCCATACTTATAGATGAAAATATATTCATATATTTCGGAAGTTTTGAGGTTCAAAATAAGACGATTAATGTTGCAGCTGCATATACTCTTAGACCAGGAATGGTTGCTATAGCTATTTTATGTACTAGACTTTTAAAAATATTAACACCTAAAATCGTTACGATGACTGGTATATGTGCGGGTAATAAAGACGAAGTAACGTTAGGTGATGTTATCTTAGCTGAATGTACTTGGGATTATCAGAGTGGAAAACTAGTTAAAGAGAACAATGAAATTAGATTTAAAATTTCTCCTCATCATTTAATGATTAAAGATAATGTTAAAAATTTTTTTATTCAATTATCTAGAGATAATGATCTTTTTGAGTCATTACAGTCAAATATAGAAGGAACGATCATAGTACCATCTTTGAAAATAGGGTCTTTAGTATCTGGAGCTTCTGTAATTGCAGATGATTCAACATTATTTAAAATTAAGGATCAACAAGATCGTAAAGTTTTAGGTATTGAAATGGAGATTTATGCTTTGTATGCAGCTTGTTTTAGTTCGGCGGTCGAACCCTTATACTTTGCACTAAAAGGCGTTTGCGATTATGGGGATTCAGAAAAAAATGACCTTTATCAAAAGCTAGCTGCAAAAAATAGCGCTCAAATACTTCAATGTTTTGCAGAAAAATATATTAATGTTCTTTTATGAGTATCTGAAGGTAATATGGAAAATAAAATTAGTTCCGAACAATTGATGGAACATGCATGGAAATATTTTGAAATTCATTCCAATCAAAGAATTACCTTGTTCAATTATTTTCTTTTTATTATGACGGGACTAGGGGCTGCAATCGGTATAACTTTGCAGGCATCCTCGAAGTTTGCCTATGTAGGAATATTTTTAAGCTTTTTTGTTTCGTTAGTCTCCTTTGTTTTTTGGAAATTAGACCAAAGAACTTCATTCTTGATCAAGGAATCTGAAAAAACCCTAATTTTACTAGAACGTAATTCAGCGGTTGATTTTGGGATATTTAGTAAGGAAGAAGCCAATCTGGATAAGCACAATAAAGACAAGTTCTATATCTTCAAAACATTCACGTATGGAAAAATATTTAGGCTAGTTTTTTTTACAACTGGGCTAGTAGGTGTATTAGGCATGGTTATTTTTATCTTAAAAATATTTGCTTGTATAAGCTTAAAGTAGCTAAAAATTAACAATATATATTTAAATTATTGATTTATACTTTAGATATATCTTTTTGGGGATTATAACCATTTTGAGAAAATCTAAAGATATGATTTTTTAAAGTTTAAAATTTATTTTTTAATATCAATTGGTTGGAAGGAAAGTTTACAGATAGTAGAAATAATTCTGTAAACTTTTTTATAGTAACATATTTAACACTTAGATTTTCTGTAAATTTTAATACTGTATGAGAGTAAATAGATACTCTCATATAATCTTAAAATTATGATCCTGCGACTACTTTGAATTTTTCTATATTTGATGGTGTAAAGGTTAGCTTTCTTTTTGATACTTCGTAACCATGATTAAAAAGCTTATCAAACTCTTCATAAGTTAGTCGTCTAAGAGTAGTAGGAAACTTTGATGCAAACACTGAGGAACTACAAATATCACCATCATTTATCTTATCAAAAATAGAGATCAAATTACCTCTATCTATATCTTCTTGAATATAGTTTACGAAAGTACGGATACGTAATGCTCTTGACTGATCATAGATTATGTCTGTGATTCGTTTTAATCGCCAAGGATTTAGTTTAGATAAGGAAAAACCTTTTTCTAGTGGTGTACTTGCATCAGATAATATTAACTGAGTATTACTTGGCAGGGATTCTTTTAAACTACCTCTACCTGCATTAAAAAAAGGTTCAAGCCCAAGATTGTCATATACACCTCCATCGTAAACATGAAACCTTGAATATAAAGGAGTAATTATTGACTGATTTCCCTCTGGATCGTTCCATGCTTTTCTCTTTTTCCACTCATATGATTCAGCTTGAATAACTAGAGGACCAATTCCACCAGGAAAACCTGCGGATACTGCTAAGGCGTTGGCTAATGGAAAATTTTTAGAGGATGCATATCCTAATAGATAATCTCCAAAGTTTTTCTGCTTAAATCTAAATCTTTTACCTGTCTCGGCTGTTGTTCCGTTTATTGACCATTCAGGAAAAACAGGAAGATCTACAAGTTTATCATCTATTCCCCATTCATCCCTTAAAGCGAATGCTAATAAATTTGCTCTTGATAATAAGAAATACCAATTTTTAGGCTTTAAGAGTTGTCTTACCATTCCTCCCATTAAACTTTTAGTACATAATTTTTTCCGCAAAGAGGGAAGCAGGAATTCATTATATTGAGAGGAAGTCGGCCATTGCATTTGATTTTCTCTTAACAATAAGCCGATTATTAAACTTCCCCCCGATACAGTAGAGATATGAGTAATTTCCTCTAACTTATTTTGTTCTGATAAATATTTTAGTACCCCTAAATGGAATACCATAGCTCTAATTCCACCGCCTGAGAGAGCTAAAGCAATATTTTTTGCGTCAGTCATAAGCTTCTTTCCCCTTTAAAAACTTGGAAATCATCATCTCCTACGATGAGTGATATAGCAGGCAAGCCATCTTCTGCCATTCCTTGTGCAAGATGTGTCAGTTGAACAATGTCGTCTCTACTCATAGATGTTGAATGACCCGGAGGATGACTATGCCATTCACCGATATATCCAACCATGCCCATTGTTCTATCTGAAGCCTCTTGTATTTTTTCAGCTAATCCAAGTGTTCCACGTTCAAACGATGTCGGTGTGGATTTACTATCTGGAGGCGCTGGCAAAGCTGTTACAATTACGACTGCTTTAATATTGAAATCATAATAGCCAAGTAATACACCTCCCGTTTCATTGGGAAGACATTGTTTTCGCATCTGAAAAAGAAGATCTAAAACACCGTTATCAATAAATAAGGTAATGTCATCTAGAGAGAAAAAGCTCTCTAAGTGAACCGGAAAATTATATGCATAAGTAGCACCGGTTTCTGGTTCACGTTGCCATATCTTAATAAAAGCTTCAGGAAGTAAAGCTAGGTTTTGGATTTGTTCAGCTACCGTGCAAGCTTGCCCCATAATCTTAGAGTAAGGTAATACAACAGAAATATCACGACATCCAGCACCACTCCAAAAAGTCCCAATAGTATTGGTTAAATGAATATTACCTAAGTCATTTTGGAGAAGAGATCTATAGTACTGTGCTTCAAGAGTCCGAAGTCTAATTTTTCTTTCTGCATCTTCTACTAGTAATACGACACCATTACCGTCAGGAGTTATAAAAACAGAAATATGACGTGCTAGTGAATTATCATTGCTTGCAGCACGCGGATATTCAAGAGTGGTTGATGCATCTATTACGATTGATGCAGTTCTTAAGATTGGAGAAGATGAATCTTTTATCAGATCTGTAGCATCAGCAATCAAACTGGTAATAATTGAGGCATCATCAACAGCTAATGAATGGAGTTGAGCTACGACCTTAGCTTTAGGCTCTCCTACATGATAACGATGAGCTACATGTCTAGAGAGGTTATGCGGTTTAATATAATCTTTATCTACTATCGTCCATTTACCCCAACCACTTCTTCCCCATAAATTGATAAGAGTACTACCAAGTGAACCAGCTCCAACTAGAACTCCTGTAGGTCCTTCTTCATTAATACTTGATTGTTCACGAGCAGCTTGGAGAGTATTTATTTTCAGTACATCTACTGCTTCTAGAGGGTAATCTTGCCATTTTGTATCAATAATTTTTTGATCTGCAAAAATTGGAGTATCTCGATAATATACATTCTCATGTTTCATTAGGATGTTGAGTTCAACACCTAAATCGAATAAGTCAGTTTTTGTCAAAAAAGCACGATAAATAATCTGTTCTGGTTCATTATCAATAGATCTAGATAAAGGAATTTGTAATAAGATGAGTGTCCCTTCATGATTTGAAAGAACAGAAGCCCCTTTTTCATCAATCAATTCATGTAATACTGATCTTAATTCATCAATAAGATTGATATTTCGATTTGATAAAAGATCGAATAATTCACCAAAGTTAATCGGATCACTTTCGACTGCTCCATGAATAATTGGAGGTAGCTCTAATTGAATGAGTTTTAATCTTATATCATTAGCACTTTGATTTTGATCCACAAGCAAATGGCAGGAAAACCCTTCATTTTCCCGCTGGGAACCACGCCTGATTATAAAGCTTGAATGATTTTTTCTTAACTCTTCAAAGTTCCAGGGAAGAATAAGTTCATATTTACTCTGAAAAAATAAATGTTCAACGGGTTGATCTGCTGGATGTAGTTCATTTTTGGAACTTTTCTCAAGCCACCACTGAATTCTTCTAAGAAAATTTTGAGGGGTCCAAGTTCTTAAGACTGAAATTGTTGGTTCAAAATATAAGCATAAACTTGCAGGTTGACCTTTCCTTCTCTGATTCTGGTGCATTAAAGTAGGAAAATCTTTTCGTAAGGCAAATACTTGAACCAACTGTTCTAGATCTGTAGGTACGAAAAGGGCAAGGTGCTCACGATATTGTAGGCCAACGGTATTCTTAGAAGGAATACCATCACATTCGACCTCAACAATAATGCATTCTGCTTTGAGTTCACCACTAGCGGGGAACTTCATTAATTTAATAAAGCTATAATCGTTATTTTGAGCAATAGCTTCTAACAACGCTTTTGTTCGAGATATTGATAAATCGGTCAGATTTGGAATATCTGCACAAAGATCTAACTTATAGTACTCTTGTGTCATTGCAACCAGCTCTAGGAGGTACTGAAGTAATAAGAGATGGTGCTCCTATATTTGTTGTACGTATAAATGAGATGCCGCCAGAAGTAATTTCAAAAGTTAAAGGTTCTGGTTTCTGCTCATTAGGTTCTTGCATAGTTACAAGAAATTTACGTCCTTTAATTTGTTTAAGGTACTTGTTATAAGTGTTATATGCTTGAATATGAGGGGGTTGTACCTGTCCATAACTATCTCTGTCATCTTTTACAGGGTGACTTGAACTAACCAAATAAGCGTCAGCTTTTCCCATTTCCAATAGATCTTGAACCAATGGCTTTGGTTCAGTTTCATCAATTCCTTTATCTTGAGCATTAAGTGCTTTATAACTGCAATGATGAGGAATATTAAATAAATCCCATGCTAAGCGGTTTTCATTTTGATGATACGTAGTAATACTAACAATATCCTCTAGATCACATGAATCTGCATCACCTACCGCTAAATAGTCATAAGTATTATTGTCTGCATTAAAGCGAATATTAAAGATTAAAGAAGCTTGATTTCGAACTATATCCCCACCAGCACAGTGTTTTATAAATGGTGAGTGACAAAAAAACTCGATCCCGTCTTGGAATAAAGAAAAAGTTGGAACTAATGTTCCTGCATCAACAAAAAGATGATCGCGTGCATTTGAGCTCTCTCCGCGTTCTTTTAATTTTTGTGATAACCAGTCAGTTAACTCAGGTGGTTTAGAAAAAACACGTATGCCTTTACCTTCAAGTAAACGATGTCTTGCTTCTTGACGTAATATGACAAATTCGTCTGATCGGTGATCATTATCAGTTTTCTCTAATAACATAGCCGCAGGCACCCAAAGCTCAGAGATTTTAATACGCCCATTCCCTTGATATTTAGTAGCAAATTCAAGTTCAAAAAAATCAGTAGATCCGCAAATGTGATCATCGTCAGCATGTGTGAACGCGACTACATCGAAATAGTCTCTATCAGCATCGTCTAATTCCTTTTTTAATCTAGATTTTAGATCAATTACAGGTTCTGAAGTATTTTCTCCTTTTATTTGATGTCGGTAATCCATCAGAATTCTTTGACCATTATCCAGAATAATTTGGCTGGTATCCCCATTCCCGACAGGGTAAAAAACAACCTTATGTTTTGTTTGCATTTTCAAGTGAATCCATTAAGTAAAATTATTTTACTGAGATATAAGGTTAAATTTTCTACATTCAAGGGGGCTGAAAAAAATTAATATAAATAGTTATTTAATTTTTTAAGGATGAATTAAATAACAAAAAGAAATAAGAATAAATCACAAAATACGTTACATATGTGAATTAAGATATTGTAATTAAATAAAATATAAAATTTAGATATGTATAACCGTTTTGAGTGGCAGATTGACTGAATCAAAACCCTTTGCTTTTGCAAAGGGTTTTTTGTTTGCGGAGTTGAACGATGCCTTATTTTTTAGTTTTCTTTGAAACCCATATGGTATTTGCGCACGGAACACAGTTTCATGCAGTGTGTTTTTCATGTTAATACTCACCAAATAATCTGTGCCTGCTGTTCATTGACTATCCTGTTTTTCCAGCCGTGCAAATGCGGTCAAATCAGTTATAGCCAGATTATGCGCAGCTGCAGCATCAGGAGCAATTGGCACATTCGGCATGGCATTCGATGATTTAAATCTGAGCTATTTTCAAATAGGCGGTTTAGATTGAATAAAGCAGGATGATAGAAATCATAAATCGAAATATTCGATCATTTTTATAAAAAAGAACAGTTTTACCTATTTAAATGTTTTTTGTATTCTAGTTTCAACAGATAAGCAATCCCTGAAATAGTGAAGAGGAATACACAATGAGTTTGATTAATACTGAAGTAAAACCATTTAATGCAACGGCTTACCAAAATGGTGAGTTCATTGAAATTTCTGAGCAAAATCTAAAAGGCAAATGGTCAGTCGTATTCTTCTATCCTGCTGACTTTACATTTGTCTGTCCAACAGAGCTAGGCGATCTTGCTGATCACTATGCTGAATTCAAAAAAATGGGTGTAGAAATTTATTCAGTATCTACAGATACGCATTTTACGCATAAAGCATGGCACGACTCTTCTGAAGAAATTAAGAAAATTGAATATCCAATGGTTGGCGACCCAACGTGGACACTGGCAAAAAACTTTGATGTGCTGATTGAATCAGAGGGTTTGGCTGACCGCGGTACTTTCGTGATTGACCCTGAAGGCAAAATCCAAATCGTTGAAATCAACGCTGGCGGTATTGGACGTGATGCTTCGGAATTGATGCGTAAAGTGAAAGCAGCGCAATATGTCTATGCTCATCCTGGTGAAGTTTGTCCAGCAAAATGGAAAGAAGGTGAGGCGACACTTGCACCATCTATCGATCTTGTTGGCAAAATCTAAGTCAGAACCGTATTTTTCATTCTTGCATGCTGTACAAAAAAATCAGACCCCGTGTCTGATTTTTTTGCTTGAGGAATGTTTTGAATCAAAATCAGCATTGAACAGGGCAGTTTAAAATGATGGTTGCAAATTAATCTATTTGGATTAATATAAATTTAATCCATATGGATTAATGATTCAAAACAGGGACGTTTTGAATGAAAGGAGCAATTTGTTTGTAAGGTTTTACAATGCGACTGACATGGAAAAATTAAAAATACATTTAAATTAAACATAGTGCTGACCGCTCTTTTAAGTACCGCAGGTTTAACCGCATGCGGCGGCGGCAGTGATGACTCTACAGTAACCGTTCAGCCTGAACCGCCATCAGCACTGACTGACTGTATGTGGCAAAACTCATTCAGCAGTAAATCAGGGACTGGTGAAGATCCTCTGAATATTGCTTTCCCTGATTCGAATGTGAATTACTGGTCTTCGGAGTTTGCTGTACCAGAGGGCGCTAAAGTCACGATTGATGGTGATTATCCGTATTCACGTCATTTTTCACTGGTCAGTTATACCGCTGAAGGGCTTCGAGTCAATTCCTTACTGGATGCCGCTATTGCACCCAATAAAGGTTCTGTGAATCCATTTGTTCCAGGCAATAGCCGGCTCGATAAAAATCGTGCTTATACCAGCTCAGCTGGAACTGGGTGAATTGCCAGAAAGCCCTGCTGCAAATACTTTATACGCTCCGAAAACTGAGGGTAATAAAGTTGCCATGCTTTATCGTGTTTATGTTCCGAATAAAAACATGGATGAAAAGGGGAATGCCAGTTTCCCGCGCTTTAAAGTACAGCTGGCAAATGGCGAGGTAAAAACAGGCAGCGATGCATGTAATGTACTTCAGGTTAAACGGGCACCTATTCAGAAAACCACGACCATTTCCGAAGCAACCTCATTGGCGCTGTTTAACCGGCAGTTGCATGAAGGGTTTCCTGCTCAACAGATCCCGACTTGGTATAAGGCATTCAGCGGTGTAGATAACATCAAATGTATTTATAAATTTGACCCTGTGACTAAAACACCAATTGATCAATGTGAAGGACAGCCTGTTACGCCAAAACTGAATTACTGGGCGACCCCTGACAATGAATATGTGTTTGCCATGACTAGCCGTCGTCTGGGTAAAGTCATGGAACTGCGCGGCAAGCTGCCGCCAGTCCTGAAAACGCTAAATAATGATCCGTTTTTTGAAAAAACAGATGTGCGCTACTGGTCGATCTGCAGTAATGAACTGATCACGACAGCAACCAATTACTGTCTGTATGATGAACAGATTAAAAATGTGGATAAAGATGGCTTTTATACCATTGTGGCTTCACTGCCGGAAGACCGTCCTGCCAATGCAACTGAAGCATGCGGTGTGAACTATCTTCAGCTCAGTCCTCGCGGTTCAGGCTATATGGGGGAAGATGGAAAAGCTGTTGGACATGGCGATTTAGGGATCTTTATCATGCGTAACCTGCTGCCCGATCCTGAGTTTAAACAGGCTGTACAGAATGTAAATGCATGGGGTGAGGAGAAAGCCGTGATGGGGGATTATCTGCCGGATATGAAATACACATCTAAAGAAGACTTTGAAGCCAAAGGCTGTAATTAATTTAGTTTGCTTCCGCATAAACCAGCTCTGAAATATGAGCTGGTTTATTTTTTATCTGGGTGTATTTCTGAAGCATATTTCTTTTTATAATGAACTGCATTGATTCACCTGATTTTTTCTACAATATTGAAAAATGGAACTGAAGATGAATAAGGACAGTCTTTCATAGAAAGCTGAATTTCTGAAAAACAACAAAGATGATGCATAAAAGAATGGACAGCGAATGAGTCAGCAGACTAAAGATAAATTAATTGAAGCCGCAATTATTTTGTTTTCTCAGAACAATATCGAAACACTGCCGGTACAGAAAATCAATGAGACAGCAGGTGTTGCCAATAAATCTGCGCTGTATTATCACTTTCAGTCCAAATGGGGACTGGTTGAAGCTGCGCTGGATTTTGTGATGCATTCTTATGTGGCGGACAGTCTGGAACTGCTGGAGGCCATTGACCCTGAACAGGTTCAGGTATCCGATGTGGTGGATGCCATGATGAAACCGATGGTGAAAATCCTGCAGCAGGATCATGGCATTCTGCATTTGAAATTCTTTTCCAAAACCATCAGCGCAGGGGATGAGGGGCGGGTACTGGTCGCAAAAACTTTAGTTCCCATTTCGGACGCTGCGGTTAAACTTTTGCAGAAAGCTATGCCTGAAGCAGAATCTGATGCCGTTTCCTTAAAAGTTCTGTTTACGTTTAACATTATTTTAAACGTGATCAGTGATATAGGTTTGGAGCATTTCTGGCCGACGGCGGTCAAAGACCCGAAACTGATTGGCAGATATTTAAAAGATTATATTGAAGGCGGTATCCGCTTTAAGGCTGATAAACAGCACCAGTTATAAATTACCGCTGTTAGAGGTGATAGCCTTCATGTTGTTCTTCCATTTCACGCAGTCCTGTAATCAGCGTATCAATCAGCTTTTCCATTACAAGGCGCTGGCCTTTACGTGAAGCATAGACCAATTGAACTGTGCCGACATTGGAACACCATTCTGGCAAGATATGTACTAAACGCCCTTCTGCAATATCTTGCTCAACTGTTAAGTATGGCAGGTCGGCAATACCCAAGCCGTCAATCACAGAGTAGTAAACCCCAGCCAAATCGTTGCTTTTAACCCGCGGATTTAGCGGCACAACAATTTGCTCATTCAGTTCGGTATGGTGCAGTGTCCATTGATAATGCTGTTTCTGTGTGCCTAAAACGATGCTTGGAAATTCGCTCAGTTCTGTGGCATAACGGATCATATGGCCTTGAAGCAGCGCAGGGCTGGCCACAAGGCAGTGTGTAGTTTTAATGACATCACGCACTACAATGCTGGAGTCTTCATTGGGTTGAAAATTGGTTCGAATCGCAAGGTCAATGTCATCATGCAAAACATCGACACGGCGGCTGGTCAGTTCCATTTCCACACTGACCTGCGGATAGCGCTGTAAAAAGCGATTCAGCAAGCTGCGGATTTGGTGATGCATCATAACGGACGGACAGCTGATTTTAATTAAACCTTGCGGCTCACTTTTCTGCTTTAATAAAACGTTGTTGGCGCAGTCGACTTGCTGAATCAGTTTGATGCATTCTTCATACAGCTCTTGGCCTAACGGCGTGACCTTAAAATGACGGGTCGAGCGCTGAATCAGCGTCACATTATATTGCGCCTCTAAGTCTAATATGCGCCGGCTTAATTTAGATTTTGTAATGTTTGAGGCTTCGCTGGCCGCACTGAAACCGCCATGCTTGACGACCAGGTAGAAATAGTAAAAATCATCAAATGAGTGCATAGGGGCTCCATTGGCTCAATACATGCAAAGCAAAAAGCATTGTCGGGATCAATGTGCTTCTATTTAGCATTTCTTTCATGTAGATATTACAAGTATTGAGGGCATAAAAAAAGCGATCCGAAGACCGCTTTTTTGTCACCGAAATGGATTATTTCGCTGTGTTTTTTACATAACTTTGGATTAAATTTTTGTAGTCAGGAATGTGCTGAGCAAATAGAGCGCCTAAACCTTCTACGTCATTACGCCAGTCGCGGTGCAATTCGCATGATGTACCGAACCAAGTCATCAGCTGAGCGCCAGCTTGAGACATGCGGTCCCATGCAGAGTCACGAGTCAAGTGGTTGAATGTGCCAGAAGCATCTGTCACAACAAATACGTCGAAGTCTTCAGCAAGTGCAGAAAGCGTAGGGAACGCAACACATACTTCTGTTACTACGCCAGCGATAATCAATTGCTTTTTGCCAGTTGCTTTTACTGCTTTAACGAAATCTTCGTTGTCCCATGCATTAATTTGACCAGGGCGGGCAATATAAGGCGCATCTGGGAACATTTCTACAAGTTCAGGAACTAGAGGGCCATTGGGGCCATCTTCAAAGCTTGTTGTTAAAATTGTAGGAAGATTGAAGTATTTAGCAGCAGCAGCTAAAGCAAGAACGTTATTTTTGAATTTATCCGGATCGATATCGCGTACAAGAGAAAGCAGACCAGTTTGGTGGTCAACTAGAAGTACAGCAGCATTATCTTTGTCTAAGCGAACGTATGGCTTACCCATTTTCTATTTCCTTTTTTTGTGTTTTCAGCCGTATTGGGGAGGCTTAAAACGTGTTTGGAGACTGATGTTAAGGGTTTTATATTAGTTATATTATTAAGACAATGAAAGCGCAGAATATGGGAAAAATAGTCACATAAATAGGATAGTTGGCTATTTTTAGGAAGTATTAACTAAAATCATATAAATGTTAAAAACAAAAAACTTTAAATTGTCTCATTTGTAAGATTATGAATACTGGCAAGCATCTGTAATCCTTCTCTGCAAAAGAATAAAATAGGCCCATGTTCATCCTATCGTATATAGGAGTTAAAGATGAAAAAAGTTGCAGGTGTTTACCGTAATCAAAACATGCATTGGGTTGGTGATGGTTTTCCAGTGAAAAATTTATTTTCTTATGACCGTTTAGGTCAAGCCATCAGCCCTTTTTTGCTGCTGGACTATGCTGCGCCGTACCAATTTGCGCCAACTGCGGCCCAGCACGGCGTAGGTTCGCATCCGCACCGCGGTTTTGAAACCGTGACTTTGGCTTATCAAGGTGAAGTGACGCATAAAGACTCTAGCGGCGGCGGCGGTACGATCCAGTCTGGTGACGTGCAATGGATGACAGCGGGTTCTGGTGTTGTGCATGAAGAGTTTCATTCACCTGAGTTTGCTCAGGCTGGCGGCCTGTTTGAAATGGTTCAGCTGTGGGTGAATTTGCCGGCAAAAGACAAAATGACAGCGCCGCGCTATCAAGCGCTGACTGCTGCAGACATTCCGCGTATTGAGATGGATGACGGCGCAGGCCATATCCGCGTTATTGCAGGTGAGTTTGGCGGTCATCAAGGTCCAGCGCTGACTTATAGTCCAGTCAATGTGTGGGATGGTGAGCTGAAAGCCGAATATGAAACTTTTGTTCATGTGCCTGCATTGCATAATACAATTGTGGTGGTATTCAGCGGCGAATTAATCATTAATGGCACACAAAAAGTGGTCGACAGCTCAATTGTTATGTTCGCAAAAGACGGCGAAACAGCTATTCAGCTTCAGGCTTATCAGGACACGAAATTCCTTGTGCTGACTGGTGAACCTTTAGATGAGCCCATTCAAGGCTATGGCCCATTTGTGATGAATACGAAAGAAGAAATCATTCAAGCATTTGATGACTTCAACAAAGGCAAATTTGGTGAAATCCCAGTTCAGGCTTGAAGTTGAAACTGAAAATACTGTGATAAAAAAAGCCCCTGAATGTATTCGGGGGCTTCATTTTTGCGCTGCATGTTTCTTTTTTTATCGTTTCTGCGCTGGAATTTATAATTGTAATATGTGATGCAGTTATCATTTTTATGTGCGACGCATCTTAGCGGCTAATACAGCGCATGTAAATTGTGACTTAAGTAAACGGTTAAACCAATCTTCTTTTTTATAAGGATATTTATTAAATTTATTCTAAATAATTTAAGAATTCATGGGTTTATTAAAGCCTGATTTGACTGTAAAGAATTGTTAATGCGCTTTTTGGGGCAGCCGCATGAAAAAGCCGTAATTTGGCAGTTTTTAATAGCCAGTTTTACTGCAGCTTGGGTCATAATTTTATAAAATTTTAAATACGGAATAGAAGATTGGATATTGCAGTCATCGGCAGCGGCATGGCTGGGCTTGCTGCCGCAAGAATTCTGAAAGATGCAGGACATAACATAACAATTTTTGAAGCGCTTCCTGGGCGCGGCATGGATAGTCACAGTACTGAATTTGAAGGCGGCATTATTGATGCGCCGCTGCGTGTAATGAATCCGCATCTATGGAAAAACACCTTAAGTTTGGCTGCGCATTTAGGCATTCAGACTTTTCCTGTGCGTACTTATATGGCTTGCAGCTGGCTGTTTGAAGATAAAACCGAGACATGGCTGACAACCTCACGGACCCGTATTGGAAATATCCCGATCATCAATAACCGTAAAGGCATTCAGCAGTACGGCTGGCGCTTGGTCAAAGGCATGCTGCAGCTGAAAACAGCCATTGCAAAATTCTTTAAATCTAAAGATCAGGATATGACATTAGCGGAGTTTATTAACCGCAATGAAATTGAAGAAGTCTTTTGGCATGGCGCAGTAATGCCAGTGCTGTATACCATTTGCACCTGTAATCCGAAAACAATTGGTGAATGGCCAGCAAAACCGCTATTGGTATTTCTGCGCCAGCTGACAGATGGCGATGCCTTATTGCGCATCCAGGGCGGTACGCCAGCTTTGGTGAATAAGCTGATAGAGGGTGTCTGTATTAAAAGCGGTTCAGCGATTGTTTCTATAAAGGAGCAGGGCGATAAAGTACTGGTTAAAAATACGGAATTAGAAACCCTTGAATTTGACCGTGTGGTTGTTGCGACACCGACCATCAAAATGGCGCAATTTTTGGATGCTGAACAGTTTGCAGAAGATTTGCAGCTGCTGCAGCAGTTCAAGTTTGAGCAGGGTGACTTGGTCATTCATACCGATTCCAGCGTAATGCCGCCAAAACGCAAAGATTGGGCTGTGTTGAGCTATATGATGGATCGCAAATTTACCCGTCAGCAGTTTACGGTTTGGCTGAATTCGATTGAACCAAGTCTTGTCGGTAAGTCTCCAGTATTCCAGACTTGGCGTCCAGTCACGCCTATTGACCCGAAAAAAATCATTTCGACGGTCACGTTGACCCGTGCGGTTGTAGATACGCAAACCGTTGCTTTAAACAAGCAGCTGCAGCAGCGCCATCAGACTGAGGGCCGAAAAGTATTTTTCTGCGGATCGTGGTCATGTGACGGCTTGCCGATTTTAGAATCTGCGGTCACTTCTGCAATGCATATTGCGGAAATTATGGGAGCGCCAGCTTCGTTTGTGGGCTTAAAGCCAAAAGTAGAAGTTGCGCCGCAGCTGGGTTACTAAAGCATGAAATGGATGCAGGCGCTGCGTTCACAGCTGCCGGCGCATAAATATGCCATTAATGCCAAACTGCTGGGCGATGATGCAGCTTTGGCATGGAGCAATTTAGGCGCTTGGACACAGGATGATACTTATCCTGAAGCCTGTCAGGCGCTTGCAGATCATTTGGCTCTAGCGCTGCAGCTGCATAGTGCTGACCATGTGCTGGACTTGGGCTGCGGCCAAGGCGCGAGTGTCTTGCATTGGTTAGAGCGCTATCAGGTGCGCCGTATCAGCGCCTTGGATCTGCAGCCTGCATGTATTGCAAATATCAAAAATGTTTTGCAGTTAAAAACTGCAGCAGATGCAAACGTCCAAAATTTTACTGCGGATTTACACTGCGGCTCATTTTTAAATTTAAACCAGCACTTTCCTGAACCGCGCTTTGATGCGGTCATGTGTATTGATGCGGCCTATCACAGCGCTTTAGATCCCTTTCTGCAATCATCGACTTCTGTTTTAAATTCAAAAGGGCGTTTAGGCTTTCATTATTTAATGCTGTCTGATGATTTTTTGAATTTAAAGCCATGGCAGAAGCTGCGTTATACAGCTTTGCTGAAAGCGGCCGATGTGACTTTAAAAGACTTGCCTACGCAGCCGCAGCTTCATCAGCAGCTGGAGAAGTTTGGATTGCATCAGATCTGTATTGAAAATATCAGCGCTAAAGTTCTTGGCGGCTTTGCTCAGTATGCGCAGCAGCTATGCGCAGCACAGTCTGGCACAGGGATCGCGCAGTTTAAAATCAATGCAACTGGAAAGTTATGCCGTACTTTATTTGCAGAAGGCTTAGTGCATTATGTGCAAGTGAGTGCGCAAAAGGCCGATTGAGATATTTGGGTGCGGGCGCCTGAAGAAATGCATACCCTAGAAACATCAAAGCCTCACTTAAAAAGCGAGGCTAAGAAATGGTGCCGGCACACGGATTCGAACTGTGGACCTACTGATTACAAGTCAGTTGCTCTACCAACTGAGCTATGCCGGCATTGTGGCTTGCATTTTACAGATTTTTTTTAGGGACGCAAGATAAAAAAGAAAAGCTTTTTATTGACTGCTGATTTAATAGCCATAGCCTGAAGTTTCAGGCTATGCGCTGTGATGTAAAAGAGGGCGAAGCGGTTTATTTGGTTCTAAGGATTTTGTCGAGGTCTTGCGCACATTCTTCAAGGGTAAAAGCCATGTCCAATTGCAGCTGAGGTTTTAGCTCGCTGGCAAGCTGCCTCCATTGTTCGATGAGTCTTAGTGCTTTTTGAACTTTATGTTTGTTGACATCTTTAGCGATGGTTGGGGTATAGCCCCCGCGTTTGGCATTTTTGATCTGCTTCGTATAGTTCGCGCTGTTATTCATGTTCTCTCCTGAGAATAGCAGTGTTTCTATTTATGGCTTTGTCTGTTTTTATAGATCAATAGTTCAAGAATGTGCCGATTGTAATGGTCTCCTTATCTACGGTTTATGCTTTCAACATATCACAGCTTGTATTGCATGTTAATGAAGCTAAATGTGTGCCAATTAAATTTTTTCATCTCGATATTTTTATAATTTTTAGTGTTGATCTGTCATTTTAGGCTGCATTACTGCTTTCTAAGCCTGAATGCGTCTAAAAAAATAAACGGATTTGGCTTGAAATCTAAATATATTGTTGGGTGCTGCATGATTTTATGCTGCTGAATAGAATGGATTTTTATGATTGAAACGGGGGCTATAAGCAGAAAATTGAATCATCTGCTGTATTGCGGGGCTAAGATTGGCGCGCTTTGCTGCTCAAAGCTGAAAAGCGGCAGCATTCAAAAAGATCAGGCATAAAAAAATCTCTAAATCCTTCAATTTAGAGATTTTAAAATTCTGGCGGTGAGAGAGGGATTCGAACCCTCGATACGCGCAAACGTATACACACTTTCCAGGCGTGCTCCTTAAGCCACTCGGACACCTCACCTTTTGCGCCGTGGATAATAGCGAAAAAAATCTATTGTGCCAAGCTGAAACAATTGATTTAGAGAAAAACTTTAACCTTGGTGATATGATTCGCAAAAATCCTGTCTAAAATGAAGACAAAAAATATGCAAAGTACTGCACAAAAAGCCACGCTGCCTGCTATTACTCTAGCAGCTCTAGGCGTGGTGTTTGGGGACATCGGGACCAGTCCGCTTTATGCGCTGCGACAATGTTTCCTGACAGCGCATCTTGCAATTTCAGAAGCTTCGGTCTTGGGTATTCTCTCGCTGATCTTCTGGTGCATGATGCTCACCATCAGTTTCAAATACGTCATGATTATTATGCGCGCCGACAACAACGGTGAGGGCGGGATTATGTCCCTGCTGGCATTAAACTTACGTACCACACTTATCAGTGACAAGAAAAAAATCTATTTAATTGCATTAGGTTTTATTGGCGCCTCGCTGTTTTTTGGCGATGGCATTATCACGCCTGCAATTTCAGTGCTGTCTGCAGTTGAAGGTTTAAGTATTGCAACACCAATGTTTAACCAATGGCTTGCGCCGCTGTCGATCGGTATCTTGGCGGGCCTATTTTTAGTCCAGCGCCACGGGACAGGCACCATGGGCAAATTCTTTGGCCCGCTGACGCTGGCTTGGTTTTTGTCTATTGGTTTCTTTGGCTTATGGAGCATTATTCAAACGCCGCATGTCTTGCAAATGGTGAACCCTTACTGGGCGCTGAGTTTTGTGTTTAATCAGCCCTATGTGGCCTTTTTGACGATGGGCGCAGTGATCTTAACCATGACTGGCGGTGAAGCGCTGTATGCAGATATGGGGCACTTTGGGCGGCTGCCGATCCGTTTAGCGTGGTTTATTGTCGTGCTGCCGTGCCTGCTGCTGAACTATGCAGGCCAAAGCGCATTGCTGCTGCGTGATGCAGAAGCGCTGGCCAATCCATTTTATATGCTGATTCCATCATGGGCCTTATATCCAATGATTGGCTTAGCAACAGCAGCGGCGGTGATTGCTTCACAGGCGGTCATTACCGGTGTGTTCTCTATGGTCAATCAGGCTATTCAGCTGCGATATTTGCCGCGCTTGACTGTACGCCATACTTCAGACGTAGAACGCGGTCAGATTTATTTGCCGTTTATTAACTGGGCGCTGTTTATTTCTGTGCTGATTTTAATTCTACTGTTTGAAAACAGTGAAAACTTAGCCAGCGCTTATGGTGTCGCAGTCACGATGACCATGCTCTGCGGGACAATTTTAATTTCCATTTTGGCCTATGGTTTCTGGCGCTGGCCAATTTGGAAAGTGGCGCTGTTTGCTGTGCCGTTTTTGTTGCTGGATATGATTTTTGTTGCATCGACGTCATTGAAAATTGCGGCTGGCGGCTGGGTACCGATTTTAATCGGCGCAGTGCTGTATACGATTTTAATGACTTGGAAAGATGGCCGTGAACTTGTATTGAACCGTCTGGAAAAAGATGCGCTGCCTATCGACTTGTTTATTAAAAGTATCAGCTTCAGCAATGAGACGAAGTTCGTACCGGGTGATGCTGTGTTCCTGACAGGGACGCCAAATATTGTGCCGCATGCCATGCTGCATAATATTAAGCACAATAAGGTGCTGCATGAGCGTAATGTGATGGTGACTGTAGTGACCCGTGATATTCCTTATGTGCCGGCATCTGAACGTGTGACGGTTGAAGAACTGGATGAGCGCTTTTACCGTATTTCAATGTATTACGGCTTTAAAGATCAGCCAAATATCCCGCAGGCATTAGCGCAGGCTTATGCGCTGCTGGGCTTTGAATATGATCAGATGCAGATCAGCTTCTTTATTTCCCGTGACCGTCTTATTCATACGGTAGGCGAGGGTATGGCGCCATGGCGTGAAAAGCTGTTTATTTCGATGCAGCGCAATACCAGTCCTGTCAGTGACTTCTATCAGATTCCAACCAACCGTGTGGTTGAGTTAGGCAGTCAGATTGAAATTTAAATACGTTATTGCTGGCAGCTTGAAGTAAAAACTGCAAGATCAAAAAAACCAGAGCATGACTCTGGTTTTTTTGTGGAGGATCATCCTAGGGATGAAAGCGAGACGTGCCTCAGCTGAATTTATTGCGCTTCTGGCGGCAATTCAGATGGTGCAGGAGTTTCTGGCGCAGCTTGAATAGGCATATCGGCAGCAGGCGGCTGTTCCGCATTTACAGGCGCTTCTGCAGATGAAGGCAATTCAGGCAAGGCCTGAGCGGGCGCATTTGGGTCGGCTGCAGGCGCAGGAGCCTCAGATACCGCCGCATTTGGTGCTGGAGTATGCATTGCTGGCGTTTCTGCTGCTGGCTTGATTTGACCGCTTGAGATCAATTCTTGCAGTGATCCTGGCTGGCCATTGACCGTTGTGGTGACTTTGGCCTTAGACAGGCTTTCTAAGGTATCTCCGGGCTGAATTGGAGGCTCAGCAAATACTGCAGCGCTTGCGAATACGGTAATTGCGCCTAAACCAAAAATTTTAGAAAACATAATGACTCCGTAAAATTATTCTTTCGAGTTCTTCTCAGCATTACCTTGTCATATTTTTAAAGCTGCATTCAATGAAACATACCGAATTGTTTCAAGAGTTCTCATAAACTGGCCTATAAGCGCGACAAATTGTTACATCACTTGATGAATTGTTAGACAATGTTTGCATAAATCTTCATCAAAACCATCAGTCTTGCATATACAGCAGCAAATGCCCTTGCTAAGCTCCCGAAAAATAATCCTTTTTAAGTGCAAACGTTGTAAGTAATGGCAAAAAAGAAAAGCAGTTCAGGTCTCATGCTCCCTAAATTTTGGAATCAAAATAGTGTTAAAGCTATTTTGGGGATGGTTGCTGCCGGCAGTTTTGCATTTGCCTTTGGACAAGAAAAAATTCAGCAATTTGTATCTACGGCCACGGTGTCAAACAGTGCCTGCCTAGATCAGTTCTACCGTGAAGTACCGCCTTATTTAGTTAAACAAAGTCTTGAAAAAAATAATTATCCGCTTTGTTTTAATGGTTTTAACGTGATGTATTCGGGAGTGTCAAAAACTCCGTTATGGGTTGCAGAAGCGCTGACGCCTGCACGTTTAAGCCAAAAAATTCCGCGTGAAGACAGTTTTCATGAAGAAAACCGTGTGCCAAGAGAACACCGCGCGGTTTTGCAGGATTATCGGGCTTCTGGTTATGACCGCGGCCATATGGCGCCAAATGCAGATATGCCAACAAAGGCTGCTCAGTTTGACAGTTTTTCATTAGCCAATATGGTCCCGCAGGCGCCAAAAAATAATCAGCAAATTTGGCGTGAGCTGGAAGAAGCCACCCGTGCGATTGTGACCAAGCAGAAGCAAGATGTCTACGTGGTGACAGGGCCTGTCTATGCCGGTAAGAAACTGAAGACGATTGGCAATGGCGTGATTGTGCCGACTGCAACGTATAAAGCGGTTTATATGCCGAA
This sequence comes from Acinetobacter tianfuensis, assembly GCF_003611465.1. Taxonomy (GTDB): domain Bacteria; phylum Pseudomonadota; class Gammaproteobacteria; order Pseudomonadales; family Moraxellaceae; genus Acinetobacter; species Acinetobacter tianfuensis. Next base: position 24,532 of record NZ_RAXV01000032.1, read on the forward strand.
AACTGGCACAATTGGCGCGTACTTAGCGCCGAATGATAATTCATTGCGTGTTGAGGTTGTCAGTGTCTGTTATTTGGAAGAGCAGCTGGGCATTAATCTTTTTCCGCAGCTGACAGAAGAACAAAAGCGCAATACATATAAGCTGCCGCTGAAAGCTGGCGCAGTAAAAGCCAATGTGCAATTTGCTTATTCACACTGGGATGCAGAAAGCCAGTGTGCGGAAGATGTTGAGGCCAGTCAGCTGAATGCGTTGCAGTCTCAATTCAGCTCTTCGGGCGCTTCACTCAGCAGCAGCGCTGACAGCAGCAATTCAAATAGCCATACGGGCAGTCCAGATCAGGGCGGGGATGTGCAGGATGCGATGATTAAACAGCTGATTGAAGCTTTGCTGCAGTTTATTTTGCAGTTGTTGAAATAAAACGCATGTATTAGGATGGAACTGAGACAGCCGAAACTGTTAAAACAACAAAACACATGACCAATCACAAGAGCGAGAGAACGATGTTTAAGCCTTATGAACATGGGACAGAGTCACACGCTATCCACGATTTAACTGTTGAAAATGACACGGACTGTGTCAGCATTTACGGTAGTTTGCAGCTGACTAAAGATCAGGTAGGCCTGAAGGCTGCCAAAGCGCTGCAGGCATTGCTGAATGATGTCGTGGCATCTTTAGAAAGTGAAAGCAATCTGCCGGATGCTGTTCAGCGTGACCAAGACGGCGAGATTGAAAATCCATTTTTATAAGCTTACGTTTTGGATTTTAAAATCTAAGAATTTAAAAAAGCCCGCATCTGTGAGCTTTTTTTTATGGCTGAGTAATTTATTCTTTGGCAATGATTTTATACAGCACTGCGCCAATTAAAGCACCGGCAATTGGTGCGGCCCAGAACAGCCAAAGCTGACTAAGCGCTGCGGTTTCTGCAAAGAAAGCAACGCCTGTACTGCGCGCTGGGTTAACCGATGTGTTCGTCACAGGGATACTGATCAAGTGAATCAGCGTCAGCGCTAAACCAATCGCGATTGGCGCAAAACCCGCAGGCGCCCGTTTATCTGTTGAACCTAAAATCACAATGAGGAACATTGCGGTTAATACGGCCTCAATGATCAATGCAGACATCAGTGAATATTTGCCAGGAGATAAGTCACCAAAACCATTGCTGGCAAAACCGCCTGTGCCGGCGAAGCCGGATTGGCCGCTGAAAATCAGGTACAGTACCCATGCAGCAAATGTTGCGCCGATGATTTGGGAAACAATATAAGGAACAAGCTCTTTTGCTTCAAAGCGCCCGCCCGCCCACAGGCCAATACTGACTGCTGGGTTGAAATGGCCGCCTGAAATATGGCCTAAAGCATATGCGCCCGTCAAAACGGTTAAACCGAATGCTAAAGCCACGCCTGCGAAGCCAATACCTAATTCAGGGAATGCCGCTGCGAAAATTGCGCTGCCGCAGCCGCCAAAAACCAGCCAAAATGTGCCTATCATTTCTGCGATATATTTATTCATAATTGCTCCGTAGAGAGTTTTTTTTATCGAGCTATTTATTTTATTGAATGTAACTTTTTTATTTTCTAGGTTAATTATCGTTCAAAGCAAGGTGATTATCGTAACTGTTTGCATTCTATTGATGCTGCAAGCGCCATTGCTGCGGGGTGATGTTCAGCCATTGTTTAAATGCCCGCTGAAAAGCGCTTTGTTCTGAATAACCTAACAATAAAGCAATTTCATGTAAGCCCAAATGCGGGTCTTTTAAATATTCTTTGGCGAGCATGCAGCGGACTTGGTGCATACGCTGCTGATAGGTTGTGCCTTGCTGCTGCAGATGCCTTTGCAGCTGGCGAACTGAAATTTGCAGCTGCGCGGAAATATGCTCGATTTGAAACTGATTTTTTTGCAGGCCAGTTAAAATTGCCTGCTGCAGGCGGTGGTCAACATGGGTGGTATTGGGCAGCTTTTCCAGCAACGATTGCGCCTGCTGGGTCAGCAGCTGCTGTAAGGTTTGATCGCCTTTCATAAATGGCCGTGTCAGTTCGCTTAATGGCATGAGCACTTGTGAGTAAGGCTGTGAAAAGCGGACAGGACAGCGGAAGAACTGTTCATAGCGCGCTATGTATTTTGGAGACGGGCCTTTAAAGTGGACTTCATACAGGGTGATGTCTTTAAAGTCCATAAAATGCTTTAAAAAGCCAGCCATAAGCGCAATCGCTGTTTCATCGGTCAGCTGGGTGGCCATATTGGGCAGCAGTTCAGTCCAGCGGATCGATAAATATTCGCCTATGCCTGTGATTTGCAGCGGTGAACCGTCATAAATCAGACGGTGGAAATCATGATAGCGGTACAGCGCTTCACCTAAATTTTCACAAGACATGGCAATATAGGCAATAATGCCGAGGTGTTTCGGCAGCACTGATTCTGCAATTTCTAAACTGAGTGCCGGGCGTTTCAGCTGCTGGTCTAGAGACGTCAGCAAATCACGCCAAATAATATAGTCAAAGCGCTCAAGATTTTGAACTTTCTCTAATTTTTCTGGAATAGGAAGCGCCTGCGCTTGATAGAACGCATAAAGCAACTGACCTAGACCGCCATATACAGAACCTGTGTAATCCTTTAACTGCTGCATTTTTTATTCTTGCTTTTGTCGTACTTTGTCAATGATATTAAAAAAAATAGTCAATATCCAGCCTTAGACTTTCTTTATAGTCATATAAAAGACGAGGAGGAAAGCCGCATGATTAAAGGTTTTATTGCTGGCTTAGCAGTGGCTAATGCATTTGAATGGTTTGCGCATAAATATGTGCTGCACGGTACGCACCGTACTGGGAAGCCGCGTTATAGCCCTGTGCCGCAAAGCATGAAGTCACATTGGGAGCATCATAGAGAAGTACGCAAAACGGACTTTAATGATCATGGTTATGTAGAAGGCATCAGCAACTGGCGTACCAAGAATGAAATTATTTCTTTAGCTGTTGTCGCAGGTGTATTTACACCGCTATTTTATCCTGTGTCAAAAGGGATGAGTCTGGCGGTGCTGTACAGTGCATGCAATTACTATTATATCCACCGCCGCGCACATTTGGAGCCAGAGTGGGCAATGAAGAAAATTCCATGGCACTATGATCATCATATGAATGCCAATCAAGATGCCAACTGGTGTGTGACCAAGCCATGGTTTGACTATATCTTGGGTACACGGGTGGTTTCTTCAGCCAATTTGCAGGAGCAGAATCCCTTAGGCATTGTACTGCCTGCTGCAGCCGCTCAAGCGCTGACAGCTGCAGTGCAGAAGTTTTTCCCTGCGAAATATGTGCAGCAAGATGTTCCAGAATTGGAAAGCGTGATGGAATAAAAAACAGGAGCAGCGCAAAAAGGCCTTAAAAAATGAGGTGTTGTCGTGATTTGTCAATAAATTTTGGATTTACTGTCAATCTTCACTAAATCCTGCTGCGATAGAATTCTTGACATCAAAATACACATGTATTTTGAAATTGACGTATATTTGCTGTTTTACTTTTAGTAGTGCAGAACCAAGTGCTGTAGTTTTCTTGGTTTATAGGGAGTCCTTGAGGCTCCTTTTTTTTGTCTGCTATTTTTGTTTTTCAAAAGCAGTCAAAATATAGCGGCCTTCTTCATCTTTATATTCAGGCGAGAATTGAAAGCAAACAGGTGCTTGTTCTTTTAATGTTTGGAGTTCTGGAAATTGCTGTCTGGTGCGTAAGCTATTGCTAAATAAAAAACCTTGTCTGTCATTTTGAAACAGAAATACTTTTTCTTGAATGATGCTATGCCGAGTTGGTTTTTCAACAACCACCCATTTAGCAAAAATGCCGCAATAGCGAATTTGTGCAGGGGCATTTAAAGCCTGTTCATAATATCGATGGAGTTGGTATTTTGAAAATGCCGCGTAACCAAAGAACAGCAGTCCTAAGCAAGGTAAAATCAGTAAAAAGCCAAAAGGATTTTGCATATATTTTTTGAGTAAAATAATGACAAGGAATAAGAAGATTACGCCCGCCAGTATGAGTATATGCTGCAAACTATCCATTATTAGACCTAAAAAAAGAGCATCTTGGAGATGCTCTTTGAATCATATTTTTGCCTATGCAGTCAATTAAAGACGCATTTCAATGCCTTGATCAGCAAGGTATTTTTTCGCTTCTGGAATAGTGTGCTGACCAAAGTGGAAAATAGAAGCCGCAAGTACAGCATCTGCTCCGCCCTGAATAATGCCGTCTGCTAAATGCTGCAGGTTGCCTACGCCGCCAGATGCAATGGTTGGAATGGTCACGCGGTCATTGATCGAACGCATGAGAGCAAGGTCATAACCTGCTTTCGTACCATCGGCATCCATTGAGGTCACAAGCAGTTCACCTGCACCGAAGTCGGCCATTTTCACAGCCCATTCAATGGCATCAATGCCAGTTTCTTTACGGCCGCCGTGGGTGAATATTTCCCACTTGTTATCACCGGTTTTTTTCGCATCAATGGCAACCACAATGCACTGCGCGCCAAAACGCTGTGATGCTTCCTGTACAAACTCAGAGTTATAAATGGCTGCAGAGTTAATTGAAACTTTGTCTGCCCCTGCATTTAAAAGCAGGCGAATATCTTCAACTTTACGGACACCGCCGCCGACTGTAAGCGGAACGAAAACGGATTCAGCCATACGTTCTACTGTGCGGTAAGTGGTGTCGCGTCCATGATGTGTAGCAGTAATATCAAGGAAAGTAATTTCATCGGCGCCTTGTTCGTTATAACGGCGCGCCACTTCTACGGGGTCACCTGCATCACGGATATCAAGGAATTGAACACCTTTCACCACACGGCCGTTGTCGACGTCGAGGCAAGGAATAATACGTTTAGCTAGCATAAATTTTTCCAATTATTACAGCCGATTATGAAACTCACCCGCACAAGCGCTACACCTTGGCAGATGGAAACGGTATTCTAGCAAACTTATGTAAGTTTTTTCGCAGGTTTTCTATGTCGGTTTATACCACTTTGACTTTAAAGGAAGTTCAGGATTTTGCAGCGCCTTATGGATTAGAGGCGATTGACCTGATTCCCATTCAAGGGGGTATTCAAAACACCAACTACTTTTTGGTCTGTGAAGACAAGCAATATGTATTGACTGTTTTTGAAGATATGGACGAGCAGGCTGCAGGGGAACTTGTACCTGTGCTGGAACATCTAGGTGACGTTGGCGTGGCGGTGCCAGTACCGCTGTCACATTCAGGCAAAGCGATTCACAGTATGAAAAATAAGCCTGCGCAAATCGCGCCGCGCTTGATGGGTGAGCATCCTATGCCGTCGACTTTGGAGCAGGCAGAAGCGATTGCAGTGGCGCAGGCGCAAATGCATGTGGCTTTGCAGGATTTTCCTTTAGAGCGTAATTTCGTACGTGATCATGCCTATTGGTATGCCGTGGCGCGTGAAATTAAGCCGACTTTAAACGATGCTGATAAAGCGCTGCTCAGTAAATTATTAGGTTTGTATGAAGCCTTAACGGCAGTTTATCCAGACCGTCCGAAAGGTTTTATTCACTCAGATCTGTTCCGTGACAATACTTTATTTGACGGCAATCAGCTGAATGGCATTCTCGATTTTTATGAGCTGAATAAAGACGAGTTTTTATTTGATATTGCCATCACTTTAAATGACTTCTGCACAGAATATCCAAGTGTAGAGCTGAATGAAGCCAAGGCTGTGGCTTTCTTAAATGCCTATGAAACGGTGCGTCCTTTGACCCATGACGAAAAGTCTTGTTTAGAGCTGTATTTAGCCATGGCGGCAGGGCGTTTTTGGATGATGCGTTTGCAAGTGGCTCAGAAAAATGCAGCGGAAGGCCGTACAGGCGGAGATATTTTGCAGAAAAATCCAGATGAAATGCGTAATATGCTGATTGAACGCTTAAAATTCGTGACAGCATAAATTAAAAAGAGGGTGAAAATGCGCGATCAAGGACGCTTAGTGGAATGGTTTGATGACAAAGGCTATGGATTTATTCAGCCGAGCGATGCCAGTAAAGCGCGCGTATTTTTACATATTAAGGATTTTGCCCGCCCAGGGCCGCGTCCCATTGTGGGCTGCGCGCTGGAATATCTGATTATTTTAGATGAGCGCGGCCGTCATCGCGCGCAGCAGGTCAATTATTTAAAAGCGGCACAGGTCAAAACGGCTCAGCCCAAACATAAAGATAATATTGTGCGCATACGCAAAAAAATACAGCCGATGCAGATCCTGTGCATCGGCTATATTGTGCTGCTTGCGGTGCTCAGCATAGCAGGCTTGCTGAATGGCGTAGCGCTGCTGGCAATCAGTTTAGTCAATGCTGCAACCTATTGGTTCTATGCACAGGACAAAGAGGCTGCTCAGCTGGGCAACCGCCGTGTGCCTGAAAACATATTGCATATTTTATCTTTTTTGGGCGGCTGGCCTGCTGCATGGTTAGCGCAGCAAAAACTGCGTCATAAAACACAAAAACAACCGTTCCGTCAGATATATTTTTGTACTATAGCGTTTAACGTACTTTTGGTGATTTGGCTGGTTTCGCCATTTAATCCGTTTTAAGAACAGAGCTGAACGTAAAAAAACTGAGGGTATGTATGGACTATTTTATAGATAAAGATTCGAACAGAACCTTAACCATTGCCTTATATATTCTTTATATCGTCGCTATTTTTACAGCTGGACTGCTGGCGGTCATTGCGCTGATTATTAACTACGTGAAGCGCAGCGATGTGCAAGGCAGTATTTTTGAAAGCCATTTCACGTGGCAAATCCGCACCTTTTGGTGGTATCTGTTTTGGAATTTCATCGCTTTTTTGCCGTTTATCTTTCTATTTTTTAAATTAAATCAGCCAGATGCTTTTGTAACGATGGCGATTAGCGCAACAGCGTTCTGTTTATCGGTAATCGGCTTGTCATGGATTTGGATTGTGTACCGCGCGGTCCGCGGCATTATTACTGTAAATGATAACCGTCCGATGTACCAATAATTGAATACCTGAAAAAGCCCAAGTTCTGATGTCCTTGGGCTTTTTTATTTGGGCGGTTATTTTTTTAGCGCTTTGAGGCATTTAGGCCGCCATTCACTTAGCATGACCCCGAAAACTACCAGAGCGCCGCCCAGCAGGGCCAATGGCGCTAAGCGTTCTCCAGCAATCCGTCCAATGATGGCCGCCCAGACGGGTTCGCCCGCATAGATAATGGCCGCTTGAGATGGATCGACCATACGCTGCGCCCAGTTCATGACCAGCTGAATGACTGCGCTTGCTAGGCCTAGACCGCATAACACGGCAAATAATGGCCATTCAAAAGCAGGCAGGGCAGTCTCACCATTTAGCGGTGCAAGTAAAAAACACAGCAATGAGGCAAAGGCCAGCTGTAAAACCGTAACACGGCGCAAGTTGACCCGTGAAGCAAAATAGCTGATTAAAATAATTTCAAAAGCAATGGCAATTGAGCCGAGCAGGGTGATGATTTGCCCAAAATTCAGCTGAATTGCGCCAAAGCCATTGCCAGTCAAAAAGACTAAGCCGATAAAGGCCAATGCTGTGCCGAGCCATGTCATGAGGTGCGGACGGCTTTTAAAGCATAGCCACATAAAAAATGGCACCAGCGGTACATATAATGCGGTTAAAAAAGCAGATTCACTGCTGCTGATGCTTTGCAGGCCAATGGTTTGTGTGCCGTAGCCAATTGCAATCACAGCGCCAATACAAAAGCCGGCAAAGATTTCATAGCGGTTAGAGCTTTTCAGATATTTTAAAGACAGCAGACTGACGGCAATCGCGGCAGCAGCAAAACGCAGGCCTACCAGCATGATTGGCGTGCTGTAGTTCAGGCCGTATTGCACGGTTAAAAAACTGCCGCCCCAAATGACAGTGATCAAAATTAGGGAAATTTGCGGAGCTTTGCTTTGCAGTTTGTGGAAAAGAGGAGAAGACAGCATAAAATGAAAAATCAAAGTGATTTAAATGATTGACCCGCATCTTATACCTTATTTAAATTAGACGCTGAAATCGCATTTAAAAAATAAAAATGAGTTCATTATGCGCAAAGGAATCATGGTTATTTTCGCTTTTCTTGCTTTATTTTTAGGTCTGTATATGTATAGCCTCATAGACGAGGCCGATGATATTTATACCCATTTTTAAAAAATCAGACAGCAGAATTGTGCGTTTCTGGTTCAGTTTTTAGCCGTAAAGCCATGTAATGAATTGATTGCATATAAATTTAAAACAGTATTAATCCAGCCTCCATATTTTAAAGCCAATGAAAATTATATTTTTTTCTACCAGATTCAAATGGACGATGCGGTAAAGCTGGACAGCTGGTTTATACAGCTGGTTCATCACGGTCGGATGAATGATGATGAATTTGAGTTATTTTCAGTATCACGGCCACAGAAAATTGTCCATTTTTTACCTCAGCTTAAGCGATGCTGCTTAGATAAGGATCAGCACTGCATGGGAAGGTTTTGGCGCGTACATGCCAATAATTATTTCCAGCGCAGCTCCTATATTGTTTATGGCGATGATCAAAAATATTGGAATGTAGTTCAATAGCGTGATTTCCAATGTGATGGTAGTGTAGAAATAGATCAGCAAGCTTTAAAAGCTTTGTTACCTTATTTATTTAAGCAAAAATTGAGAGAGTTTCATTATTTACTTTGCTGGGAAAAACAAAGACGCTTGCTGCGTATTGCGGCGGTAATGACTGAGGCTTATTTACATTAACGAAAATTGCCAAATTTAAACCATAAAAAAAGGCCCACGGGCCTTTTTTTATGGTGATTAGATTTACAAAGACTGCTGGTCTAAAAGCAGCTGTGCTTCACGAAGGCTGAGTGTGCCTTCATAAATTGCACGGCCTGTGATCGCGCCTAAAATGCCCGGCTGGCCTTTTAAGTTGCGGACGTCGTCTAAATTGGTCACGCCGCCAGATGCAATAACAGGCAAGCCTGAGTAAGCTGCAAGGTTAACGGTCTGTTCAACGTTGACACCCTGCATCATGCCGTCACGCGCGATGTCTGTGTAGACAATGCTGGATACGCCAGCATCTGCAAAACGCTTCGCAAGGTCAGTCGCTTTCACGTCAGTCACATTTGCCCAGCCGTCGGTCGCCACCATGCCGTTCATCGCATCGATGCCGACAATGATATGGCCTGCAAATTTTTTGCATGCTTCTTCTACAAATTCAGGTTCTTGAACGGCTTTTGTACCAATAATCACAAAAGATACGCCTGCATCCAAATAATGTTCAATCGTTTCTAATGAACGGATGCCGCCGCCAATTTGAATAGGCAAATCTGGCTGCGCTTTAGCAATGGCTTCAACAACAGGCTTATGGATAGGCGTACCAGCGAAAGCGCCGTTTAAATCGACCAAATGCAAGCGGCGCGCGCCTTCATTTACCCAATGCTGTGCAGTTGCGGCCGGGTCGTCAGAAAATACAGTATCGTCTTCCATACGGCCTTGTTTTAAGCGGACACATTTGCCATCTTTCAGGTCAATTGCAGGGATGATCAGCATGCTTTCGCTCCTTGCCTAATCTCATAAAGAATTTATTTGGCGAATATCTTAGCAAAGAAACGCCAATTCACTAAACGCTAATTAAATGAACTATAAAAAAGCCTGACTGAGCTCAAGTGAGCGGTTTTTCAGCATTAGTCTTGTTTTTATGGCGCAGCAGCTTTTTTGCTAGACAAGTACAGCGCTGAACATGCTGTTTTTAGACATAGGCTGCCGGCTGTTCTCGTACATTTAAGCCAGATGATTTTAACGCCGCGCCAAGGTTGTAAATCTCTTGATACGGCTTTTCAATGAAGCGAAAAATGATTTGTTCTTTGAGATTATGCACAGCTATGCAGCATGGTTAGCTGATTGTTTGTTTGGGTAAATCAGCTCATTATTTGTTTGATGAGATATTTTTATGAACCTCTATCTGCGCGATTGTAGCGCTCCTAAAATGACACAATGATGTCAAACCGACCAGATAAAAAAACAGGGGGTATGTTCATTTGTTTGGCCGTATGCGCAATTTTAAGCTGCTGTTGGGAATCTCTTTTGGCAGCAGGCCTAAACGAAGCAGCGCTTCAAAAACCAGTACAGGCGCGTAAGCGTCGGCCGCAGCATAGCTGATTTGCTGATCGGTTAAATTTTTCTTTGACCAATTAGACGTGCTGATACTTTTGCTTTTAGGGAAGTTCACTTGAAACAGCAGCGCCATGGCATTTTTCAAGCCGACAGGGCTGTCGATGCCAAAAGATCTGAAGCATTTGGACAGTTCAATAATACTGTTGAGCTCAATCCCTTTTTTGCGGAACAGATGTGCATCATTTTTTAGGCCAAATCCGACTTTAATCTGGTCACGGCTGGCAAATATAGGTTTTAAAAAGTCTAAAATTTCAGGGCTGACCTGAAATAAATACGCACGTTCAAGTGTTGCCAGTTGAATGAGATGCGGGCCTGTCGCAATTTCACCTTTGCTGAAAGTCGGCTTGGATTCAGAGTCAAAGCCAAGCACTGCGGCTTGATAGAGTTCGTCTTGTACTGCTTGGCACTGCTCAAGGCTATTAATCAGCAAAATACAGTCAAATGGCAGACTTTGAAATAGAGGCAAAAGCTGAATTTGATCTTTGCTGGGCAGAGCTGAAGCTGGGGGCAGTTGCATAATGCAGGCACATGAATAAGCAGAATTTTCAGCTTAATGCTTTTTAGCGGACTAAGCAAAAAGATGTTCTGATAGATGATGATCGCCTTTTCTATTTTGTTTCTGCCAAAAAGCAAAAACCTGCAGAGATCTGCAGGTTTCTACTTGGGAGAGAAAAGGCCGCGTTATACGAAAGATGGCAGCTGGAACTGATCTAGGATAGACGGAGCATTTGCCAAAACAGTACCTGCATCATATAAGCCTGCAGTTACACCGCCTGCCAATGCGCCTACAGCATCTACGGCAGCATTCACCGCTGGAATCGGATTGGTCAGATCTGTAATTGGCGCAATGTCGTCCAGCAAGCTGTCGACAGTTGTTGATACATCCTGAACAACACCGCCAACGGCAGCAATTGGATTGGTGAGGAGGCCGCCAACCAGATCAAGGGCATTGATGCTGCCGACATATTGGCCTGTTTCACCGACAAAGCCAGCCACGTTATCCAGTGTAGAACCGACTGCACCTGCAACATCGCCTAATACTGGAATTTGCGCAGCAAAGTCTGTTAAAGGCGCGAAGTCTTCAGCCAGATTATGCGCAGAGCCTGAAAGATCCTGCAATGTGCCGCCAAGTGTGCCGAATGGATCAGATACGGCATTGTTCAAGAGGTCAGTCGGTTCGACTGCGGCAACATAGTCACCCGTTTCGCCGACAAAGCCTAAAACATTGTCTACTGTGCTGCCTAAGGCTGCTGCAGCATCACCCAGAACAGGCACATGGCCTAAAACATCAACAAGCGGGTCTGCGAGGCCGACGACATATTCAGCCAAATCTGCGACTTCGCTGACGGCTGTTCCGGCAATGGTTGTGACACCGCTCAACAGTTCGCTTACGCCGCTTTCGATATCCCCCGTCTGCAAGGCATGCGCCGTGTCATGCAATTCGCTGCTGACGGTATCCAGCACCTTATGTGTGGTATCTAAAACTTTATCAATGGTGCCGCCAAGTAATGGCAGCTTGGTCAGTGTAGAGGTAATAGGAGATGCGACTGCACTGATAATATCAACGACAGTATCGACGGTATGCACAATGGCATCCAAAATACTGCCGACAGCTTTGGTTAGGCCTTGAATTGCCAATGTAAATATGCCGCTGATTTTTCCCGTAAATAATTTAAACATTTCATTATTCTCCGATTTTCAAATTTTTTTGTATTCGAAATTCTTATCTTCGAAAGCTGCTTTGTGGAGTCTTGCTGGTTTATTTTTAGCAGACAAACAAAGTGCGAACAAACTATAAAAAACATACATAATGGTGATATTTGTCACATTTATTGGTTTTTGTGTTAAAAAACAACTAACTAAGGCGGTTAAAGAAAATTGTGAGAAAATGTAATTATTTTTAATATAAAACAGTAATTTAAATGTGGTGTTGATGTATTTTTCACTTGTTTTTATTGATCAGCAAGCTTATTTCCTGCTTTATTTTTTGTAATCTTTGTTTTTTACCGGTTTAAAGACGTTCAATGTGCTTGGCCTGAAATGCATGGTTTTGGCGGTTTTAAGGGATTTAACGGCGTTAAAAGAGAGCGGGTTCTGCGTAAAATTCAAATTTTTCACACTCAAAATGAACGGTGAAAAGTGTCTGAATGATTGGTTTGATGGAGTTTTATTTGGATGAGCTATCCGTTATAAATCATATGAAGTGAGAAATAAACGGCAAGCTGTTTGATCAAGTATAAAAAAAACCTGCTTAAAGCAGGTTTAATTGCAGGTCTTTTTTTATTATTGCTGCTGCATTTCTATTTGAGCCTGTTTGGCGCGCTGCACATAGTCTTGATAAGCTGGAACAGAAATACCCGCGAGAATGCCCAGCGGAATAATCAGAATGTAAATCCAGCCCAATATTTTTTCCCATGTTTGGGTTGGTCTAGGCCAGCCATATTGGTTTTCATGCGCATCACCCTTCGCAAAAATTAAATATAAAGCCAAGCATATATTTGCAATAGGGACAAGGAGCAGTAATGATAGCCAGCCAGTATGATTGCGGTCATGCAGGCGGCGTATTGTAAAGATAAAAGTCAAATACAGCATCGCAAAATAAATGATGCCAATTGTCAGCAGCATAGAAAGCGGCATACCTTGGTCTATATCTGGTTTAAATCCCGGCAATAAAATTGCGCAGAGTATGCCTATGATCATGACCGTAATCAGCAGCAGGCTATTCCAGCCTAGATAAGACATACGTCCAAAGCGTCCGGCCGCGCTGAGAGAGGAGTCATTGACATTATTCATGGTGTATTCCTTTGGCTATTATGTTTATAGATATAAAAAGAATGATTAATTTTTATGCATGAATCATAAATGTTTTTTTTAGCAGGTGAAAGCGTTCAAAGCTTATCTAAGAATAAAAAAAGCCCGCATTATTGCGGGCTTTTTATCGGGCGCAGACTAATTAAATCTTCCATTCCACAAAATTTTTCAGCAGCTGTAAGCCGGCTGTGTGGCTTTTTTCAGGGTGGAACTGTGTTGCAAACAAGTTTTCTTGATGAATTACAGTACAGAAATCCAAACCATAGTCACAAGTGGCAGCCACAAGGCTTTGATCTTTTGGCTCTACATAAAAGCTGTGCACGAAATAGAAACGCGCATCCTGTTCAATGTCTTTCCACATCGGGTGGCTTGGGTCAGCCTGATGCACTTGGTTCCAGCCCATATGCGGCACTTTAAGGCCTTCAATTTCAGGAAAGCGTTTTACAGTACCTTCAAAAATACCCAATGCATCTGCACCGCCATTTTCTTCAGAATGCTGCATCAAAGCCTGCATGCCGACACAAATGGCTAAAACAGGCTTATTGAATACGGCATTTTTTACGACTTCATCAATACCTGCTTCATGCATGCCTTGCATACAGTCACGCATAGCGCCTACGCCTGGAAAAACAATTTTGTCTGCTTGCGCAATCAGCTTCGGATCATTGGTTACATCTACAGCTGCGCCGACATGTTCAAGCGCTTTGGCCGCTGAGTGAAGGTTTCCCATGCCATAATCAAGAAGGGCAATACGGGTCATTACAGTGTCCCTTTGGTTGAAGCCACTTTACCTTCTGCACGCGGGTCCACTTCACAAGCCATGCGAAGGGCGCGGGCAAATGCTTTAAATACACTCTCAATTTGGTGATGGCTGTTTTTGCCTTTCAAATTGTCAATGTGTAAAGTCATCAGTGCGTGATTCACAAAACCTTGGAAAAACTCTGAAAATAAATCGACATCAAATGTACCGATACGGGCGCGGGTAAATGGAATATCCATCCAAAGGCCCGGACGGCCAGATAAATCGACAACTACGCGGCTGAGCGATTCATCTAGCGGCGCATAGAAATGGCCGTAGCGTTTTAAGCCTTTTTTGTCGCCTAGCGCTTGCGCAAAAGCTTGACCTAAAGTAATGCCGCAGTCTTCTACAGTATGATGATCGTCGATTTCTAAGTCGCCGTCACAATGAATATCAATATCAAATAAGCCATGCCGCTTGATTTGATCAATCATATGATCTAAAAATGGAACACCAGTGTTTAAAGTGCCTTGACCTGAACCATCCAGATTCACACGAACTCGAATTTTGGTTTCATTGGTGTTTCTTACCACTTCACTGATACGATCGGTCATAGACACGTTCCTCAAATACGTCAAAATGATTGATGTAAAAATGTTTTTCGCTGTGACGAAAAGTCACCGCATATTAGATTGCTCAGGAGGGTTTATCAATGCCTATTACCGTACACGCTTATACTTCTTTAGAAAATGATGAAGTGCGCAGCCAGCTTGAGCGACTGTATGACACGAGCCCAGAGTTTAGCGATGGAGCAGATGCCATTGAACAACTAGAGCAAAGCTTAACGCAGTATACCCTAATTTATACTGCAGAATTTAACACCAAAGTGATTGGCGCGATTTGGTGTACGGGACAAGGGGAAAGCAAGACTTTAGAAAATATCGTTGTGCATCCGGCAAACCGCGGGCGCGGCGTTGCAGAAAGGCTGGTCAGTGAAGCTTGCCGTTTTGAAGAAGAAAAAGGCGTAAAAGTTTTTGAACCGGGCTGCGGCGCGATTCACCGCTGTTTGGCGCATTTAGATAAAATTTAAAGCCTGACACAGAATAAAAGCAGCTTTCAGGCTGCTTTTTTTATGCTGAATGCTGGTTATATGCGCCATAATGAGCAGCTGTTGAAAATGTCAAAATGGGCTGCATACTGTGTTTTAAACAAAAAACGATCAAACAATGCTTAATTTTGCTTTAAAAGTAAACAATTGGTGAAAAAGGCGCTGACGGCGCTTGACGGCATGCAGCTTAAATTGTTTAATACGCGGCATCGGCGTGATAGCTCAGTAGGTAGAGCAACGGATTGAAAATCCGTGTGTCCCCAGTTCGATCCTGGGTCTCGCCACCATATTCAAAACTTATTTAAAGTTTCAATCCTTGATCCCATCAAGGATTTTTTTTGCCTAAAAAATATTCAGTCAATAAAAATTATTATAATTTTTATTGACTAATGTTCTGAGATACGGCTTAATACACCGCATCGGCGTGATAGCTCAGTAGGTAGAGCAACGGATTGAAAATCCGTGTGTCCCCAGTTCGATCCTGGGTCTCGCCACCATATTCAAAAAAGTCTCAAACAATGTTTGGGACTTTTTTTTTGTCTGAATTTTTATATTGCCGGCAGTTTAATGCCTCATACTGCATATTCAGCGGGATATTGGGGGGCGCTGTCTCAGACTTTTAGCCTATTCTGAAATCAGGGGTAACGCTTTAAGCTGTCCTGAAGTGAATAACATACAGAATAGGAAGCAAAATGAAGGACTTATTTTCAGATAACAGTGCGCTGTACCAGCAGGCGCGTCCGAGCTATTCTGCCGAAATTATTGAACAGATTTTAAACTATGTGCCTGAAAAGGGATTAGCATGGGATTGCGGCGCGGGGTCTGGGCAGTTCACCAGCTGGCTGGCGCCTGATTTCCAGCAGGTGCTGGCGACTGATCTGAGCGCTGCGCAGCTGGCGCAAGCGCCGCAAGTGAGCAATGTCCGTTATCTGCAGGCTGCTGCAGAAGAGTCTGGTCTGCCCGATTGCAGCGCCGATTTGGTCACCGTTGCACAAGCGATACATTGGTTTGATTTTGATACTTTTTACGCTGAAGTGAAGCGTGTACTGAAGCCGCAGGGCTGTTTGGCCGTTATTGGCTATGGTTTGATTGAAGCTGAAGATCCGCAGCTGCAGCAGCTGATTCAGCATTTATATAAAAATACTTTAAACGGCTATTGGGATGCTGAACGCCGCTATATTGATGAATGCTATCAAAGCATTCCTTTTCCTTTTGAGGAGCTGTCTGTTTCGGATGTGCAGCTGAATTATTGCTGGTCAGGCCGTCAGCTGCTGGACTATTTCCAAACTTGGTCGGGATTAAAGCATTATATACATCTGACAGGCGGTAATCCGCTGGCAGATTTGTCTGCATTTTTTCAGCGCATGCCTGAACAGCAATATCAGGTGCAATTTCCTGTGCTGCTGCGGATTGGGAGATAAGTTGCACTGCTGATCATTGAATTTATTAGATCTGCTTTGGCCGCAGCGGTTTTAAATTCAAAAGCGCTGTGTATTTTGGACTTAGCCGCCGTTTATCTGAGTGCGGCAGAATTTTAGATGATTTATTGTACAATTTTAAGATGGTTTGAAGAAATGCAATCTTCGAATTTAAAATTTGAGAATTATCTTATGAATCTTCCAAAACAATTTTCTGCTGTTCTTTGTGTATGGATTGGCTTGTCTGCTGCACAGCTGCAGGCTGCCGAGCAAAAAGCGCCTGCTGAGCAGGCGGCTGAACCTGTGCGTCTGCCTGTATTAACCGTTATGGCTGACCGTGAGCTGCGTAATGAAACTGTGATTGAGCCCGTTCTGGAACGGCCTGAAAAACGTAAGGCGCTGCAGCATCAGGTGATGCGGCTGGAGCGTGATGCAGCCAATCATGCGCCGAATGAACATTTGATTGCAAATGTAGATTTTATTCCTGCAGATCCTGTACCGGATATGAATAGTATTGATCCTATTTTACAGCAGCATGTCTTAAATATTGCCGCAGGCTTGCAGTCATCAGATCCGCGCAATGGCATTTACACCTTGCTGCAGCCATTCGGCTTAGACCGTAATGCGCTGAATGTGCAAATGAGCCGTGAGCAAATTAATTTAGGTGTTTTAGAGCGTAATGCGCCAAAACCTTAAATATTTCAATCTATATTTTATTTTGAATTCAAAAATCATGGCATAAGCCATGATTTTTGTTTTGCGTATTTAAATTTAAATAAAATGAGCGGTTTCGAAGCGCTTATCCACAGATGCTTTTTTAAATTCATTGCAGCGCGTGTGTCTTTTTGTGCGATTTGTACGTACTTTTTAAATTTAAAGTTATGATTATTTTAATTCAGCCGTTGGAGTTTTGGCATGCCGCGTATTTTTGTCATTTTGACTGCAGCGACTGTATTGGTCTTTGGCGGTCTGTTTTATCAGTATAAACAGCAGCAGCAGGAAGCTGCACAGCTGCAGGTTTATAAAAGTGTGCTTTTAGACAAAACCCAGCAAATTTTTGAGCAGGCCAAAGACAGTACTCAGCCAATAAGGGTGGATGTGAATGATGCGCGTCTCAAGGGCGATTATCAGATCATGGCTTCATTTGTTTTGCAGCAGATGATTCTGAGTGCCGAATCACGCAATGCTTATATACGTGAGCTGAAAGCGCTGGACTGGGAGCATTTTTTAGATATAGACCGTTTGGCTGCAGATAAGAAAAAAAATTATGCGCAGACTGAGGCTATGCTGCAAGGTGTTCATGCTGTGGTAGATATGTATGGGCAGAAAATGCAGGACTTGGAGCAGAATGGTTTAGCGCAGGCGAAAAATTTACCGATCAGCGCGCAATACCGTAATCAGCTGGCGCAGAGTTTACGTGAAAGCCGAAAGGATGAAGATACATATGCCTTATTTGAGCTGGAGAAGCAAAGTTTAGCGAAGGCGGATGCCATATTTGCGGTGCTGAAAAATAATAAGTGGGAAAAGCGTAATAGGCTGTTTATGTTTTACGAAGATAAGCCGCTCAAAGAATTTAATGCGCTGTATAAAGAGATAGTGGAGCTGAACAGGCAAATGCGCAGAGTAAGTTTGCAAAACCGTGCGGAATTGAATCAGAAGCTGTAACGATATAAACAGAAGGCTGTCATGTGTTTTAAAACTTCGGGCATTAGATTGAAATGGTAGAAAAATCATTCACTCTTTAGCCGCAGGTGGAGTTATGGAAACTGTGTGTGTAATCGATGATATTCGTTTGGCTTATGCAGATTTTATGGCAAATAATCATTATCCAAAGCTGGAAAGTTTGAACAATTGGGGTAAAAACCGTTTCTTTTTCAGCAGCTATTTCAAGCTGATTGAAGACTGGCACCACACCGAACAAATCGTGATTCAGTTTAACCGGCAGTATTTCAGTCTAGATACGGGCAGCGCGCCTGATTTTATGGACAAAGAAAAGTATATGGCTTGGTTAATGGGCGAACTCTTAACTTAAGCCCTTCACAAAAAAAGCACAGCGCCTGATTCGTTCTAGGCGCTGGGTGTATTCGATTAATCAAAAATTTTATCGGCAGCTTGGAATGGCAGGCTGACCACGTCGATCGCAACGGCAAAAGGGAGCAGCACTAATTTTTCAAAAGGGTTCATGCCTGTTTTCGATTTATAACTTTCTTTTTGATGAGTATAAATGCTTACCTGATAAGGCTTACTCAACGCTTTCAAAGACGCTAAATTGTTCGCGGCAGGATAGGCGACACCAGCCAGTTTGATCTCAAAACAGAAACGCTGCGCAAGCATGCGTTCATCACTGGAACTTGAACATTCCTTCGCGCCATTTTCAATAAAAAATGCCCGATCTTTCTTGCTGATGTCTTCTTTGAGTTTCACATAAGACAGTGGCAATGTTCCTATAAAATGGCCATCGTTATTTTCTGAATAGAAACTCAGTTCTCGGGTGATTTGAATATTTTTCGGGTCCAGTTTCCCAATTAAGCTGACAAATTGAGGCCCGCCTTGGGTAAGAACATAACTTTTTTGCTGCCCTGCAATCACTAAACTATGCGCAGGTAAATTCGGCAGAGGCTGAGCAGGTTTGCCAAACGCCACCACTTGATCTTCAATCAAGGTTACTTTGTTAGTACGGGTATAAGTTTTATTGTCTTTGGTCATCAGGGTTTTGGTGGCGCAGCCTGTGAATAATGTCCCCATGACGCCTAAGCAAATGATGGTTTTTAAAGGTGATGCAAACATCGATAGACTCCGAATCATTTGAAATATCGTTAAGCTGAATTTTTATTGTCTTTAAGCCTACCATTAAAATGTTCAAAAAGGCGTCAAATCTCAAAAGTTTAAGGTAATGAAAATTCTATGATTCGCTCAATGCAGGGAAGCAATAGCTTTTATTTCTTATCTGTTTGCTGTTTCCAGATCTTGAATGAATGTTCATTTGAGTAGGAACTGGCTATGCTTATGCCCAGCACTTGATAACAAGTATGGACTGGCGAATACGTCATAACAAGATGGGGGAATAGGCTGATGCAAGACTTGATTTGTTATAAAGAACTTCCTGTGTGGTCTGCGCAGACCATTCCGCAAGGCTTTAGAAATCAGCATAATACCAAAGCAGGCACATGGGCAAAACTGACTGTGCTGCAAGGTGAAGTAAATTTTGCCATGTTAGATGCGTCTGGAAATGTCCTCTCGACGCATGTATTTAGTCCAGACCAGCCACCACCGTTTATAGAACCGCAGGCGTGGCACAAGATTGTTTCTGCGAGTGATGATGTGCAATGTCAGCTCAGTTTTTATTGCCTTCCACAGGATTATTTTGCGAAAAAATATCAGCTGACTCCAACACACTCAGAGATTTTGGCTGCAACGCCATATTTGCAGGGTGGACGCGCGTTAGATGTCGGCTGTGGGCAGGGGCGAAATTCGTTGTACTTAAGTCAGCAGGGCTATGAGGTCGATGCTTGGGATGTGAATCCGCAAAGTTTGCAAAAATTACAGCAGATAATAGATGCCGAAGGTATTCAAAAGATTCATCTGCAACAGCGTGACCTCAATACTGACCCAAGCATTACCGGTACATACGACTTTATTTGTTGTACGGTGGTGATGATGTTTTTAGAAGCGCCAACGGTGAAATCATTGATTGCGCAGATGCAGCAAGCCACAAATCTAAATGGGTTTAACTTGATTGTCTGTGCGATGGATACCGATGATATTCCTGCGCAGCCTGACTTTCCATTTGCGTTTAAAGCCGGAGAGTTAAGTGCGCTATACGATGGCTGGAACATTGTGAAATACAATGAAAATATTGGGGAATTACATCGGGTTGATGCGCAGGGCAATCGGATTAAGCAGCATTTTGCAACGTTGTTGGCGCAGCGGGTTATTGGTTAAAAATATTCATTTTAGTTATGCAGGGCGGAACGATGAGTGAAAAGTTTGAATTCGATATTCAAGAATCTTTAGATACTATTAAACGAATTCTACAAATTGCTGAAAAATATGAAGAGCATAGTAATTTCAATGGGTTGTTGTCTAAAAATCTTTTAGCTCTTAAGCCTATTATAAGTACCAGTTCTTATATAAGTAAACTTAATAATGGACTTATTACTTGTAGAAATTATCATGGATTAGAATTGGTTAGAGCTTGGGATGGTGGGCTTTCAGGTTTTGCCCAAGATGATGATATTATCCGTTTACATAGATTAGCTTTATTTTTAGTTATTTATTTAAGAGAACAGATTTTTAGGGGGAATTATAGATTAGATCAAGGAAATAATTTTTACTTCTTAAATGAAATTGTTAGAAGAAATAGAGATGAATTTGTTGAAAAATCATCATGGTGTTTAGATTTGTTCGATGATCTGCCAACTTTAATTATGCAAGAGGAATTCCATTCTGACCATGCTAT
>NZ_RAXV01000033.1 GCF_003611465.1 Acinetobacter tianfuensis
GGGATTACCATATAAAGATTTGTTAAATGAAAAAGATTTAGAAAAGGCCTTAAAAAAGGATGCTGTTTTTAGTCAACAATCTGAATGGATAAAAGAAAAGAGACGTATGTATACTTTTTTTTGGTGTTTTATTAATTTAATATTTTTTATCACAGCTTGGGCATTTTGGTATAATTTTTAATTGTGTAAAAGCTAATTAGCAATCAAATACGAATAAAAAATCCGATTTCTAAAAATCGGATTTTTTATGAATGACAAATAATGTGTCGTTTAATGACAAACTATGCGTCGCAAATGACAAACAATGTGTCGCGTGACGCTAAAAAGCCATTACCAGCTTAACGCGCCGCCAGTTTGATAGTCTGTTACGCGTGTTTCGAAGAAGTTCTTCTCTTTACGCAAGTCCATCATTTCAGACATCCATGCAAATGGGTTTGTTACACCAGCAAACTGCTCAGGTAAGCCCAATTGGCTTAAACGGCGGTTACAGATGAACTTCAAGTATTCTTCCATCATCGCTGCGTTCATGCCCAATACACCGCGCGGCATAGTGTCACGTGCGTATTCAATTTCAAGCATAGTGCCTTCAAGAATCATCTGAACGATTTCTTCTTGGAATTCAGCAGACCAAAGGTGAGGGTTCTCAATCTTGATTTGGTTAATCATGTCGATACCAAAGTTCAAGTGCATAGACTCATCACGCAAGATGTACTGGAACTGCTCAGCAACACCATTCATTTTGTTGCGGCGGCCCATAGACAAGATTTGAGTGAAACCGCAGTAGAAGAAAATACCTTCAAGTACGCAGTAGAACGCGATCAAGTTACGAAGCAAAATTTGGTCAGTTTCAGGTGTGCCTGTTTTAAAAGTAGGGTCACTTAAAGACTGAGTATATTTCAAGCCCCAAGCTGCTTTACGCGCAACTGATGGAACTTCGCGGTACATGTTAAAGACTTCGCCTTCGTCCATACCCAAAGATTCGATACAGTATTGGTAAGCATGCGTGTGAATCGCTTCTTCAAACGACTGACGCAAAATGTACTGACGGCATTCAGGGTTAGTAATGTGGCGGTAAATTGCCAATACTAAGTTGTTTGCAACCAATGAGTCTGCAGTAGAGAAGAAACCTAAAGAGCGCATAACGATAGTACGTTCGTCTTCAGTTAAGCCATTTTCAGACTTCCAAAGCGCGATGTCGTGCGTCATGTTAATTTCTTGCGGCATCCAGTGGTTTGCACAGCCGTCTAGGTATTTTTGCCAAGCCCATTCATATTTAAATGGAACAAGCTGGTTCAAGTCTGCGCGGCAGTTAATCATTGCCTTGTCGTCTACTTGAACACGCTGTGCGCCCATTTCTAGCTCTTCAAGACCTGGGGCCACATCTAAATTGCTTAGGGCAGCAGATGCTCTTTCCAAGGAATCGGCTGAATGTGCTGCTGCTCCTCGGTTTGAATTGGTTCGAGCGGGTTGTGCAGCTGCCACATTCGTCTGTGGTTGCTCTGCATTAGATACCACTTGCGGATCAGCCGCTTTTTGCGGTTCGACGGGCGCAGGCTGCTGTGTTTGTGCAGCTGGTTTTTGCGAATCATCTTCGAAATCGTCCCAACTTAGGATAGACATATCAATTCTCTCTTCGTTGCTTATATCTTTTATATAGACATCATCACAAGCGAAGATGTCCTACTATACGCTTAATTTGTGTAAGCAAAATTAAGTTTTGCCGATCATTGTTCTAAATTTATGCGTTAGAACACATCTCCTCACGACTTATTTTGCTTACGCACTTTTGCTTTGTATGCTTTCAGCCAAAAATAGGCGATAGGAACATAAAAAGTCAAAATAAAGGAAACCACCAAGGCAATCAGCCCTAACTGATAGTTATGCGTCATATGTGGCATGGTGAGTTCCTTTATTATTTAATTTGCATATTAAAATACACAAATTACGAAATTATTTTTTAGATGATTTCGTTGGTTTAACCGTTTCGGTTACTGTTGTTTTAGGATGCTTTTTTGCATAATCCTCAGTAACAAAGCGACCAGTTCCAGCATCGCGAGAGACTTTGTTTTTAGCCATGGGATATTATTCCTTACTAAATTCAAGATGACTCTTACTGGCTCGATGGATAATTCAATGATAGAATCACTACCGCATTTACTGATGCCAGCCTCTTTGTGACCATCTTGGTATCACATCGAGATTGAAAAGCCTTCTACGAGTTTTGATCGGCCTGTAGAGGGCTTTTTTATTGCCTAAATTTTTAATCCACCTCTTGCGCAGCAGTGCTGCTCACCTTTTGCAAAGAGGGACTTGCATCCCGCCATTTGCTTCGAGGAATCTCCCTCCTTTGAAAAAGGAGGGTTGGGAAGGATTTAAAACTTGTCAGATCACTGACAAGCCTCACAATCAGGGTTGTCAATTGAACATGCCATTGGCACTGGCGCTGCTTGAGCGAAATCGTCTTCAGCAGCAGGTGCTTCAGCTTTAACTTCAGGAGCAACAGCTGCTGCAGGCGCTGCAACTGCAGTCGCTTTTACAGCATTCAATGCGCCAGTGTTAATGGTCGATTTCTCTGTAGACGTTGCACTTAATGCACGAAGGTAATAAGTCGTCTTCAGACCGCGCAGCCAAGCCATCTTATACGTGATGTCCAGTTTTTTACCGTTTGCACCAGAGATGTAAAGGTTAAGAGACTGAGCTTGGTCAATCCATTTTTGACGGCGAGACGCAGCGTCAACAATCCAGCGCGGCTCAACTTCAAACGCAGTCGCGAAGATTGCTTTCAGCTCTTCAGGAATACGTGAAATCTTTTGTACAGAACCTTCGAAGTGTTTCAGGTCATTGACCATCACAGCATCCCAAAGACCGCGCTCTTTCAACGCACGCACTAGGTATGGGTTGATTACTGTGAATTCGCCTGAAAGGTTAGATTTCACATATAAGTTTTGGAATGTCGGTTCAATCGACTGAGAAACGCCGCAAATGTTCGAAATGGTTGCAGTCGGAGCAATCGCCATTACGTTTGAGTTGCGCATGCCGTCTTTTTGAACTTTGGCGCGTAAAGTGTCCCAATCCAAACGTTGAGTACGGTCAACTTCAAACATACGCTCTGGACGAGTTTTTGCTACAAGGTCAAGCGAGTCAATCGGCAGAATACCTTGATCCCATAATGAACCTTTGAATGTTTCGTATGTACCGCGCTCAACAGCCAAATCGCTAGACGTGCTGATCGCGTAGTAGCTGATCACTTCCATCGATTCGTCAGCGAAGTTTACTGCTTCATCTGAACCGTAAGCCATGCCCATTTCATATAGCGCATCTTGGAAGCCCATGATACCCATACCGACTGGACGGTGTTTCAAGTTTGAGTTTTTCGCTTGCGGTACAGCGTAATAGTTAATGTCAATGACGTTGTCTAGCATGCGAACTGCAGTTTTAACTGTACGCGCTAATTTTTCACGGTCTAAAACACCGCCTTGAACGTGCTGTACAAGGTTGATTGAACCCAAGTTACATACAGCGATTTCGTCTTTGCTTGTGTTCAAAGTAATTTCTGTACACAAGTTAGAAGAGTGAACTACGCCAACGTGCTGCTGCGGTGAACGTAAGTTGCAAACGTCTTTGAACGTGATCCAAGGGTGGCCAGTTTCAAACAGCATAGACAGCATTTTGCGCCACAAATCTTTTGCACGGATTTTCTTGTGCAGCATATTTGTTTCTTTTGCAATTGCTTCGTAGTGCGCATAGCGTTCAGCGAACTCAGCACCTGTTAAGTCATGCAGGTCAGGTGTTTCAGAAGGCGTGAACAGTGTCCATTCAGCATCTTCAAATACACGCTGCATAAACAAGTCAGGAACCCAGTTTGCAGTGTTCATGTCGTGCGTACGGCGGCGGTCATCACCCGTGTTTTTACGAAGCTCTAGGAATTCTTCAATATCCAAGTGCCAAGTTTCTAGGTATGCACACACAGCGCCTTTACGTTTGCCGCCTTGGTTTACCGCAACAGCTGTATCGTTCGCTACTTTAAGGAACGGCACTACACCTTGTGATTTACCGTTTGTGCCTTTGATGTATGAGTTCAGCGCACGTACTGGCGTCCAGTCGTTGCCTAAGCCGCCTGCCCATTTAGACAGCATAGCGTTGTCACGCATAGCGCCATAAATGTCAAACAGGTCATCATCAATGGTTGTTAGGTAGCAGCTAGAAAGCTGTGGACGAAGCGTACCTGAGTTGAACAGCGTAGGCGTAGAAGCCATGTAGTCGAAGCTAGACAATAGGTCATAGAACTCGATCGCGCGTTCTTCACGGTTTTCTTCGTTCATCGCGAGGCCCATAGACACACGCATGAAGAATAATTGCGGCAATTCAAAACGGATGCCGTCTTTATGAATAAAGTAACGGTCAAATAGTGTTTGAAGGCCTAAATAAGTAAATTGGTTTGAACGTTCAGGCTTGATTGCTGCTGCTAATTTTGCAAGATCAAAATTTAACAGTTCAGGTGAAAGCAGCTCGTGCTCTGCGCCTGTTTTCAGGAATGCTTCAAGCGCATCGCCTTCATTTGTATCTGCAGCTAAGCCTAAGAATTCAAGACCTGTCGCAACAAGTTCATCACGCAGCAAACGTGCAGTCACGTATGTATAGTTCGGCTCTTGCTCAATACGTGTACGTGTCGCCATGATCATCGTTGTCGAGATGTCAGACTCTTTTACGCCGTTATACAGGTTTTTAACTGTTTCATCGATAATCGCTTTAACGTCAATGCCTTCTAAGCCTTCCGCTGCTTTTGAAATCGATGCTTCAAGCGCTGCCATGTCTAGCGGCTGAAGCTGGCCATTTGCGCCAGTAATCTGCAGCGTAGGGTGATGGTGAGCATTTGTCGCTTTACGCGCTTCTGAACGCTGCTCGCGGTAAATGACATATGCGCGGGCTACTTTCTGTTCGCCTGTGCGCATAAGTGCAAGTTCCACTTGGTCTTGGATTTCTTCAATATGAATTGTCCCGCCAGATGGCAAACGGCGGTTGAACGTATTTAATACCATCTCGGTAAGTTGAGAAATACGGTCGTGAATGCGGCTAGAGTCAGCGCTTTGCTGACCTTCGACAGCCAAGAACGCTTTCCCGATTGCTACAGAAATTTTTTCTGCATCAAAAACGGCAACATCACCGGTGCGCTTGATCACCTGAATTTGGCCTGGGGTTGAAGTGTTTACGCTCATGTCAGCATAGCTCCATTATCATCTATTGTTATGTTCATGGCCGTTTGAACTGGGCAGGAGGTGTGCCGCAGTGTTTGAGGGATAAACACAAGACTTAGTGGTTTAAAAGTGAATTGGACACAAGATACGGGAAATTTTTGGCTAGATCAATATTGACATTTATTTAAATATTTTGATCTGTTTTGGCTTTAAGTGATCTCAAAAAAATCCGTTTTTTTATGATTCTTGCATATGCCTTATTAGACAAGGCGATAGCATAACAAAGCTGGGATTAAGTGCTTATAGATAACCTTGTGGATAACTGGAAAAGCGATGAAAGTTATTTGAACAGTCATTCATCGTTTATTTCAAGTGTTTACATCTTTAGCTGCATGAGCATGCTTAAAAGCTGTCCGAACAGTACAGCGGCAGTGGAAAGTATTCAAAAACATGGGGAATTTAGGCTGCTGTAAAAAAGTTAACAAAATACTACTTTGATGTATCAGTTTCGTGAACGGCCTCTTGTTTACAATGTAAACGTGTGTATATTGCAAAATATATTGAAGCGTATCTGTTGGATTTTTAAGGGATACGCCGTGACTAATAAGGGGCACTCACATGAGCCAAGAAGAAAAGTTACCAAAAATTTTAATTGTTGAAGACGATGAGCGTCTTGCGCGTTTGACTCAAGAGTATTTGATTCGCAATGGCCTTGAAGTTGGGGTAGAACCTGACGGTAACCGTGCGATCCGCCGCATTATTGCAGAACAGCCTGATATGGTGGTTTTGGATGTCATGCTTCCGGGTGCAGACGGCCTAACAATTTGCCGTGAAGTGCGTCCGCATTATCATCAGCCTATTTTAATGCTGACTGCGCGTACAGAAGATATGGACCAAGTATTGGGTCTGGAAATGGGTGCAGATGACTATGTGGCTAAGCCTGTGCAGCCGCGTGTATTGCTTGCGCGTATTCGTGCATTGCTTCGCCGTACAGACAAAGCGCCAGAAGAAGAAGTGGCGCAGCGTATCGAGTTTGATGACCTTGTGATTGATAATGGCGGCCGTTCAGTCACGCTGAATAATGAATTGGTTGACTTTACCAGCGCTGAATATGACCTGTTGTGGCTCTTGGCTTCAAATGCTGGCCGTATCCTTTCGCGTGAAGACATTTTCGAACGTCTGCGCGGAATTGAATATGATGGTCAAGACCGTTCAATTGATGTGCGTATTTCACGTATCCGTCCAAAAATTGGCGATGATCCTGAAAATCCAAAACGTATTAAAACTGTCCGCAGTAAGGGCTACTTGTTTGTGAAAGAAACCAACGGCATTTAACACATGCCGTTTTGCCCCTAGCTGACCGTCAGGACCTGCTGCAGTGTTAAAGCATAGTATTTTTTTACGTATATATGCTGGACTCGTCATCCTTGTTGCATTGGTGGCGCTGTTCGCATATCTGCTGGTGCAGATTATTAACTATCAGCGCGCGCAGGAATACCGTGAGTCTTTAACTGACGGTATGGCTTATATCATCAGCGAAGGGGTGGCGCGTCAAAGTACAGCGCAGCAGAAGATGGATTGGATTTCTGATGCATCTGATTTGCTGGAACTGCCCATTTATTATGTAAAAGCAGATAAGGTGGATTTAACCCGCGCTGAAACCAAGCGTTTGGAAGAGCGTAAGGCGGTTGTGCGCTGGGATGCCAAAACGACTGTTGCCTATATTATCCTTAGCTTGCGTGATGACCCGAGTCATTTGCTATACATCAAAGCGGAAAATATAACGGAGCGCCAAATGAAGGCGCTGCCTGTTTTCGTGCTGGATTATCTGGTGTATTACCCTGGGCAGGAAAAAAAATATTTAGAAAAAATTCAGCATTATTTCTCATATCCAATTGAAATTAAAAATGTGCAGGAGCTGCCTCTGGATACAGAGCAGATCGGGCGCTTGCGTTTGGATTACAGCATTATACTGTACCGGGATAGTGCTTCTGTGCACGGCACGACCATTTCTATTGTTTCGCCGATTCCAAGTTCGACTTCAGAGGTGCTGGTGGTAGGGCCAGTGCCGCTGTTTAATTGGATGCCATTCCAGCTGGCAGCCGGTATTACTTTGCTCAGCCTATTTGTTTTAAGTTTAGGGGTCTATGGTTTGCTGGTGCCGATGCAGCGTAAATTGCGCGCAGTGAATTTTGCCTTAAATAAAATGAAATCTGGCGACATGTCGGTGCGTTTGCCAGTGGATACTACAGATGAGCTGGGTTCTTTGGCTTCCAGCTATAACAATATGTCTGATCATATTGAGCGCTTGATTGGCGCGCAGCGTGAGTTGATGCGGGCAGTATCGCATGAGCTGCGTACGCCGGTAGCGCGTATCCGTTTTGCGATGGAAATGCTGGCAGATGAGGATGATTATGAATACCGTCTGCAGCAGGTGGAAATGATTGATAAAGATATTGAGGCTTTAAATACCTTAATTGATGAAATCATGACTTATGCCAAATTGGAGCAAGGAACACCATCGCTTGATTTTGAGCAGATTGTGCTGTTTGAAGTGCTGGATCAGGTGTTGATTGAAACCGAAGCGCTGAAAACAGGTAAAGAGCTTGAGCTGAATGCGCTGCCTATTCATGTGGTTGTTGATGCAGAGCGCCGCTATTTGCATCGGGTAGTGCAGAATTTGGTGGGCAATGCTGTGCGTTATTGTGACCGTAAAGTGCTGATCAGCGGCGGCTTAAATGAAAATGGCAATGCTTATGTATGCGTAGAAGATGATGGTCCGGGTATTCCAGAGGAGGAGCGTACTCGTATTTTTGAAGCTTTTGCGCGTTTGGATGACAGCCGTACACGGGCGTCAGGCGGTTATGGCTTGGGGCTGTCTATTGTCAGCCGTATTGCCTATTGGTTTGGCGGTCAGGTGACTATTGATGAAAGTCCAAGTCTTGGCGGCGCAAGATTTACTATGACATGGCCTGCACGGCGTTTTAATAAAATGAAAAAAATAATAAGTGACCGTCAGCAGGAGGGTGCTGAATAGCCTGCAAATGATCAGTTTTGCGGGCTGACTGATTTCATATGCAAAAAAGCCATTCATTTGAATGGCTTTTTATTGTGCTGCAATTAGAGGTTATTGTTGAATAGTGGCATCTGGCGCGATGACTTGCTTGCCATTTTTTAGACTTTCAAGAGCAGTGCTGTTGAAATCAATCAGCAGAGAGTTGTTGCCCACATCAATAGAATATTTGCTGATCAGGCGTTCATCGCCATTTAGTGTTTCAATCATATATTCATCTGCAATATTCATGATGCCATCTAGATTGGTTGTAGCAGATGCTTTGTCTTGGCGGAACAGGTCATAAATATCACGCAGATCAAAAGTTGCATTTTCAGCCTCTGGATGCTTGCTGATGTAGTTTTCAACGTGACGGATTAACAATTGCGCAAACATGAAATAGTTTGGCTTATGGCTGAATTCTAAAGTCATTGCTGTTACTCCTGTTCTTATCTGGCTGGATTTTGTTTGATTCTTAGCTTTTCCATACAAATAGCATAATATGAAAATGATGTGCAATCAGATTGCAAAAAATCCACAAGAATGATTGTGCTGCAGCTGGCTGGTGTTTTTTAGCCATGTATCAGGACCCATGTGATGTCCTTAAATGAGATATGATGCTGTTAATATTTTAAGCAATCAGTTCTTGTTAGGTATTTATTTTCGAAATGGCTGTTGGGGTGTTTTTGAAAGAAAATGCTGAATAATCGGGGTTGCTGAGCTGTTTTTTGGCTTTGCTTTATTTGCAAAATTTATTTAAAAAATCTTAATGTGAGAAAAATTAATAAGAAATGGTGAATTGATTTGATAAAACGATGAGTAAGGGGCATAAGGCTGTAAAAATAATTTAAAAAGAAAAATGCCTAAAAAATCATCCGAAAGACTAAGGCTTATAAGCTAGCAAGTGAAATCCAAAATCAGGTACAATTGGCGGGATTAATTTTGTGTTTGGTGTATTTGAAGGCCAATACATACATTCTTTGTTAATAAATTAGGCCTGCCAGGAGTTATCCCCGCATGAGTGCCATTACTCCATACGAATGGGCAATTATTGCCTTCGTGATCGGCGTTACATTTTTATGCGTCTTTATGCTTACTGTCCCATTACTCCTCGGGGGTAAATCGTGGGGCCGCGCTAAGCAGGAGCAGTTTGAGTCAGGCGTAGTAGGTGCAGGCGGTGCACGTATTCGTTTGTCTGCAAAGTTCTATTTGGTTGCAATTTTCTTCGTGGTTTTTGACTTAGAAGCGCTTTACCTGTACGCATGGGCAGTTTCTGTCCGTGAAGTCGGGTGGGTTGGTTTTGCAGCTGCAGCAATATTTATTTTAGTTTTACTCGTTGGCTTAATTTATGAATTATCAACAGGCGCACTGAATTGGGCTCCATCTGATAAGCGTAAATCTGCAGGGATTAAAGCTAAGATGGGTTCGCCAAATATGGACATTGCAGAAATTACTCGCTTTAACTCAATTGAAGAATTGGTCATTGATCCTACAGGTCAAATTCCAGCTCAATCCTCTGGCCGTGTGAAGAAATCTGCGGCTGCATCATCTGACAAGGAGTAATACGGGATGAAATACACTTTAACCCGTGCGAATCCGGATGCTGATCAATATCCGCTTCAAGACCGTCAAATCGTTACGGATCCGCTTGAAGAAGAAGTGAATAAAAATGTATTCATGACTCGTTTAGAGGACTTGATGCATACAGCAGTAAACTGGGGGCGTAAGAACTCAGTTTGGCCGTTTAACTTTGGTACATCTTGCTGCTACGTAGAGTATGCGACGACTTTAACAGGCGTGCATGACTTGTCACGTTTCGGTGCCGAAGTAATCCGCGCTTCACCGCGTCAGGCCGATGTGATGATTGTTGCAGGGACTTGTTTCGTGAAAATGGCGCCTGTAATTCAGCGTTTATACGAACAAATGCTTGAGCCGAAATGGGTTATTTCCATGGGTGCTTGTGCAAACTCCGGCGGCATGTACGACATCTATTCGGTTGTGCAAGGTGTGGATAAAATCATTCCTGTCGATGTTTACATCCCAGGCTGCCCGCCGCGTCCTGAAGCATTAATCCAAGCATTAATGTTATTGCAAGACCAAATTCAACTAGAGCGCCGTCCGCTGTCTGCGGTGATTGGTGATGATCTTAAGCCAATTTACAAGCCAAAGATGCAGCCAGAACGTGACCGTAAGAAAGATCAGCGTATTGCGGTGAAAAACCTGCGCTCTATGGATGAAATTAAATAATTTAAACGGCAGAATTTTTGATGCACCCGGCTTGGGTGTAATTGTCGTTTAGATTGAATGAATTTGTATTAAATAGGAAGCCAAGCCAATGGCTGAAACTGACATTGCTATGCCAGAGTCAACTCCAGTTGATTCACGCCCTGCATTTGCAATTGTAGAAGAGCTCAAAACCAAGTTTGGTGAGAACTTCTATGTGCAAACGACTTTTGAAGATTTTCCAACAGTCTGGGTTGAGCGCGCACGTGTACAAGACGTTTTAATGTTCTTGCGTACAGTGTCACGTCCTTACGTGATGCTGTTTGACTTGTCTGCAGTAGATGAGCGCTTGCGTACCCACCGTGACGGTTTGCCTGCGTCAGACTTCACAGTGTTCTATCACTTGCTGTCGCTAGAGCGCAACAGTGATATTCGTATTAAAGTTGCTTTGTCTGAGAGTGATATCAACATTCCGACTGCAACCAACATTTGGCCAAATGCCAACTGGTACGAGCGTGAAGCGTATGACATGTTCGGTATCAATTTCGAAGGGCATCCAATGCTCCGCCGTATTTTGCTGCCGACTTACTGGGAAGGTCACCCGCTGCGTAAAGAGTATTCTGCGCGCGCAACTGAATATACACCGTATATGCAGAACCAAGCGAAGCAGGACTTCGAACAAGAGCACCTGCGTTTTGTACCTGAAGATTGGGGTCTAAAACGCGGTAATGCAGACGAAGACTTCATGTTCCTGAACTTGGGTCCTAACCATCCATCTGCGCACGGTGCGTTCCGTGTTATCTTGCAGCTGGACGGTGAAGAAGTAAAAGACTGTGTGCCTGACATCGGCTATCACCACCGCGGTGTAGAGAAAATGTCTGAGCGTCAAACTTGGCACTCATTCATTCCATATACAGACCGTGTCGACTACTTGGGCGGCTGTGCGCAAAACATGCCTTACGTTCTTGGCGTAGAGCAAATGGCAGGCATCACTGTTCCTGACCGTGCGCAATGTATCCGTGTCATGATGTCGGAATTGTTCCGTATCAATAACCACTTGCTGTTCATTGGTACTGCAATTCAGGATGCCGGCGGTATGACGCCAGTATTCTATATGTTCGCTGACCGTCAAAAGATTTATGATGCGATCGAAGCGATTACCGGTTACCGTATGCACCCAGCATGGTTCCGTATCGGCGGTACTGCGCATGACTTGCCAAATGGCTGGGACAAGCTGATCCGTGAAATCCTGGATTGGATGCCGGGCCGTCTGAAAGAGTACTACACCGCTGCGCTGAAAAACTCAGTGTTCATTGGCCGTACACGCAACGTTGCTCAATACGATGCGAAATCTGCATTGGCTTGGGGCGTAACAGGTACGGGTCTGCGTGCGACTGGTATCGACTTCGACGTACGTAAATACCGTCCATACAGCGGCTATGAAAACTATGACTTCGACGTGCCGTTAGAGTACGAAGGTGACGCGTATGCGCGTGTGCTTGTTCACTTCCGTGAAATCGAAGAATCATTGAAAATCATCAAGCAATGTTTAGACAACATGCCTTCTGGCGCGTACAAAGCAGACCATCCTCTGGCTGTTCCGCCGCCGAAAGACAAGACTTTACAAGATATTGAAACTCTGATTACGCACTTCTTGAGCGTATCTTGGGGTCCTGTAATGCCTGCAGGCGAAGCATCTGTAATGGCTGAAGTTGTGAAGGGCGCGTCGAACTACTACATCACGTCTGACAAGTCGACGATGAGTTACCGTACACGTATCCGTACACCGACTTTCACGCATTTACAGCAAATGCCTTCTGTGATTAACGGCAGTCTTGTATCTGACTTGATCATTTATTTAGCGACAATTGACGTCGTAATGGCTGACGTGGATCGCTAAGGGGTAACGCATTATGATGATTTTGACTGATAAAAAGCCACGTGTGACTGTTGAAGGGATTTTGACTGCGGATGAAATCCACGAAATTCAGCACCACATTGAGCATTATCCATATCCGCGTGCAGCGTGTCTTGATGCGCTTAAGTATGTACAGCGCCGTAACGGCTGGGTAGATGATGCGCAAATGAATGCCATTGCACAAATGCTCAGCATGAGTGTTGCAGATCTTGAAGGCGTTGCAACCTTCTATAACCGTATTTACCGTCAGCCAGTTGGCCGTCACGTAATTTTATTATGTGACTCAATTGCGTGTTTCTTGATGGGTGCGGAAACTTTGGCAGAAGCATTCCAGCGTGAATTAGGCATCCAGTTTGGTCAAACGACTGCTGACGGCCGTTTTACTTTATTGCCAATTTGCTGTTTAGGCAACTGCGACAAAGGCCCTACGCTCATGATTGATGAAGACACACATGGTCTTGTTGACGTGACTTCAGTGAAACAGTTATTGGAGAAGTATGTATGAATACCGAACCAAAACCGATTTATGGCGACGGTAACCCAGAAACTCATCCATTAACTTGGCGTTTGAGTAAGCAAGAAGCGGTACGCAGTGCAGATGACTACGAAGCGCTTGAAGGTTATGCAGGCTTCAAAAAAGCTTTAGGCATGCCGCCTAAAGAAGTGCTTGAAGTGATTAAAGCTGCGACTGTAAAAGGCCGCGGCGGTGCAGGCTTCCCAGCGGGTATCAAATGGTCGCTGATGGCGCCAAATGATAACTCTGGCCCGCGTTACTTAATCTGTAACGCCGATGAAATGGAACCAGGTACTTTCAAAGACCGTTTGCTGATGGAAAAACTTCCTCATCAATTGATTGAAGGTATGTTGATTGCAGGCTACACGCTTGAAGCAACACATGGCTATATCTTCATCCGCGGCGAGTACATCGAAGCTGCTGGCTACTTAAATGAAGCATTAGAGCAGATCCGCGCTAAAGGTTACTTAGGTGAAAACATCTTAGGTACTGGCTGGAACTTCGAAATGCACGTGCATACAGGCGCTGGCCGTTATATCTGCGGTGAAGAAACTGCATTGATTAACTCGCTGGAAGGCCGCCGTGCAAACCCGCGTACGAAACCGCCATTCCCGCAGGTTGCAGGTGCATGGGGTCGTCCTACGATTGTGAACAACGTAGAGACCTATAACAACTTACCAGCAATCATGCTTCGCGGTCCTGAGTGGTATGTTGGCTTATCAGCTAGCAAATCAAAAGATCCAGGTACAAAAATTTACGGCGCATCAGGCAAAGTAAAATACCCGGGACTTTGGGAGCTTCCATTCGGTACGACTGCGCGTGAAGTGATCGAAGATCATGCTGGCGGCATGCGTGACGGTTTAAAACTGAAAGCATGGCTGCCGGGCGGCGCATCGACTGACTTCTTGGCTGCTGAGCACATTGATCTTCCTATGGATGCAGAGAGCATCATGAAAGCAGGCTCACGTCTAGGTACGTGTTTGCTTATGGTGGTTGATGAAACTCAATGTATGGTTTCTGCTACGCGTAACTTAGAAGAATTCTTTGCACGCGAATCATGCGGTTTCTGTACGCCTTGCCGTGATGGCTTGCCTTGGGCAGTTAAAGCGCTGAAATCGCTGGAAGATGGCACAGGTAAGAAAGAAGATATCGATCACTTGCAGGAACTGACCCGCAAGCTTTGGATTGGTAAGACTTTCTGTGCGCATGCTCCAGGTGCGATGGAACCGTTAATGGGCGCACTCAAATATTTCCGTGGCGAGTTTGAGGCAAAAGTAGTTGATGCTGCTGCCAAAACTAGCAACGTAGAACAAGCTTAAGGAATTCGACTATGGCTACAATTCATGTCGATGGAAAATCGTATGAAGTCAACGGCTCAGAGAACTTGCTGCAAGCATGTTTAAGCCTTGGCATTGACATCCCATACTTTTGTTGGCATCCGTCCTTAGGTTCTGTCGGCTCTTGCCGTCAATGTGCTGTCACTCAATATGCGAACCCGGAAGATACCCGCGGCCGTTTAGTGATGTCATGTATGACGCCTGCGTCTGACAATACCTACATTTCAGTTGAAGACAAAGAAGCAAAAGATTTCCGTGCTTCTATTGTTGAATTCTTGATGACAAACCACCCGCACGACTGCCCAGTCTGCGAAGAAGGCGGCCACTGTCACCTGCAAGATATGACTGTAATGACGCAGCACGACCGCCGCCGTTACCGTTTCACAAAACGTACGCACTACAACCAAGAGCTAGGCTCATTCATTTCACACGAAATGAACCGTTGTATCGCATGCTACCGCTGTGTTCGTTACTACAAAGACTATGCTGGCGGTACAGACTTTGGCGTGTATGCAAACGCATCACGTGTTTACTTCGGCCGTCCAGAATCAGGTACTTTAGAATCTGAATTCTCTGGAAACTTGACTGAAGTATGTCCAACAGGCGTATTTACCGACAAAACTCACTCATCTCGCTACAACCGTAAATGGGACATGCAGTATGCGCCAAGCGTATGCCAAGGCTGTTCTTCTGGCTGTAACATCTCTCCGGGTGAGCGTTATGGCGAGCTTCGCCGTGTAGAAAACCGTTTCAACGGTGAAGTTAACCAATACTTCCTATGCGACAAAGGCCGTTTCGGCACAGGTTATGTGAATCGTGAAGACCGTCCGCGTCAGCCTCAGTTCCGCACTGGCACAAATGTTGAAACTGTATCTGTAGATACAGCGCTAGACACAGTAATTGCGAAATTTGAAGGCAAGAAAGTTCTGGGTATCGGTTCTCCGCGTGCATCGCTTGAATCAAACTTCGCGCTTCGTGAGCTTGTTGGTCAAGACAACTACTCAACTGGTATGTCTCAAAAAGAGCAAAACCTGGTTGAACTAGCTGCATCTATCATGCAAACAGAGGGTGTTTACAACCCGAATATGCGTGAAATTGAAAGCTATGACGCTGTGTTGATTCTTGGTGAAGACTTAACGCAAACTGCGCCTCGTATGGCTTTATCTGTTCGCCAAGCTGCGAAAAATAAAGGCAAAGAGATGGCAGCAGAGCGCCGTACGCAAGACTGGCTGGCTGAACCTGTACAGCGTATTGCTCAAGATGCGAAATCTCCGATTTACATCCTTGCTGCAACACAAACACGTTTGTCTGACGTTGCGGAAGGCGAAGTTGTTGCTTCTCCAAACGACATCGCGCGTTTAGGTTTTGCGGTTGCTGCTGCTGTTAAAGGTGAAACAGTGATTGGTCTTGCAGACGATGCGAAAGCATTTGCGCAAACCATTGCTGACACTTTAAAAGTGGCTAAAAAGCCATTGATCATCTCTGGTACGAGCTTACAAGACGCATCAATCATGGAAGCTGCTGCACAAGTTGCACAGAACCTTGGCAATGCTGGCTTGACATTGACTGTTCCTGAAGTGAACTCAATGGGCTTAGCGATCTTTGGCGGTCAAAGCCTTGAGCAAGCGTTTTCTAAAGACTACGACACGATTGTTGTTGTAGAAAACGATCTTTACCGCCGTCTGCCTGCAGCTCAAGTTGATGCAGCGCTTAACGGTAAAGACGTGATTGTGCTTGATCACTCTGAAACTGAAACTGTGAAGAAAGCGGACATAGTACTTTCTGCAGCTTCATTTGCGGAAGGCGACGGTACTGTTGTATCTCAAGAAGGCCGTGCACAGCGTTTCTACCAAGTGTATGACCCAAGCTACTACAAACCTGAACTTGCGATCAAAGAATCTTGGCGCTGGCTGCATGCCATTCAAACTGGCGTGAAAGGTCAAGCGATCTCTTGGACAGTATTGGATGACGTGATTGAATCGGTTGCGAAGAATGTTCCTGCTTTAGAAGGCATTCAAGATGTAGCGCCTGATGCTGGCTTCCGTGTACATGGCCTTAAAGTGGCACGTGAACCACGCCGTTACTCAGGTCGTACATCGCTTCGTGCGCCATTGTCTATTCATGAGCCTAAACAGCCGACAGATAAAGATTCTGCATTAACATTCTCTATGGAAGGTTATGTAGGTAATCAGACTCCGTCAGCGCTTGTACCATTCGCATGGTCTGCAGGCTGGAACTCACCGCAAGCTTGGAACAAATTCCAAGAAAATGTGGGCGGTTCATTGAAAGGCGGTGATTCAGGCGTTCGTTTATTCGACCGTTTGCCTAAGCGTCCAGTACGTTCATTTGTAGCGCCAGCTCCAGTGGTTGCAAACCCTGAAAGCTTCCGTTTAGTGCCTATGCACCACATCTTCGCTTCTGGCGAATTTACTGTGAAAACTCCTGCAATGGAATCGCGTATTCCTGAAGCAGTATTTGCAGTAGGCGAGCAAGATGCATCGCGCTTGAATGTTCAAGACGGTCAAAAAATTACTGTGAAAGCGGGCGAGACTTCAATCGTTCTTCCAGTTCAAGTGATTGACTATTTACCTACAGGTTATATTGGCTACCCAGTAGGTCTTGCACCTACGGTTTCTCTTGCAGAGCCTGTTTCAGTTGCGGTAGGAGTGTAATTCATGGAACAAGAATTAATCCGTCAAACGCCGCTTTGGGCTGAGAACTGGCCAGTAGCCTACTCTGTAGTTCAAGCGATTATCATCTTGCTTGTTGTGGTTTTAGTTGCTGCCTTGATGTCGTTCATTGAACGACGTCTTTTGGCGCTTTGGCAAGACCGTTACGGTCCGAACCGTGTAGGTCCGGGCGGTATGTTCCAGATTGTTGCCGACATGCTGAAAATCATGTTCAAGGAAGACTGGACGCCAAAATTTGCTGACAAGCTGACTTTCCGTCTAGCGCCTGCAGTTGCAATGGCAACTGCAGTACTGTCGTTCATGGTTATTCCAGTTTCGCCTCATCTAGGTGTAGCGGACATGAGCATTGGCCTATTGTTCTTCATGGCAATGGCTGGTATTGCAGTGTATGCGGTTCTATTCGGCGGCTGGTCTTCTAACAACAAATATGCGTTGTTAGGCGGCTTGCGTTCAGCAGCTCAAACCATTTCTTATGAAGTGTTCTTGGGTATCTCGCTGATGGGTGTGGTTGCAATTGCAGGCTCATTCAACATGCGTGAAATTGTTGAAGCGCAAAAAGATGTTTGGTTTGTTATTCCTCAATTCTTAGGTTTCTTGATTTTCGTGGTTGCAGGCGTTGCGGTAACTCACCGTCACCCATTTGACCAGCCAGAAGCCGAGCAAGAATTGGCAGAAGGCTACCATGTTGAATATGGCGGTATGAAATGGGGTATGTTCTTCGTTGCGGAATACGTAAACGTCGTACTGATCTCTGCTTTAATCGTCACTTTATTCTTCGGTGGCTGGTTAGCGCCATTCAACCTTGATATTCCGTTTATTCCAGATGCGTTCTGGTTCATTATTAAAACAGCATTCTTTGTAATGATGTTCGTATTGGCACGCGGCTCTTTAATGCGTCCGCGTTATGACCAAGTAATGAACTTCGGCTGGAAAATTTGCTTGCCATTAGCGTTAGTTAACTTGCTGGTTACTGCCGCAGTTGTGTTGTGGTAAGGGCAGGGAGAACAAAATGTTTAAATTTCTAGCCGGGTTTGGATCGATTGTACGTTCGTTGTGGATGGTGTTCAGCCATGTCACACGTAAACGTGACACGATTCTTTATCCTGAAGTGCCAGCTGAAGAAATCGTACCGCCTCGTTTCCGCGGCCGTATTGTTTTGACGCGTGACCCAGACGGCGAAGAGCGCTGTGTTGCATGTAACCTATGTGCGGTTGCATGTCCAGTCGGCTGTATCTCTTTACAGAAAGCTGAAAAAGAAGATGGCCGCTGGTATCCGGAATTTTTCCGTATCAACTTCTCGCGCTGCATTTTCTGCGGTATGTGTGAAGAAGCATGTCCAACGACTGCAATTCAAATGACGCCTGACTTCGAGCTCAGTGAATATGTTCGTCAAGACTTAGTCTACGAAAAAGAACACTTGCTGATTTCTGGTCCTGGTAAATACCCAGACTACAACTTCTACCGTGTAACAGGTATGGCAGTTGCAGGTAAAGACAAAGGTCAAGCGCAACGTGAAAGCGCGCCTGTTGATGTACGGAGTCTATTACCATGATGTGGCCGTTTTATTTAATGGCTCTTGTGGCCATTGTTTCGACAATTCGTGTTGTAACCAACACGAACCCTGTACATGCTCTTTTAAGCTTAATTGTATCTTTGCTCGCTGTAGCAGGTATGTTCATGATTGTTGGCGCGCCGTTTGCCGGTGCGCTTGAGATCATCGTTTATGCCGGTGCAATTATGGTGCTTTTCGTATTCGTCGTGATGATGCTGAACCTAGGTGAGCAAACGATGGAACAGGAAAGCAAATGGCTGACTTCATCTGCGTGGGCTTACCCTGCGCTGATGAGCTTCCTGATGGGCTTAGTGCTTGTTTGGATGCTGGGTTCTGACTACACAAAACCGTCTATGGTGATGGGTACAGAAATCGTTGGTCCTAAAGCTGTAGGCACAGCACTCTTTACTCACTACTTACTATTGGTAGAAGTTGCTGCAATGTTATTGCTTGCTGCGCTAGTCGCTGCATTCCACATTGGCAAACGTGAACCAAGTGCAGAAGAGGAAAAAGAATAATGGGCAACATCCCTTTAGAACATGGCTTGATTGTTGCCACCATTCTTTTTGCACTGGGTTTTTACGGTGTAATGGTGCGACGCAACCTGCTATTTATTTTGATGAGCCTTGAAATCATGATGAACGCCGCTGCTTTAGCGTTTGTTTTGGCGGGCAGCGCATGGGCGCAGCCAGATGGCCAAATTATGTTTATCTTGATCTTAACGCTTGCTGCGGCAGAGGCTTGTATCGGTCTTGCGATCGTCCTTCAGTTCTATCATCGCTTCCATCATTTGGATGTG
This sequence comes from Acinetobacter tianfuensis, assembly GCF_003611465.1. GTDB lineage: Bacteria > Pseudomonadota > Gammaproteobacteria > Pseudomonadales > Moraxellaceae > Acinetobacter > Acinetobacter tianfuensis. Next base: position 19,281 of record NZ_RAXV01000033.1, read on the forward strand.
GATGCTGCTAGTGAGATGCGCGGATGAGCTATTTATATTTAACAGTATTATTCCCGCTAATCGGTTTTATCCTTTTGGCGGCAGGCCGCAACAAGCTGCCTGAATCTGTGGCTGCAATTATTGGTGCGGGTTCTGTAGGCTTATCTGCATTATTTGCATTAATTGCCGGCCTTGATTTTGTGAACAACGGTTCAGTTGCGACTACGCAGCACCTATGGACGTGGTTCAATGTTGGTGATTTAGCTCCTGGCATTTCGCTTCACCTTGACGGCCTTTCATTATTGATGATGGGCATGGTCACAGGTGTGGGCTTCTTGATTCACATCTTCGCGACATGGTACATGCGCGGTGAAGAAGACTTTGCGCGTTTCTTCTCTTATTTCAACCTATTCGTTGCAAGCATGCTATTGCTTGTATTGGGTGACAACTTAGCGTTGTTATTCTTAGGCTGGGAAGGCGTAGGTCTATGCTCTTACTTGCTGATTGGTTATTACTACCAAAACCCTGCAAACGGTTTTGCAGCAATTAAAGCATTCACTGTAACGCGTGTGGGTGACGTATTCTTACTGATCGCGTTGTTCTTAATTTACCAGCAGTTCGGTACCTTAAACATTGCAGAAGTTGTAGCTGCTGCGCCAACAGTTTTGGCTCAGAGTTCTTCAATTGCAATCTGGACTGCTTTAATGCTGTTCTTGGGTGCTGCAGGTAAATCTGCTCAAATCCCATTGCAAACATGGTTGGCGGATGCGATGGCTGGTCCTACACCAGTATCTGCATTAATCCACGCTGCAACAATGGTAACAGCGGGTGTTTACCTGTGCTGCCGTATGTTCACAGTATTTGAACAAGCGCCAGAAGTAATGGTATTCATCTCGATTACTGGTGCGGTAACGCTGCTTGTTGCCGGTTTTGCTGCATTGGTTCAAACAGACATCAAACGTATTCTTGCTTACTCTACAATGAGTCAGCTGGGCTATATGTTCATGGCTGTAGGTGCTGAAGCTTACCAAGCTGGCTTGTTCCACATGCTGACTCACGCATTCTTCAAGGCATTATTATTCTTGTCTTCTGGTGCGGTGATTCTTGCATTCCACCACGAACAGAACATTTTCAAAATGGGCGGTTTGTTCTACAAGAACAAATTCCTGTTTGCATGTTTCGCAATCGGCGGCGGCGCATTGGCTGCAATTCCATTCTTAACCATTGGCTTCTTCTCTAAAGATGCGATCTTGGCAGCAGTTTGGACGCAAAGTCATGTTGCAGGCATTTCTGTATTCAATACCTTGTATTGGGCTGGTGTTGCAGGCGCATTCTTAACTTCGATCTATACTTTCCGTCTAATCTGGATTGTATTCTTCGGTGAAGCGAAAACTGAATACCATGAAATTAAAGGTGTGACTTATTGGGGTCCTTTAGCAATCTTGGCTGTACTTTCTACAGGTCTTGCGATTGTTCTTAAAGCGCCGGTAATGAGCATTCTTGATGCTGCTAAAATTCCCGCATTCATTATTCCTGAAGCTTTGGAAGCAGGCGCGCATGGCGCTGAGTATATTGCAATTGCAGTGGCGCTTTCTGGCCTAGTGGTTGGTGTGATTCTATTTGCTTTTGCTTATGGCACGGTGAAGGGCTTTGCTCAAACTTCGCTAGGTGCTGGCCTTGCAAACATTTGCCGCAATGCGCTTGGTTTTGACGCGCTGTATGACATCGTATTTGTTAAGCCTTACCTGCTTATTGCAAAAATCTTAGGCCGTGATCCGATTGACGGTTTATGGCTGGTACTGCCTGCAATTGTTAAAGCCGGCAACAGCTTCACAAGTTCACGTCAAACAGGTTCATTGCGTGATTACGCATCAAGCATGGCATTTGGCACATTTGTCTTGCTATTGATCTTGGTCGTGATTCAGGTCGTGGGGAAATAAAATGGAAGCTAATAATTTAATTTTACCCGCTCTGATCCTTATTCCGTTCATTGCTGGTTTCGCATGCTGGCTGGTCGATAAACTCGACCAGCACTTGCCGCGCTATATCGCTTTGATTGGCATGTTAGTGACGCTGGTGTTGACCATCGTTCTATGGCAGTCTGGCACGTACAACTATGAAATTGGCAGCAGCACTCCAACGTGGGCTGCTCAGTTTAACTTGCCTTGGATTCAAACACTTGGCATTAACATTCACTTGGCTGTGGATGGTCTTTCTCTGTTAATGGTTGGCTTAACTGCACTTCTAGGTGTGTTGGCTGTCGGCTGTTCATGGGGCGAGATTCAAAAGAATGTCGGTTTCTTCCACCTTAACCTTTTATGGTCTTTGGGCGGTGTGATCGGTGTATTCTTAGCGATTGACATGTTCCTGTTCTTCTTCTTCTGGGAGATGATGCTGGTTCCGATCTACTTCTTGATCGCGCTTTGGGGTCATAAAGGGGCAGACGGCAAGTCACGCGTTTATGCTGCGACTAAATTCTTCATCTACACGCAGGTTGCAGGTTTAATCATGCTGATCGGTATCCTTGGCTTAGTTGCTGTAGGTTACTCTCTAAATGGTCAAATCAGCTTTAACTACAACTACTTGATGGCAGTTGCACATACTGTAGAAGCTCAAGCGCCAGCGCTTGCTTATGCATTCATGGTGTGTATGTTCATCGGTTTTGCGGTGAAACTTCCAGTTTTCCCATTGCACGGCTGGCTTCCAGACGCGCATGCTCAAGCGCCTACAGCGGGTTCTGTTGACCTTGCAGGTATCTTGATTAAAACTGCGGCGTACGGTTTATTGCGTTTCGTTATTCCGTTCTTCCCGGCAGCATCTGCTCAATTTGCAGATATTGCAATTATCTTGGGCCTAATCGGCATCTTCTACGGTGCATGGTTAGCATTCCAGCAAACAGATATGAAGCGTTTGCTTGCGTATACATCTATCTCACACATGGGCTTTGTATTGCTTGCGATTTACGCGGGCAACATCTTAACCTTCCAAGGCTTGATGATTATGATGCTGGCGCATGGCCTGTCATCTGCTGCATTGTTCATTATGTGCGGTCAGGTTTACGAGCGTCTGCATACACGTGATATGCGCCTAATGGGCGGTATCCGCGGTCAGCTCCCGTACCTTGCATTCTTCTTGATGTTCTTTGTTGCTGCTTTGGTCGGTATTCCGGGCCTAGGCAACTTCATTGGTGAATTCTTAATTCTAATGGGTTCATTCAACAAATTCCCTGTATTCACAATTATTGCTGCAATCAGTCTCGTATTCGCAGGCTTATATGGCTTAATTCTGATTCACAAGGCGTTGTTCGGTACACCAAACGAAGAACAAAAACAGCATTACACAAATCCGTTAAAAGATTTGAATGCGCGTGAAGTTGTTATTCTTTTAATCTGTGCAATTGGCCTGTTGTGGTTAGGTCTATATCCGCAAAGCTTCCTAGACGTGTCTAACTCAAGCATGGCTTGGATTGTGAATAGCTACATCCCTGTACAAGAAACAGTTGAAGCAGTGCAGCAAGCTGCGATTTCAGCTGAACATGTGGAGATCCAATAAGTCATGAACTTCACAATGTCATTTTCAGAACTTATGCCTTTGGCGCCAGTGATTATCGTCGCTTTAACAGCGGTGGTTGTTATGCTGCTGACGGCCATTAAGCGTAATCATAATTTAGTTGCGACTGCATCTGTTCTCGGTTTGAACCTTGCAGGCTTCTATATTATTTTTGTACTCGTTGCAGGTGCTTTCGCGCCTGCTAACGTGATGAATCTATTCGTCGTAGATCCGTTTACGATGCTGTATCAGTTTGTGATTTTGGTTGCGGCGCTTGCGTGCTGCACATTGTCACATGCATATATTGAAAGCTATAAAGACAACCGCGAAGAGCTCTACATCTTGATGCTGTGTTCTGTGACGGGCGCGATGATGATAGTTGCAAGTTCGCACTATGCATCTTTCTTCATCAGCTTAGAGTTAATGTCGATTCCTGTATACGGCCTATTGGCATATACGCATCAGCGTTCTCAGTCACTTGAAGCGGGCGTAAAATACCTTGTTCTTTCAGCAACTGCTTCTGCAATGCTGTTGATGGGTATGGCTTATGTTTATGCATACACAGGCACACTGAATTTCGTTGCTGAACCATCTAAAATGTTCACCACATTCAGCCAGCCAGCAGTTGTACTGGGCTTAGCGCTCATTGTATTTGCGGTTGCATTTAAATTGTCTCTTGCGCCATTCCACAAATGGACACCAGACGTGTATGCAGGCGCTCCAGCGCCAGTTGCAACTTTCCTTGCAACTGTTGCAAAAGTTGCAATGATCGGCTTGTTCGTACGTTACTTGCTGTCTTCTGGCCTGATTTTGGCAGACAGCTTCATTACGCTATTGACCGTTATTGCTGTACTTTCAATTCTTGCAGGTAACTTGCTGGCAGTTCGCCAAGTGAACTTGAAACGTATCCTTGCATACTCTTCAATTGCTCATTTCGGTTATTTGCTTGTTGCCGTTATCAGTGCGCGAAATACTGACTTCTTGCAAATCCAAGGCTTTGCAACATTTGAGTCTGTAAACGTTTATGTGATTACCTATGTATTAACAACGATCGGCGCGTTCGGTGTTGTGACACTAATGTCTAGTCCATACAACAATACAGACGAAGCAGGCAGCTTGGCTGAGTACCGCGGTTTGTTCTGGCGCCGTCCAGTATTGACTGCAACGTTGACTGTTATGATGCTTTCTCTTGCAGGTATTCCGTTAACTGCTGGCTTCATCGGTAAGTTCATGGTGATTAAAGCGGCAGTATCTGGTCAAGAATGGTTCCTTGCTGCAATGGTAATCGTTGGTTCAGGTATCGGCTTGTACTACTACTTGCGTGTGATGGTTGTTTTATACATGACGCCGCCAGAAAACCCGCGTATCGACGCTGTTGACCATTGGGGTCAAAAAGTGGGCGGTATCATGGTGCTGGGCGCTGCGGCGCTGGTACTGCTGTTCGGTGTCTATCCAGATCCAATCATTGCGATTTCGAAAGTAGCATTCTTTGCGATTTCACCTGAACTGCAGCAATTTATTTTGTCTTTAGTTCAAAATGGTTTTAACTGATTAATCTTGCATTAATTTAGTTATTACAAAAAAGCCTTCAGTAATGAGGGCTTTTTTATTTTTATCATCTGATAAATAGTTTTATAATAGTACGAATTTGATTTTAACCTTTTAGGTGTTCTCCCGTGGCTATCCATGAAATCCGTCATCCGCTCATCCGTCATAAATTAGGTTTGCTGCGCCGTTCTGACATCAGCACGAAAAACTTCCGTGAGCTGGCTCAAGAAGTCACTATGCTTTTGACGTATGAAGCGACTAAAGATTTACCAGTGTGTGATCATGAAATTGATGGCTGGGCAGGTAAAGTCACTGTAGACCGCATTGCGGGTAAAAAAATTACAGTTGTGCCAATTCTGCGTGCAGGCATTGGCATGCTGGACGGCTTCTTAAACTTGATTCCTAGCGCAAAAGTTTCGGTATTGGGCCTAGAGCGTGATGAAGAAACTTTGGAAGCGCGTACCTATTACAAAAAATTAGTTCCAGATGTGCAAAACCGTATTGCCATGATTATTGACCCAATGCTGGCAACAGGCTCATCATTAGTGGCGGCTATTGATGTATTGAAAGCAAGCGGCTGTAAAGATATCCGTGTAATGGTGCTGGTTGCAGCGCCTGAAGGCATTAAGCGTGTTGAAAATGCACATCCGGATGTCACAATTTTCACGGCCTCTGTAGACCAAAGCATCAATGAACAGGGATATATCGTTCCCGGTTTAGGTGATGCCGGCGATAAAATTTTTGGTTCAGTACAAAAAGATTAATTGCTGTATTGAACATAAAGAGGCTTTTACAGCCTCTTTTTTATATACTGATTGAAAATATTTATAGGTAGATTGACCGATGAAGTCTGAAAAATATCAAGGCAAAGTTAAACAATATAATTCTGACAAAGGCTTCGGCTTTATTTCATGTGAAGAAGGCGATGTATTTTTTCATATTTCCGACTTTCCCGCAGATGGTATTGAACCAAAGCGCCACGACCGCGTGAAATTTAATGTCATTGCAAATGGCGATAAATACAAAGCTGTGAAAATTGAGCGTGTAGAAGACAATTCGAAACAAGCGCGTAAATCAAAAGTTGTCGCGAACAATACTTCTATTACATCATCGCTTTTGAACAGTTTCCGAAAATAAAGCGTTGCTTCGATTCATCGCTGGGATCTGGATATACTTGAAAGTTAAAACAAAAAGAGGCATTCGTGCTTCTTTTTTATTACAATATAGAAAATGAATAACAATAGAGTGCGGCATGTATCTTCAGGGGAATATCAAAAGCTATAACGCTGAGCGCGGCTATGGCTTTATTGAAGTCAGCGGCAATAAAGTGCCCGATGTGTTTTTTCATATCGCCGATTTTCCAAAAGGCAAAATACCGCCGCAGATCGGCGAGATGCTGAAATTCATAATGGTTGAAAGTGACGGGAAATTCCGTGCCGGCAGCATCATCCGCTTGGATATTGCTGTGCCGCCATCTGCGCCTGAACCTGTGATGCAATCGGTGAAACAAAAAAGTAAAGCTGCGCCAACTTATAAACGGCACAATAAAAAGCTGCCGATCTTTCCGATCTTGGGGTTAGTGATTATCGCTGTACTGGCATTTTTTACCTATGGCAAATATCAAGAATATACCCAAGCCAGAGAACAAAAAGCGCAGCAGGTGCTGGAAGAGCAGCAGCAGATTATTGCGCAGCAGCGTAAAGCGCTTGGTCATTTGCCGGATCAAGCTTTAAGTGAGCAGGGAGCACGTAATTTAGATCATCAGGTGTATCAAACGGCCCAGCCGCGCGCAGAACATATTGAAGCCAGTATTGAAAAGCAAAAAGCGGAAACATTTATACAGCCGAGTGCAGAGTTTAAATGTGATGGACGGATGCATTGTTCACAAATGCGTTCTTATGAAGAAGCAGTCTATTTCCTGCAAAATTGCCCAAATGTACAGATGGATGGCAATGAAGACGGTGTGCCGTGTGAACGCCAGTTTAACCGTTAAAAGAAAAGCGCCTTAAGGCACTTTTCTTTATTTGTCACAGAATTTCATAAAGGCTTTTAGGCCAGGGCCTTGATATTTCTGACGGTGCACCAGCATAAATAATGGGCGGGTCAGCGTCCAGAATGGCGTATCCAGCACTACAAGCTGACCTTTTTCACGTAAAGGTTCAATCGCCAGCTTGGAAATACATGACATGCCTAAACCGCCAGCAACAATTTTTAAGATTGCTTCGTTATGGCCTAAAGTCAGGCGGATATTGGCATCCGGCAAGTCCTTCAGAATAGCATTGTCAAAGACTTCACGTGTACCGGAACCTTCTTCACGCAAAATCCATTCGGCTTGATTAAAATCAGCTGCGGTCAATGGGCGGTTAAGCTGTGCTAAAGGGTGCTCTGGTGAGCAGCAGACGGCCAGCTCATCATCACGCCAATGAATACATTGCAGCTGCGGTAAATGGCAAGAGCCTTCAATCAGCGCAAGATCAAGCTGAAACTGGTTTACGGCTTCAATCATTTGACGGGTGTTGCCGACCTGAAGCTGTAAATGCGCTTGCGGCTGAATTTTCAGGAAGCTGGCCATTAAGTCAGGCATCAGATAGTCACTGATGGTTAAGGTTGCGCCCAAACGCAAGTCAATGCTTTGCAGTTCGCCTTTAGCTGCTTGCTCGAAAGCATCACAGCGGCCCAATATTTCCAGTGCTTGAGGCAGCAAGAAACGGCCTAAGTCATTTAACTGCAAGCGTTTGCCTAAGCGGTCAAACAGCGGAGCGCCTAAACCGTCTTCGAGATCGGCAAGGGCCATACTGGCTGCGCTTTGGGTAAGCTTGACTGCATCACTGGCTTTTGTCACAGTGCCTTCTTGAGCGACTGCTACAAAAACAGCCAATTGACGTAATGTCATGCGCATGAATTTAGCCTTAACATTTAAAAAATATTAATAAAATATGCCGTCATGCTACCATGAGCACAGTCTTTCATGCCACGCCGAAATCATGTCAATTGATAAATTTAGCTTAGAAAAGGTCTTATCTGTACATCGTTGGACCAATACCTTATTTAGTTTCACCATGACACGCCCAGCGCATTTTAAATTTACTGCAGGGCAGTTTGCACGTATTGGCCTGAAAGTTGGCGATGAATTGGTGGTACGGGCTTATTCAATTGTTTCCTCACCTTTTGATGAGACTTTAGAGTTTTTCTCAATTGTGGTGCCAGATGGCGCATTTACATCAAATCTGCAGCATTTGCAGGTGGGAGATGAGCTGTATTTGGAAAAAATTCCATATGGTTTTTTAACTTTGACCCGCTATCAGCTGCCTATGCCTAAAGATTTATGGCTTTTAGGCACAGGGACAGGTTTGGCTCCATTTATTTCCATGCTGCAAGACTTTGATACGTGGTCAAAATACGAAAAAATTAACTTGGTATACAGTGTGCGCACAGTCTCTGAATTGGCTTATGCAGAACGTATTGCTGAAATAGCAGCAACATTTGGTGAAGGGCATGAAGGTTTTAAGTTTATTCCAATTGTTACCCGTGACCCCAATGCGCCGCTGCATGAGCGTTTGCCTGTATTGATTGCCAATGGCGCGTTAGAACAGTCTGCTGAACTGCCGCTGAACCCTGAAACCAGTCATGTAATGCTATGCGGCAACCCGCAAATGGTGGACGATACCAAAGATGCATTAAAAGCGCGCGGTTTGACGATGAACCGACGAGGTGAAGGCAATATTGCTGTGGAGAATTATTGGTAAGTGCATTCAGTTTTCCTCCCTTTAATTAAGGGGAACTTTGTTTTAGGACATAAAAAAACCTCCAGTTCGGAGGTTTTTTGTTTTGGAAATTTAGTGAACAAACATATCCATAAATTCACGGATTTCTTGAATAGCGGTTTCGACATCTGTGGTGAGCCAAGTCGGTTCAAAAAAACCGGCATAGTGGTCTAGACGTTCTTGAGGCACAACTAAGCGTACAGGACATTCTTCTTCCAGTAAGCGCCATGGGATAATCGGCACTTCATTGTCCAAAAATGCGGTGACATTGCGGATGTCGATCACCATTGCATTGACACATTCTGGAAACGGCATGACAGAAAATTCTTCTGTACGGCGGCGGAAATATTCCAGATCGCCCCATTTCAGCACAAAACTAGGTTTGCTGAACTCCATAATCCCAATGAGATGCTGATCACGAGTGTAGTGCAAGGTACATTGATGAGTGACGTCAGTGTCAAGATCAAGCGTTACACTTTGCTGACGGTACGCCATAAAAATGAATGCATAAAAACGAGGTGCATAATTATAGCCCATTTATCAGGCCAAAGGCAGTTTTTCAATTGAGGCTGCGCAAAATTGGCAGCCAGCTTGGTATTTACCTCTTTAAAGTTAAATTTCAGATACAGCGCTTAACAGTAATGCCAAAATAAAACTGGTATAGCTTATGCATAACACTGAAAGAAGAATAAACACAAGATCAGAGGTACCTATGTCTAAAGTTGAAATAACCACAGAAACTGCTGAAGCAGATTATTTTGCGCAGCGCCAGCTTAAAAAAGGTGCAGTCGGATGGCTGTTGCTGGTTGGCTTAGGTGTTGCTTATGTCATTTCCGGTGATTTTGCAGGCTGGAATTTTGGCCTTGCGCAAGGCGGCTGGGGAGGGATGTTTATTGCGACCGTTGCGGTTGCTTTTATGTATTTGTGCATGTGCCTATGTATGTCAGAGATGTCAACCATGCTGCCGACAGCAGGCGGCGGCTACAGTTTTGCCCGTACTGCTTTTGGCCCGTTTGGCGGCTATCTGACAGGAACGGCAATTTTAATTGAATATGCGATTGCGCCAGCCGCGATAGCCTGTTTTATTGGCGCGTATTGCGAGTCTTTATTTGGCATAGGCGGCTGGGTTATTTATTTAATCTGCTATGTGCTGTTCATGGGAGTGCATTTAAAAGGCGCAGGCGAGGCGCTGAAAATCATTTTTGTGATTACTGCTATAGCAGCAGTTGCATTGATGGTGTTTATTTTTTCCATGCTTCCAGCTTTTAACAGCGCCAATTTATTTGATATAGCAAAAACAGACGCTGCTGGCGCCAGCAGTTTTTTACCGCTGGGGTATATTGGAATTTGGGCTGCCGTCCCGTATGCGATCTGGTTTTTCTTGGCTGTAGAAGGTGTTCCCTTGGCAGCTGAAGAAGCGAAAGAGCCGCATAAGTCACTGCCGCGAGGCTTAATCGGCTCAATGCTGATTTTGGCATTTCTGGCTTTATCTATTTTATTTTTAGGGCCGGGAGCCGCGGGCGCAGATGCATTGAAAGATTCAGGCGCGCCTTTGGTCGATGCCTTAAAGGCGGTTTATGGTGAAAATACATGGCTGGCAGGTTTTGTTAATTTTGTGGGTTTGGCTGGTTTAGTGGCGAGCTTCTTTTCCATTATTTATGCCTATTCCCGCCAAATTTTTGCACTGTCACGTGCAGGTTATTTACCTAAAAAATTGTCTTTAACCAATAAAAATCATGCGCCGTATTTGGCCATTATTATCCCGGGGATTATCGGTTTTTTAATGTCTTTGAGCGGAGAGGGGGATTTGCTGATTTTAATGGCAGTGTTCGGCGCAACAATTTCTTATGTGCTGATGATGCTGTCTTATATCAAGCTGAAAAGCGCTAAAGCATCTATGCCGCGTCCTTATCAAGCGCCAGGCGGCGTTGTCACTGCATATATTGCGCTGATTTTAGCATTCATTGCGGTGGTCGCAGGTTTTGTGGTCGACCCTAAAGTATGGCTGATGGCTGCAGGCATCTATGCGGTATTTATTGCGTACTTTTTGCTGTATAGCCGTCATCACTTGGTTGCAGGTACGCCTGAAGAGGAATTTGCCAACATTCAAAATGCAGAACAAGAACTGAAATAACAATGCGGCGGAGGGCATCATGCTGTATCAAATTAATGTAGCAAATCATCATTATGTCTTTGAAGATTTAAAAGAGTTAATGGCGAAGGCAACACCTGAACGTACTGGAGATCAGCTGGCTGGTATAGCCGCCGAAAATGCGACTGAACGTGTGGCAGCGCAAATGTGTCTGGCTGATGTGCCCTTAAAGCAATTTTTAAATGAGCCTTTAATTGATTATGAAAAGGATGAAGTCACACGTTTAATTTTAGATGAGCATGATCCTGCTGCCTTTTATCCAATTTCACATTTTACTGTCGGTGACTTTCGAAACTGGCTGCTCAGCAGCGATGCAAGCACAGAAAAACTGCAAGCGCTGACAGCAGGCTTAACGCCAGAAATGGTGGCTGCCGTCAGTAAAATTATGCGTAATCAAGACCTGATTTTGGTGGCAAAAAAATGCAGGATTATCACCCAATTCCGTAATACTATTGGATTGGAAGGACATTTAGCCACACGCCTGCAGCCGAATCATCCGACCGATGATATTTTGGGTATTTCCGCCAGTATTTTAGATGGGCTAATGTATGGCAATGGCGATGCAGTGATTGGCATTAACCCAGCCACGGACAATTTGCAAAATTTATCCGAGCTGCTCAAGCTGATGAATCATATTATTCAGGAATATGAAATTCCAACGCAGTCTTGTGTGCTGACGCATGTCAGTTCAGGTATTCAGCTGGCCAATAAAAATGTGCCGATTGATTTGATGTTTCAGTCTATTGCCGGTACGCAGGATGCCAATACAGGCTTTGGCATTAACCTGTCGATGCTGCAAGAGGGCTATGAAGCAGCTCTGAGCTTAAAGCGCGGCACAGTGGGGCAAAACGTAATGTATTTTGAAACTGGACAAGGCAGCGCGCTGTCCAGCAATTCACATCATGGTCTTGATCAGCAGACCATTGAAGCCCGCGCTTATGCTGTCGCACGTAAATTTAATCCTTTTTTAGTCAACACCGTCGTTGGGTTTATCGGCCCAGAATATTTATATAACGGTAAACAGATTATCCGTGCAGGGCTGGAAGATCATTTCTGCGGCAAGCTGCTGGGTGTGCCGATGGGCTGTGATATTTGCTATACCAATCATGCAGATGCTGATCAGGATGATATGGATGTACTGATGACGCTGCTGGCCAATGCGGGGCTGAATTTCATGATGGGCATACCGGGTTCAGATGATGTCATGCTGAATTATCAGACCACTTCTTTTCATGATGCTTTATATATCCGTCAGCTTTTAGGTTTAAAGCCCGCGCCAGAGTTTGGCGCATGGCTGGAACAGCAGGGTATTTTAAAACAGCAGGCAGGTCAGCTGCTGTGGCCTGATCAGGCGCCAGAAAAATTTGCACGATTATTCATGTCTTAAAAACGGGAGCAATAATATGAAATTACATCCCGATGTCCAGTTTGAGCCGCAGCTGAAACCCAATGCTTGGGAGCAGCTGAAACAGTTTACAGATGCACGGATTGCTTTAGGCCGTGCAGGCGGAAGTTTGCCGACACGTCCTGCTTTAGCATTTCAGCTGGCGCATGCAGAGGCCAAAGATGCGGTACTGAAAAAACTGGACATAGCGTTGCTGGAACAGCAGCTGAGCGCCTTGCAGCATAAGATGCTGCATGTACAGAGTGATGCAGCAGATAAGGACGTGTATTTGAAGCGCCCAGATTTGGGGCGTGAACTGTCTGAAGAGTCGCGGCTGCAGCTGAAGCAATATGCGCAGCAGCATCCTGCAGCATATGATGTGCTGATTGTTGCGGGAGATGGACTGTCTGCCCGCGCCATAGAGGACAATGCGCCGTATTTTATCCAGCAGTTTTATACAGTATGTCATGAACAGAATTGGAGTGTGGCGCCTTTGGTAATTGCCGTTGGCAGCCGCGTGGCTTTAGGTGATGAGATTGCTTCAATATTGCGAGCTAAAATGCTGGTCATGCTGATTGGCGAACGTCCGGGACTGAGTTCGCCTGACAGTATGGGGATTTACTATACTTGGCAGGCGCAGAAAGGCTGTCATGATGCCATGCGTAATTGTATTTCTAATGTCCGTCCTGCAGGGTTGCCGGTACAGGTTGCTATTCAGCGTTTAGTAGCGCTGATGCGCAAGTCCTGTGCTCTAGGAGTGTCTGGTGTTCACTTAAAAGATGAACATGAAATGGAATCTATTGAAAATCAGCCGCTGCGTCCGAAAAAGCTGTTTTAGCGCTTGAAGCGCTAAAATAGCTTAAAGGCATCATTACAATATTTCACGCATCGTAATGCATCTTCACAGTCAAGCTGCCAAACTCTGCTAAAATGAAATTGTTTATAAAATAAGCAATGCGAGGGGAAATGTATGACTCATGATTTCAATAAACCCGCTCATACCGAAAGCGCTGAAGAGATTCAGCAAAAGAAACGGATTCCTATGTATATCCTGATACTGATCGGTATTTTTTTAATTGCTTTGCTGTTCTATATGTTTGCAGATATGCAGCCGGGCGCCTGATTTGATTTTGAGCGAAGATTCAATATTTTAAATAAATACAGTCCATCCAATGATATTGAACTGCGCTTTAAATTTCTAAAAATATTTTTATGTTCATTAAAGCCCCAGCATTTGTCTTGGGGCTTTTTGCAATGGATTGTGCTCTTTTGTTGTAGTTATGCATAACTGTATTGAATAAAAAATATGCAAATTCTAATGTTGATAAGTAATTGTTCAATGCGTTAGTTCCATCAGAAAAAAGCAATTTTTTTGCCAAAAATTTATCTATAACAATGAGGGCATAACAACATGAATGAATTCCAAAATGGTCCGATGGCCCATTTCAATGCCATGTACTATTGGGAGCAGTTTCATCCCATTATCAGTGCGGCTGCTATTTTATTTGTGGGCTGGATTATTGCGTTGCTGATTGCAGGCGCAATAAAGAAAGTCTTAGGCAAATTGGGCACCAATCAAAAGCTCTCAAGTGCGACAGGGCACCGTTCTAATATTGAAAATATTGTTTCTAAGATTGTGTTTTGGCTGATTTTAATTATTGCGGTGATTGGTGCTTTAAATGTGCTGAATCTGACCAGTGTCAGCGGCCCATTCAGCAATATGATTCAGCAGTTCTTGCTGTTTATTCCGCAGTTGCTGGCCGCCGCCGCCGTGGCTTTTATTGGCTGGATTGTGGCGAACTTAGTCAAAGTCGGCTCACAGAAACTGCTGAACAAAACACAGCTGGATGAAAAGCTGAGTGCTGATGTCGGTGTCAGCCCCATAAGCGAAAACATCAGTGAAATTGTGTATTGGCTGATTTTATTGCTGTTCTTGCCAATTGTATTGTCTATTTTAGGTTTAACAGGCTTGCTGTACCCTGTACAGAATATGGTGAATGAAGCTGTTTCCTATTTACCGAATATCTTTATTGCCGGTGTGATTATCTTTGTCGGCTATATTTTGGCAAAAATTGTCCGCGGCATTTTAGAAGGCCTCATCAGCAGCCTGAGCTTGCAGCAGCAGGCTGAAAAAATTGGCCTGTTTAAAAATGGCAATTTAGGCAAATTGGCCGGTTCTTTTGTATTTGCCATTATTATGATTACGTCATTAATCGTGGCATTTGAAGCGCTTGGTATTGAAGCGATTTCTCAGCCTGCAACAGCAATGCTACATGAGATTATGTACGCCATTCCTAATATTATTGCTGCTGGCCTGATTTTAGTTTTAGCTTATATTGTGTCCCGTTTAGTGGCGCGTCTAGTCTCTGAAGTACTTGCGGGCACAGGTGTAGACAGCGTGCCTGCAAAGGTGGATGCACAGCGCTTTTTAGGTGAAACCAAGCTATCGGATATCGCGGGCTGCCTCATTGTCTTTTTTACTATGCTGTTTGCTGTATCCGAAGCGGCTAACCGTTTAGGCTTTGACCAAATCAGTGAGCTGATTGCGGTGTTCATCCATTTTGGCGCAAATATTCTATTGGGCGCAGTCATTATGGTGATTGGCTTTTGGCTTGCGAATACTGTGGCAAAAGTTGTACAGCGCGGTGAATACAACAGCTCACGCTGGTTAGGCACATTGGTGCGGGTGCTGATCATGGGGCTGGTGCTTGCCATGGGCCTTCGCGCCATGGGCATAGCAGACTCGATTGTGAACTTAGCATTTGGCCTGACTTTAGGCGCTGTTGCTGTAGCATTCGCTTTGGCCTTTGGTTTGGGCGGCCGTCAGCCTGCAGAACGCTTATTAAGCGACTTGCTGGATAAAGCCAAAAAAGAAGGCGGACAGCCAAATCCGATACGTGATTCGGCAGCGCAGACAGCATCTGCTCCTGAGGTAAATAAAGATGACGGTTATCCGAATATTCATTATGCGCCTGAAGGGGTTTCTGAAAAACAGACAGCAACGCCAGACAGTCTGGATGTGAACCCAAATCGGCCGCAGCCCAATAACCCATTTGGCTCTACAGGTGAAGCAGAAAGCGGTGTAGATATTCAGCCTAAAGATGACCCGAAATAACCTGTTCCTAAAAATAAAAAATAGCCACTCTAGGGTGGTTATTTTTTATAAACCGCGAAACTTGAAGTCGATGCAGAGGTGAAAAATGCCAAAAAAATCTCCGAATAAATTTTTTGCTCCCATTGTGATTGCAGGCATTACTATTGGTTTTTTAGCCAGTGCATATCAGTTTATTTTTGCACAAAAGAAGCGCAAAGATAAAAAACAGCACCAGCCGCAAGAACAGCAAGAAAAGATTGAAGAGTAAACAAATTATATTTGCATTCATGAGAAAATTTGTTATTTTATAGCTTCTTATAGGGATTATAAGATTTCGCTTTGAACGCGGATAATTTAATAAAAATGAAATAGGCATGATTTATGCTTTTTAATATTTCAATGGAATGATCATGATGAGGGGAGTCAAAATGATGAAATTAATCTTAAATACCGTAATGGCGCGTACTGTTGCTTCAGCACCGCATATTGAACAGGCCGTAGATCAGATGGATGCAGCGATTGAGCGTCTTGCTTCAGAGCGTGATGTACAGCTGTTTAAAACTGACTATTTAGAATAATGCTGGATTTTTCAGTATTTTAAATAAGCTGACAAAAAAGCGGTTCATCAGAACCGCTTTTTTGTGCCTGAAGCTTAAACGTAGTCGGCAGCTGCTTGTGCTGAAGCCCATGCCCATTGGAAGTTATAACCGCCTAAATGGCCTGAAACATCTAAAACTTCACCGACAAAATACAAGCCTTTTTGTTTTTTGCTTTCCATTGTTTTAGAGGAAACTTCCGTTGTGTCTACGCCGCCCAAAGTAACTTCTGCTGTTCTGTAGCCTTCAGTCCCTGAGGGTTTTACATCAAAACCATGCAGGCGGGCGGCAATATTTTCTAATTTATCATCAGAAATGTTGCCGATCGCGGTATCTGCCTGTTCTGTCCAAATGAACCCCTGCAATTCGGTGACCACACTTTTTGGCAAGTGTTCACTGAGTAAAGTGCGCAGCAAAACTTTTGGCTGGCTTTGCTTTTTCGTTTTAAAGAAATCTGCTAAATCTAGGCTTGGCAAAAAATCAATTTTAAAGCTTTGCCCAACGTCCCAGTAATTTGACAGCTGCAGTGAGCTTGGACCGCTTAGGCCTCGGTGTGTAAACAGCAAAGCTTCCGTAAAGCTGTTCAGCTCATTGGAAAGTGTTGCTTCTACAGCATTGCCGCTCAGGCGCGCTGTCACGTCTTTAAAACTGTCAGAAAAGGTAAAAGGCACTAAGCCTGCACGCAGCGGATAGACATGATGGCCAAATTGTTTGGCAATGTCATAGCCGATGCCTGAACCGCCTAAAGTTGGAATAGACAGTCCGCCAGAAGCAATAACCACAGATTGCGCTTCAAAATAACCCAGTGTCGTTGCCACTTGGAAGCCGTGATTATCGATGACGTTCACTGCTTTAACTTCGCAGCTGGTTTTAATGTCCACCAGACCTGCTTTATCGCACTCTGCCAGCAGCATGCTTAAAATTTCTTTTGCGCCGTTCAGTGTAAACAGCTGGCCATGTTTACGCTCTTCGTATTCAATGCCGTATTCGCAAACCATGCCAATGAAATCCCAGTTGGTATAGCGGCTGAGTGCTGAAATGACAAAATGCGGATTGTGCGAAATATAATTTTCAGGCTCGACATACAGGTTGGTAAAATTGCATTTACCGCCGCCAGACATCAATATTTTTTTGCCGACTTTATTGGCTTTTTCGACTACGAGTACTTTTCTGCCGCGCTGCGCTGCCTTATAAGCCAGCATCAAACCTGATGCACCTGCACCTATAACTACGACATCGTACAGATTTTTAGACATGAGCCAGCCTGCGGGAGAATCAAAAGAGGCGGATTATACTCTGTTTTAGACGAATTTTCAGCGAATCCTGTGAGAGGAGCGGCTATGGCTGTATTTTCCCTTGCAGTCCGCCGCTATGAATGACCAAGATGCGCTGCTGAGGCAGGATTTGGCCTTGCAGGATCATCTGCTCAATACCATACAGCATTTTTCCCGTATAAATCTGTTCCAGAGGGATGCCGTACTTTTGTTCAAAGTCATGGATAAATTGCATCAGCTGTGCTGAAGTTTTCGCATAACCGCCAAAACAATATTCATCTGTAATACGCCAGTTTTTTTTGCGGGTAAGCTGAGCAACATCAGCTGTCAAGAAATTGCCTTTTAATGCAGAGAAACCAAGTATTTTTTGCTCAGCCGAACTGGCCTCAATCAAGCCAGCTATTGTCCCGCCCGTACCTGCGGCAGTACAAATAAGATCAAAATTTGCTGTATCAGATGCAGTCAAAATTTCTTTACAGCCTTGAATTGCCAGCTGGTTTGTACCGCCTTCAGGAATAATATAATGCTGCGGATACAACAGGCTTAATTGTTCTAAATAACTGGCTTGCTGTTTTTGACGGTATGCTTCACGGCTGACAAAATGCAGCTGCATGCCAAAATTTTGAGCGGTTTTCAGGGTTGGATTCAGGGGTTTATCCGCCAACTCTTCACCGCGAATGATTCCAACGCTTTCAAAACCAAATTTATGCGCTGCAAAAGCTGTCGCAGCGATGTGATTGGAATATGCGCCGCCGAAGGTCAGTATTTTAGTTAGACCTTGCTGTTGCGCTTCTGCAAAATTGTATTTCAGTTTAAAAAACTTGTTGCCTGAAATCTGCGGATGCACAGAATCCAGCCGTTTTATGGTCAGCTGAACGCCGTGCATCTGCAGCTGTTCATAGGGAATATTGTTGGCAATTGAATCAAACATGGCGAATATTAAAAAATGGGCGCAGCCTTGGCTGCAAGATGATAAAGGCTCTGATAAGGCGCTGTGCAGCGCTTTGTCTAGAGATAAAGCGTGCATAAAGCAAAACAGATTGCTCAGTATTGATGAACTTTCAGCTTAAGCCCGAATACCATTGAGCAGCAGTTCAACGGCTCTGGCAGCTAAAGCTTCTTGTTCTGTATGGGTATGGCCCTGTAAAGCTGCTCTTAAAATAGAAGTGACCATTGCATAGTCATTTGGACTGAAATCTGCGCGGCAAATACCATGAATAATGGCATTATCAATTAAGGGCTGCAAAATAGCATTACGGCGCTGATAAATTTGCACCATGGCTGGGTCATTGCGCTCAATCACACGCCAATATTCCATCAGCGCCGTTAAATAGGGAATATTGTGAATATGGTCATGAATAAGGCGGATAAAACCGTCAGAATGTTTCATATGACTGCGCGCACGGTTTTCTAAGCGGTCAAGTGCTTGTTCCATAAGCGCTAAAACCAATTCACGGCGGTCTGCAAAATTACGGTAGAAAGTGGCGCGGCCAACTTGAGCTTCATCGATAATCAGCTGCAGCGGCGCATTGATGCCATGGGTACGAAAAATTTGAATGGCAGCGGATAAGAGTTCTTCACGATTTTGGGCAGCGCGTTCTTGGCGTATAGGCATGGCTGTTGTCGCTAAGAGCTTAAATAGAATGATATTAAGCGGATAATATTGTCCGAAGTAAATATGAGGCGGTATTTCATTTGTAAAAGATTCTTTCAGCTCTGCATCACTTTGCTGTTCGCAGTTTTAATAAATATTTATAAAATATCTGTTTATCTTAGTTTTTCATGGTTTATCAGGTTTGGGAGGATATGCGTATGTACAATTAGCCGATAAAATACGCTGTTTTTTTAAACTTTGATGCTATGCTGGAGCTAAGAACAATAATTCATGGAGGGGATGAAAATGAAATTTTTATCCGCGACCATTTTTCCTGCTGCATGCGCTGCGGCATTTACAGGTCTTGTGCTTTTGAGTTTAGCTGGATGTGATGGCCGTGAGGAAATGCAGCCGCCGCGTACAGAAGTCCGTACCATGATTATTGGCGGCATGCCAGTGTCTGAGCAGGACTATAAATTACCAAGAGAAGAGGCCGCATTTAACGAACCTGTTGCCAGCGGTGAAGTGTTTTAAAGCAGTATTCTGATATATATCAATGTTGACCTAGACCCGCATATTTTTGCGGGTTTTAGTTTTTTTCGCTATTAGAAATGGGGGTAACTGCGGAATGTGTACAGCATAATAAGCATAAAAAATGCAGCAAAGAATTTAAGCGCTAATGAATAATTAGGTGAATTGCTAAACAGCTAGTGAAAAATTTCGCTATTTAAAAAAACTGTGAGAAAAATAGCGAGATATTCAGTTTTTATGTCGCTAGAATGTGCTGACTAATTTTTTTGCGGGTTGCCGTTGTGGAATCATTTTGGATTTTAGGCTCAATCGCCTTTGCTCTTATGCTGGGTGCGATGAGTCCAGGGCCGACATCTATTTATGTGGCAAAAAATTCAATAGCGATTTCGCGTAAACATGGTTTATTTACCGCACTTGGTACAGGTTTAGGTGCCGCAATCTTTGGTTTATTGGCGGTATTGGGCTTACAGGCCTTCCTTTTGGCCGTTCCTTCTGCTTATTTGGCCTTGAAAATCTGCGGCGGAATTTATCTGCTGTGGATGGCATTTAAAATTATTAAGCATGCTAAAGAACCGATTGATACGGATACACACGCAGCTTCGCAAATGTCATTGCGCCGTGCATTTACCACAGGTTTGATTACGCAGCTGTCTAACCCAAAAATTGCGATTGTTTTAGCGAGTATTTTTACAGCACTGCTGCAGAAAGACATTCCGACATATTTCTACTTTGTACTGCCAGTTTTGTGTTTCTTTATTGATGCAGGATGGTGCTCATTGGTCGCTGTGGCTTTGTCGGCAGAAAAACCGCGCCGTGTGTATTTAAAGTTTAAAGCGGGTTTTGATCGGGCAGCAGGAGCCGTGATGACGGTACTGGGTCTGAAACTGATTTTTGGTATGAAGTGATAAAACAGAGGGATTTCTCCCTCCTAAATGCTATTCGGAATCATATTTCCAATGAAAAACCATTTTTGCTAAAGTTCTCATATCCATATTATTTTTCATTTTTTCAAAGGTGATAAAATCACTTTTTTTATCTTGGTACAGTTGCTTAATTTCATCATCATTTTCTAGGTTAAATAATGGTTTTAATCCACCAAAATGATTCATAAAAGTTCCCCATTTATAAGCTTGTTTAAAGCTTCTGTAACTTTTTTCATTTGCTAAAGCGATAAGCAAGTAATCTTCTAAAAAGCGTTCTTGATGTTTACCTGCTGAGTAGCGAATAGTTTCAAATGCCTGGTTCATATACTCTAGTGACTTATGGTATTGATTATTCTTAAAGGCTAATACAGCTTGAATCCATTGTTCGAGCCAAGGATATACAACGTCATTTTTGCAAGATTTATAATTTAAGTACCATTCATCAAAAGACATTTTATTATTTAAAACATCAAAATAACCATGATGATAATTCTCTATATTTGCTAGAAAATGTTTAGGATTCGCTTGTGATTGCAAATAGCGAAAACCATCTTTTAATGTGATTAAGTTAAAATTAGTGGGAAAATGATCGTCAAAATCAGGCAGGTCATTGGTGTGCCCGACTCGCTGTACATGTAAAGCTAATTCTGCACCAGGTTGTAAGCAGTTTTTTGAGAATGATTCAAAGACTAAAAAATGAGCCATTTCTTCAATATCAACGTTATTTTCTATATTGTATGAGTCAGAAGCCATTAATTTTTTTTGTTCATTCATAATAGATTGCATTTCATCGTTATAAAAAATATGAAAATCTTTATAGATTGCATCTAAATAAGATCTAAGTTTTGTAAACAGAGTTTGTAAAAAATCTGCCCCATAATTTTCTTTAATTTGCTGAATACAGTATGTACAAAAGCGACCAATCAACAAAAAGAAGAGATAGGTTTCTTGATGGTCTACTGATATAGCCTGTGATTTAAATGCACGCTCAAATGTAGCTTTAAGCATTGCAAATGAAGGCAAAGTTTTATCTTTTAACCAATTTTCAATATTCCACAAGTCTTTTTCGTCTTGGTTATCCTCTTTATTTTTTAATTGGCTTGGAAGTAAAGTATGAAATTCTTCGTGAGTTAAGTTTTCTGAATTATAAATCCACTGCATGATGTAACTTAATGGTGTTTGATTATCTGATCCTAAAAACCAAAAAAATTTTTGTGGTGCATGAACATTTTTGAAAAAATCTGCATAGCATTCTTTATATTTGAGGACTGAAATAGAGAGTCGAGGTAAAACAGTAGTTTGAATAATAAATTCAAAAGAATCCTTTTTATTTAAATAAGTATGGTATTGTTAATACGGCCTCTAAATAACATAGGAATAAATCTTTTAGTGTATCTAAAATTGAGTGCTGTAAATGCCATGTTGGGAAGAGGTCAGTGATTGCAGAATGTAGGGCTTGCATATGTAGATTAAAATTTTCTAAAAAATTAGAGCCATCTTCTTTTGCAAAGCGTTGTAAACTTTTTTGCAGACTTTTGTTTTCAATCTTTAAATCTAAAATTTGTTCAGACTTAGATGGAATAATCCCTAAAGAATCATAAGTAAATTTAATTAAATCACCTTGCGATGGAAATTGTGCTAAAGCGTACATAAAAGCCCCTATAGAATAAAAAAATAAGAAGTACTCTTGGTTGAGTACTTCTCTAACTAAAAAATTACTTTTTACGATTCGGATTTAACTGTTGACCGCGATTGCCTTGATTACGATCATAGGCAGTATTCGTTCCATTGGTTCCTTTATTTACATTTTGTTGATTTGCTGAGTTATTTGCTACAGACTTAGATTGATTTGAGTTACTCATTTTAAATTTCCTTTACGGTATGTTTGAGTAGCTCATCATAAAAAATTAAGAAATTATTCTCGAAGAATTTTGGCGACAAATTTTATTTGTATTGAGTCATAAAAAAGCCCCTACATCGTAGAGGCTTTTTCTTATCTCAGACCTAAATCTTAAGACACTTTATCACCCGGTTTAGCACCAGTTTCAGGTGAAATCACCCAAACACCTTCACCGTTGCCCGCAGCTAAAACCATACCATTTGAAATACCAAAACGCATCTTACGCGGTGCAAGGTTTGCCACCATGACCACCAATTTGCCTTTTAAGTCTTCAGGCTGGTAGAACTCACGGATACCGCTGAATACATTACGTGGCTCAGCTTCACCAACATTTAAAGTCAATTGAAGAAGTTTGTCTGAACCTTCAACGTGAGCCGCTTCTAAAACTTCAGCCACACGTAGGTCAACTTTCATAAAGTCTTCAATGCCAATAATTTCAGCTTCACCCACTTTAGGCTCAGGTTTTTTCTCAGCAGCTTTCTTCTCTTTTTTCTTTTCAGCTTTTGGCGCTTCAGCCGCAGCGGCTAAAGAGTCTTTAGAAGCATCAACCATGGCAGTTACCGCTTTCGGGTCTACACGCTGCATTAATGGCTGGAATTGAGCAATTTCATGATCAACTAGAACTGTTTTGCCTGATGCAAAATCGAAAGATTCAAGTTTTAAGAAGTCTTGAACTTGCGCTGCCAGTGTAGGCAATACAGGTGCAAGGTAAACAGCCAATTGACGGAATAAGTTGATGCCGACAGAACATACGTCATGAACTTGCTGTTCTTCGCCTTCAATTTTCGCTAAAGCCCAAGGCTTTTTCTCATCGATATATTGGTTGGCTTTGTCTGCAAGCGCCATGATTTCACGGATTGCAGCAGAAAACTCACGTGCTTCATATTGAGCAGCGATTGAAGCGCCTGCATCAATAAAGCTTTGCACCAATTCAGGCTCTACACACGTTGCAGAAAGTTTGTTATCAAACTTGGTATTGATGAACTTCGCACAACGGCTTGCGATGTTCACCACTTTACCAACCAAGTCGGAGTTCACTTTCTGAACAAAATCATCAAGGTTTAAATCAGAATCTTCAACTTTGTCAGAAAGCTTAGACGCGAAGTAGTAACGCAGGTATTCAGGGTTTAAATGCTCTAAATACGTTTCTGCTTTAATGAACGTACCGCGAGATTTTGACATCTTCTGACCATTTACAGTCAAGAAACCGTTTACGAACAAGCTTGTAGGGGTACGGTAGTTTGCACCTTCAAGCATTGCAGGCCAGAACAATGCGTGGAAGTAAACGATGTCTTTACCAATGAAGTGATAGACTTCATTTTTCGAATCTTTTTTCCAGTAATCGTCAAAGTTTAAGTCAGGACGTTTAGTTTTGATGTAGTTTTCAAAGCTCGACATATAGCCGATAGGTGCGTCCACCCAAACGTAGAAATATTTGTTTGGTGCATCTGGAATTTCAAAACCGAAGTAAGGGGCATCACGAGAAATATCCCAATCAGACAGACCTGCTTCAAACCATTCATCTAGTTTGTTTGCGATCGACACAGGCAAACGGCCTTCATCACGTGTCCATTTTTGCAGGTATTCACCAAAGTTCGGCAGTTTAAAGAAGTAGTGATCTGAAGATTTTTCTACAGGTGTTGCACCGCTGAGTGTTGAACGCGGGTTTAAAAGTTCCGTAGCGTTATAGGTTGTACCGCAGACTTCACATGAATCGCCATATTGATCTTCAGCTTTGCATTTAGGGCATGTGCCTTTAATGAAGCGGTCAGATAAGAACATGCCTTTTTCAGTATCAAAAAGCTGAGTCACAGGACGGACTGCAATATTGCCAGCTTCACGGTTTTTAATATAAATTTCTTGTGAACGTTTTTTGTTTTCTTCACTGTGTGTTGAATCATAATGATCAAAAATCACATTAAAACCGTCAAAGTCGCGGATATGTTCTTTTTGTACATTGGCAATTTGCGCTTCAGGTGTAATACCGTTTGCTTCAGCACGCAGCATGATTGCAGTACCGTGAGCATCATCCGCGCAGACATAAGTCACCATATGTCCCATTGCACGCATGGCACGAACCCAGATATCTGCTTGGATGTAGCCGAGTAGGTGACCCATGTGAATTGGGCCATTTGCGTATGGAAGGGCGTTAGTGACTAAAATATTTCGCACGGATATAACTCTCTCGTTCGTATTCATTATGAAATGGACAATAATTTTACATGAGATAGCTCAGACTTGCACAAGGCTTTCAAGGAATTCTTTGCAAAAGAAGATTTTTCTATATTCCAGACAGAAGAAGCGCCATAATCAAGACAGTTAAAACTTGAGATATAACTGTCATGATGCACGATGATTATTATGATAATGAACCCGTCACCCGAATTGCCGCCAATCAAAGTAAGGCTCAGCGTGCCAGTAAAGTTATTTTAAAAGATGCACAAAATTATTTAGACAGTATGTCGCAAGGCGAACATACATTTTTAATGCAAACTTTAGAAAAGCTGGCGGCTGAAGAACCCTATTTTCAAGTTTTAGCAGATGAGCTGAACCAGCCGAATGATGCCAAAGTGGCAAATGATGCTCTGAATTTACTGCATTTTTGGCAGCGGATAAATGATGAAGATGACATTCAAAACTTTGATCTGCTTAATGTGATTCAAGCTGATTTTTTCCAGTTAGAACTGTTTGATGCTTTGGATCAAATGCTGCCGAGCGAACATTTGGCAGCGCGTAAAGTTATTATTCAGCAAACGATAGCAATGTATGGTCAGGGCTTCTATGCAGGCTGTATTCCTGCACTGTATGCGCAGCTTGAAGGCTTATTAACTGATGTACTTTTAGCGAAAGGTTTCTTGCAGGAAAATGGCACGAAATTAGTCGATGTCTATAAAATTGTCCCAGGCCTGAAAGGCAGTGAGATTAAAAGCTTATGGCATAAGTCAAAAATTGCGCTGGAGCTGAATGGCTACTTTGCAGAGTTGGCTGCCTATAAAATGGATAGCAGCTCAACGGTAACCGCGACACGTCATAACATGCTGCATGGTACAGATGTAGCAAACTTTAACCGCGGACGGAGTTTTGTATTGTTCCTTTGGTTATTCAGCGCAGTAAGCTTTATGAGCTCAATTAAAGCTTAAAAAGCTTGAGATCGGTATTTACAAATAGGGGGCAAGTGTTCCCTATTTTTTGATCTTTATATACCTTGTGTAAAGCTTTTGTAGGCTTATGCATCATTTACTTTTTTTAGCTCAGAATCACGC
>NZ_RAXV01000034.1 GCF_003611465.1 Acinetobacter tianfuensis
AACCGATGCTAAAATTTTAAAGCATTTACAAGAAGACTCGCGCATGACCAATGCAGAACTTGCAGAACAAATTGGCATGTCGACCTCACCCTGATGGCGCAGAGTCAAACATCTTGAAGATACTCAAGTGATTAAAGGCTACGGTGTTTTATTAGACCGCAAAAAAATTGGCCAAGGCGTCATGGTGTTTATTCGAGTATCTATTGACAGCCACAGTGAAAAAGAAGCGAAAAAATTTGAAGAACGTGTGACCGAGCTTGAACATGTAGTCGCCTGCTATAGCGTGGGCGGTGATGCTGACTTTTTGCTGCAAGTGGTGTCACCCGACTTAGACACATATGCAGAGTTTTCTATGTCAATTATTCGGCGCTTGCCCGGCATTAAAGAAATGCAGAGTATTTTTGTGCTGAAAGAAATTAAGCCTTTCTTGGGTTACCCGATTCATAGTCAGAAATAAAATACGGGCTGAAGCTCTCTCCCAAAGGGAGAGGGAAATTCATTGTATTTAGCGTGCAAAAGCCCGTTCTAATACTCGCTCTACATCGACCATTTTCGCTTCAATCATACCCACCACACGCCCATGAAATGCACTATAGCGGCTTTGAATAAAGGCATCCGAAACAAAATCAGGGGAATAGCGTTTCAATAAAACCGCTTGCGCCAAGACCGTTAAACGGCTGACCAAACTGCGCCCCATAAACTGTAAGTCTTCAGGCGATTGATGGAACAATCTGAACAAGTCCTGCAATTCAGTTTGCAAAGTTTCATCTGTATTTGCCGTGCTAGCCAAATCTTTAAACAGCACTTCAATGGATTCAGGATCACGCCCAATGGCACGCAGTACATCTAAACACATCACATTGCCCGAACCTTCCCAGATGGTATTCACAGGCGCTTCTTTAAAAATGCGCGCCATGATGCCATTATCAACATAGCCATTGCCGCCAAAGACTTCCATCATCTCACCAGTCAGCTCCACTGCACGCTTACAAATCCAAAACTTAGCGGCTGGGGTCATAATGCGTTTCCATGCCACAGACAAAGCATCATCCGATTCATAGCACTGCGCCAAATGAAAACTCAGCTGCGTCGCCGCTTCACTTTCTAAAGCCAAATCTGCCAAAACTGCACGCATTAAGGGTTGATCAATCAGATGTTTACCAAAAGCCTGACGCTGACGGGTATAAGCAATACATTGCACCAAAGCTTGACGCAGCATGGCGCTCGAACCAACTGAACAGGTCAGACGAGTATAGTTCGCCATTTCAATAATGGTTGGAATGCCACGCCCTGCCTCACCAATCATGATGCCCCATGCATTTTTGAATTCGACTTCCGAGCTTGAATTACTGCGATTCCCGACTTTTTCTTTTAGGCGCTGTACCTGAATATTATTCTTGGTACCATCTTCCAGCCAACGCGGTACAAAGAAGCAGGCCAAGCCATCTTGTTCGGTTTTTGCCACCACCAAATGCGCATCACACATCGGTGCAGAGAAGAACCATTTATGTCCTGTGAGCAAATAAGCCTTGCCTCGTCCTGTTTCTGCCACAGGCACGGCGATGGTTTCATTGGCGCGTACATCCGAACCGCCCTGCTTTTCAGTCATGCCCATACCGAGCCAAATCGACTTTTTCTGCGCAATCGGTACATCGCGTTCATCATATTCTGTCGATAATAATTGAGTGCCAATTTTCGCCCACAATTCAGGTTCTCGTTGGATTAAGGGAATACTGCCCAGCGTCATGGAGTTTGGACATAAGTTACCGCATTCGACCTGACCAGCAAGATAAAAACGTGCGGCCCACTCCACCCATTTCGTTTTGGAATTTGGCTGATTAAACGGATGTGCATGGGTATCAAACTGGCGGTTGAGACCCATCCATTTATGCCATGAAGGATGAAATTCGATAAAGTCAGTACGGCGGCCACGGGCATCAAAGGCATGTAAAATTGGCGTGTGTTTGTTGGCTAAAGCTCCATGCTGAAAGTATTTGCTCGAACCTGCGACTTTACCCATTTCGCATAAAGTCGGCTGATCATGGCTGCCGTAGCGTTTTAAAATTTCATGTAAAACCGTATCACTTGAAAATAAGTTGTAGTTGTCCAGTTCATCAAATTGGTTGCTGATTTGATGCGTCATCCATGGTTGTTCTAATGTATTCATCGTCTATATTTTCCGCTTGTTCTTGTTGGCTTTTCATTTCAGTATAGAGAAAATTTAAAGCATAGTCGTTCGGTTTTCCACGCTTAAAAATATGAAGCATTCAGCCATTCAAATACGGCGTAAGCCACGTCAATCTCGTGCCAAACTGACCCAAGAAGCCTTACAGGACAGTTTTGTTCGGCTTTTGCATGAGCGCCCTGCCAGCCAAATTACCATTCGGGAAATTACCGACCTTGCAGGCGTTGGCTTAGGGACGTTTTATGAGTATTTTTCTAAGAAGGAAGATTTGATTGCGCTGACCATTCATTTGCATGTGAAGCACAATGCGGAAAGCTTAAAAAGTTATGCACAAAGCTTGATCAAGTTATCCACAAATTTGGAGTTTCAGGTGTATTTAGAAAGAATTATTCATTTTCAAATTGAGCAAATTCAAGCACAGCAGTTTTTATGGTCACAGGTATTTTTGCTGGAACGGCAAATTTCAGATATTGAAAGTTACCGTAAGAGCTATGCCATGATGGTGCAAATGTGGCAAAGCATTCTTGCACCGTTTATACAGAATGATAAACAGCTCACGTCGATGGCTTTAAATATGCAACGGGTGTGTTATGGCTTTGTATCGCAGACTTTGTTGATTGAGCCAGAGTTTGGGGATTGGGAAATCTTTGAAATTAATATTATTCAAATGCTAAAATCAACTAATACAAAGCAATTTCAAAATTATACAAGATATTGAGATTAAATAATTTTATGGGGGATTTATGAAACTAAACTATTTTACTTACTGTTTTGAAAGATTCGATGATAAACAACAATTTCGCTGTAATATTCGTGAATTTATTAAAGCTTCTACTTCACCACAAGCCCTACCATTTGCACGAGTAAATAAACATTCTGGAGAAAACCTATATTTACTCCCTGTTCTATCGGGTCTTTATTTATTCGTTCAAACAAAAGATCGAGAAATTATAAAAAAAATTGAACGAAAAGATGACGAAATTAAAGCTCACGAAATTCAGTCTTTACTAACTAAAGATGAAAGCTTAGGTTTTGCTTCATACATATATTTTCATCCTATGATCAATGTATTTGGATTTGCATCCCGAGTACTATCGCCCAAATGTACAGTTTTTCAAACTTTTATTAACAACTTGCTCTTAATGCTTAATATCCGTGACATCAATTTTTTAATACATCCATTAAAAACACAAATTACTAAAGCAGAAGCAATGAAGTTTCCATTTATTGGTACTACACGCGTTTTAGTCAATGGAAATAGTAGCTTTGGACAAAATGTTAAAGAATTTTTGCTAGGCTCCACTAATCAAAATGATCTAGAGATTATTGAAAGTTTTGAAATTATTATTAAACCCTCTCCACGAAAGCCTCTCACTGATACTATAAAACATCAATTAGCTACATTAGATGATGACGGTGTTAAAGGTATTATTTTACGTGCTAAACAAAATTTGGAAGATAATATCAAAGATTATTACATACATCAGGCTGGTGCATTGTACGATGAGATTACCAATACAGAAGAAGAAAAAATATTTAATGAAATTAAAGATAAATTAGAAAACAATAGTGAGTTGGCTGAAAAGGTGTCCGAATATGAACATGAAGTCCCAGAAGGTTCTAATGAACGTATTAATCATTTTAGTCAGCCCGATAATTGGCGTACTGACTGAGCTCATATATTTTCATTATTTGAAAGAAATTATTACTATTAGTTTTTTTACAAATGCTAAAGACCTAGCAACTGCACTTCTCAGCTATGCTATCGCTATGTTTGGTATTGTCGCTATGATAATTACACTAGTTTATGGTCTATCAAAACCAGGTGTAAGTAATTATAGGAAAAAGTTTGGTGTTCAATTTGCTTTGCTTTGGATATTTTGTATTATTTATCTATCACTTACTGGACTATTATCCATTTTAGGATTTGCTAAAATTGATATCATGTATTTATCTATCTTAATAAAAATATTTCTTGTGCTGTTTATATCTAGCTTTATTCAATCAATCATTACTATTTTTATTGGTATAGCAATTTTAATTAACAGCAACAAAGTCGCTTAATAAAAAACCGCCTTTTCAGGCGGTTTTTTTTACATCTCAATGCAAATTATTTCACATCAAAACGGTCTGCATTCATTACTTTCGTCCAAGCTGCAACAAAGTCTTTTACAAACTTCGCTTTGTTGTCATCTTGCGCATACACTTCTGCATACGAACGTAGAATTGAGTTAGAACCAAATACAAGGTCTACACGTGTTGCTGTGTATTTCGTTTCACCTGTTGCACGGCTCACGATGTTGTACGAGTTCTTACCTGTCGGCTTCCAGTTGTAAGCCATATCCGTCAATGTCACGAAGAAATCATTGCTTAATGTGCCGATATTGCCTGTGAATACACCTGCTTTAGAGTCACCGAAGTTCGCGCCAAGCACACGCAAACCGCCTATCAGCACTGTCATTTCAGGAGCCGTTAAACCAAGCAATTGTGCACGGTCTAATAACAGCTCTTCAGGTTGGACTGCATAATCTGCTTTCACAAAGTTGCGGAAGCCGTCCGCTTTAGGCTCTAAATCTTCAAACGAATAAACATCCGTTTGCTCTTGAGCAGCATCACCGCGGCCAGCTGTAAATGGCGCAGTAATGTCTACGCCTGCTGCTTTCGCTGCTGCTTCAACTGCTGCTGTACCGCCCAATACGATTAAATCTGCAATGCTGACTTTCTTGGCAAGACCGGCTTGAATTTCTTCAAGTTTAGCCAATACTTTCGCTAAACGCGCAGGTTCATTGCCTTCCCAGTCTTTTTGCGGCGCAAGGCGGATACGCGCTCCATTTGCGCCGCCGCGGAAGTCCGAACCGCGGAAGGTACGCGCACTATCCCATGCCGTTGCAATCAGTTCAGCAGAAGATAACCCGCTGGCTAAAAGTTTTGCTTTAAGCTCAGCCACTTCAGCATCAGATAAGGTGTAATCTACCGCAGGAATTGGATCCTGCCAGATTAAATCTTCAGCAGGAACGTCAGCACCCAAGTAACGAGATTTTGGCCCCATGTCACGGTGGGTCAATTTAAACCAGCCGCGGGCAAAGGCATCCGCCAATTTGTCAGGGTTCTGATAAAAATCTTCTGCAATTTTGCGGTATACCGGATCGAATTTCAGCGCCATATCGGCATCGGTCATCATTGGGTTACGGCGTACATTGGGATTATGCGCATCAACAGGTTTATCTTCCTCTTTGATGTTCACAGGCTCCCACTGCTTCGCACCCGCAGGGCTTAAAGTTTTTTCCCACTCATAGGTAAATAATAGATAAAGGAATTCGTTATCCCATTTGTCAGGATGCGTGGTCCACGCGCCTTCTAAACCGCTGACCATGGTGTTTGCACCATTGCCTGTACCTTCTGAGTTGTGCCAGCCTAAACCTTGGAATTCAACATCTGCGCCTTCAACATCCGCGCCTAAATTTTCTGCTTTACCATTACCGTGCGCTTTACCAACAGTATGACCACCGACTGTTAATGCAACCGTTTCTTCATCATCCATACCCATACGGTCAAAGGTCACCCGCATATCTTGCGCCGTACGAAGCGGATCTTGAACACCGTCAACACCTTCAGGGTTAACGTAGATGAGGCCCATTTGCACGGCAGAAAGCGGATTTTCTAAAGTTTCACGGTTGTTCACGTCGTCATAACGGTTTTCAGTTTTGTCTAGCCATTGACGCTCTTCACCCCAATAAATGTCTTTTTCCGGGTGCCAGATGTCTTCACGGCCGCCTGCAAAACCAAAAGTTTTTAAGCCCGCAACATCATAAGCAACAGTACCAGCCAAAACGATTAAATCCCCCCAAGACAGTTTGTTGCCGTATTTTTTCTTAATTGGCCAAAGCAGGCGGCGGCCTTTGTCTGTATTGACGTTATCAGGCCAGCTGTTAAGTGGCGCAAAACGCTGGTTGCCTGTGTTTGCACCGCCGCGGCCATCCTGCTTACGGTAAGAACCTGCTAAATGCCATGCCGTACGTACAAACATACCAATATAAGAGCCATAGTCAGAAGGCCACCATTCTTGGCTGCTGTTAATCAGCTCACGAAGGTCAGCTTTAACAGCTTCTAAATCTAAAGACTTGAATGCTTCTGCATAATTAAAGTCGGGGTCTAAAGGATTGGTTTTTTGATCGTGCTGAGAGAGGATGTCTAAATTAAGGGCATTGGGCCACCAAAATGAATTGCTTGTCGTATCTAGCGTGGTCTGTGCACCTGATTGGTGAAATGGGCACTTGCCTTGCGAATTCTGTGTCATTGTGAAGCTCCAAATAATTATGAAGTAATGTTTTGAACCGTATAAATCTTCTATTTCAAATTTAACTTAACCTTTTTAAGTGACAATATGAAGTGAGTTTTACGAATAAAAACAATCGTTTTATTCAATTTAAGCGCTTCAAAATAAATGACATTTTATTTTTCATAGAGTTAGATCTCTGCTTATGAAAAATTCATCTTTAAGCGCGTTTTCTCAATCATTTTTATATTTTTTTATCGGTAAAAAAAGAAAACGTTAAGTTTATGGACTGAAATTAGTGTATTTTTTAAACTCATTTTAAAAATACTGATAAACTAAACAAATAAATAAAATGAAAAGAGTGTGGATGTATGCAAAACGATATCCCAAATATTTTTCAGCAGCATAATATTATTTTATTCGATGCCATCTGCGTACTTTGTAATGGCTGGGCTAAATTTTTAATTAAAAATGATCGGCAGAAAAAATTCAAATTGGCTTCCGTCCAGTCCCCGCTTGGGGAAGCAATTTTAAAACATTATGGTATGTCTACCGAAAATTACACCACCATGGTCGTCATTTTAAAAGGTCAGCGATACCTTGAATCTGCTGCCCTCCTCAAAGTCCTGCAGCGCTTAGGCATGCCTTACTCGCTGCTCAGCGCAGGCTTCATTATTCCCCAAGCAATCCGTGATTTTTTATATCGCCGTGTCGCTCTCAACCGCTATCAGCTATTTGGCACCACAGATTATTGCCTGCTGCCGTCTGCAGAAAATCAGCAGCACTTTTTAGAATATGCCATCCATGACTAAATCAGCCCGGCACATCGTGCTCGGCATTCACTTCAGTCTGGCCGTTTTATGGTTCTATCAAGGTTTAGTACCCAAAATTTTAGTACAAGCGCCTGATGAACTGCGGATTTGGGCACTGCAAGGCGTAACAGAGACTAACGCTGTTATTCTGATGCAGTTATCTGGCTGTGCAGAGATTATTTTTGGCCTGCTGTTCCTGCTATTTCGCCAAAGTCAGCGGTTACATGTGCTGAATATCGCTGGCATGCTGGGACTGAGCGCCCTCATTTTATGGCTTGATCCGCAATATTTTTTGCAGGCTTTTAACCCTTTTGTCATGAACGCTGCCATGACCGCGCTCTCAGTCATTGCCATTGTACTGATCCAAGAAGAAAAGCAATGACTTAAACCGTTAAACGCTTGCCTTCACGGATACAAATAAAAGGATTCATCAGCTTCGAAGACTTCTGACGCGCTTTTTGCAAGTCTTCTTCCGGCTGTTCACGGCTTTCATCTGTCAGCTGGAAAGTGCGGTAGTGAATGGCCAAAGAGCATTTTGCATGCAAGTCTTTATGCGCCTGAAACGCTTCATCTGGGTTCATGTGCAAATAACGCATCAGCAGACGCGGCTCATAAGCGCCAATCGGCAGCAGCGCAATACGCGGCGCACCATATTTGGCATAGATGTCTTTAAAATGCGGTGAATAGCCTGTGTCGCCAGCAAAGAAGCAATGATCCTGACCATTCAGCACAGAAAACCCGCCCCATAAGGCACGGTTCTGATCGCGCAAACCGCGGCCTGAACCATGCTGCGCTGGCGTATAAACCAGTTTCAAATCGCCTAATAAAGAAGACTGCCACCAGTCCATTTCATAAACCTGGAAATGATCTGGCAAATAGAATGCATTGCCCAAACCTGTATAAATAGGCATCGCAAAACGCTCATGCAGCCACGTCAGGCTTGCGATATCCATGTGATCATAATGATTATGGCTCAGCAGCACGGCATGAATTTCTGGAAGCTCCTCCAAAGCAATACCGGCAGGACAAACACGGCGCGGCCCGCTGCCCTGTCTAGGCCCTGCATACTCAGACCAGACAGGATCCGTCAGCAGGTTATAAGGGCCAATTTGAATCAGCACCGTCGCATGGCCGACAAACCACACCTGCCAATCATCTAATTTGGCATTCGGGCGGTTTTGCGGCAAAGAGCGCGAAGCCTGTTCAAATTGCTGATACTCCTTTTTACGGTCTACGCTCCATGTATAAGAACGGCGCTTGAGCATCCATTTTACAAAATTTGAACGCTTATGACTTTCTGGCGGCCGCAGCGCATTCAGAAAATGTTCACCATTAAAATGCTCCGATGCGAGGTAATCAAATATCGGCTGCTGCCAAGTATGCGACCAGCAGCTGGCTGCCGGCAATTGAAAATGCTTTTGTTCTACATCTTGCTTCATGGACATTCAAAGTTCTTCAATTTAAAAAATACGAAATCAGCAGCGCCTCATGCTCACAGTCTGCTTCGACAACATTATTCGCCATTCACGCCAGCTTGACTCATTTAACAGCTGGACAAAGCTTGCCATATTTTCAGAGTCAATCTGTTGCGTTTATGATTCAAAGCGTTTATTGCTTGCATATGCCGCAGCGCTTCGTCATTTTTAAACGCTTACCTAAAAGAAGCAATACGCCTAAATGCTTAGACTGCCTAAAACCCAATTTTCAGCCGAAATTTCACGCAGCTAAGCGAAGTACAGTACATATTCAGCAAAAGTATAAAAATATTTCATGGCCCTGCTGTGCATCACTCCGCATGAATGGTCATTTTCCATAGACCAGAACACCATAGAAAAAGGAGTCGCAGCCCCTTGATGTTTTATTTTGTAAAATACTGTCCGCGCCACTCTTTCCAGAAGTAAAGCACAATACCGAACATCACCGCGCTAATCCCCAATACAGCATTCGCGCTAATATGTTCATGATTTAAAGTCGCGCCCAGAACCAAAGCAATGACTGGCGTCATGACATTACTTAATGACACTGTTGAAGCGGCTAGGCGTTTGATCAGCCAGAAGTAGCACAGCATGGCCACAATGGATGACAGAATCATGGTAAATAAGAAACCGATCATGGCATTGCTGCTTGGCATCTGGGTCGGGAAATGCTGCCAGATAAATGGAATCAGCAGCAGTGAACCCAGTGCAGATACAATGAGTGATCCCGTTGCTTGCGACATCGGTTTCAGCGGCGCATTAATCTGCTTGACCCAAAAAATAGAGCTGATATATGACACCATACTGATCAGCATCAGCACGATGCCCCATGGGTTAACTTTGCTGTCGGCTGAATCAATAAATACATAACTTAAGCCCACAATCGCAATCGCCATGCCCAGCCACTGCAGCCACACCAATCTATGCGTTTTTAAAATCACATGGCCAATAAGACCTGCAATCAGCGGTGAAAAACCGAAAATCAGCGCCATCAAACCTGAGGTTAAATAATTGGCTGCCAGATAAATAAACAGCTGCGCGCCAATCAAATTCAGACTGCCTGCCACGTAACTCTGCATAGACACTTTGTCAAAAGGCAGCGGGCCGCGCATCAGCTTAAGTAAGAATAAAGCAATGATTGAAGCGCCAAAATAGCGAATGATCAGCACCCACATTGGATGTACTTCCGCCACACTCCAGACAATCGCAAGCGGCGTAGCTGCCCAGATCAGCACCAGCAAAGCATAAATACTTGCCGTGATCATCATGGGAGAGGATGAATTTGAACTCATAAACTGCTCAATAAAAATGTATTAGAAAGAATCGAACCAAATTTATGTTCAAATCTGCAATCAACAATACCGGTGGCGGCAAGGATGCCGCCAGATCGTTTGGGGTATAGAGATATACCCTCAAACGATCAAAAAAATTTTGTTACTTTTCATCTTTGAAAAGTAAAACACACCTACGCAATGCCATTAAAAATCACAATGCAAATTGCGGTCATGTCTCAAATAATAAAATAAAACAGCCATAAAAAAGCAGACCTAGGTTGCCCAAGGTCTGCCCTGCTGTAAACTCATAAATAAAGCAAAGTTATTTCACAAGCTTACGAAGATCTTGGCTAAGATCTAAATATTTGTCCGCTTCAAACAATGCATTCTTGCTGATCAGCTTTTTAAGATGACGCATGTCTTTGGCTGCGTTCACAGTGATACCGCCCACGATCACACCGTCGGTCACACCGAACAATACGAAAGAAGATTCCGCACGCTGCTCTGCATTGATTTCACCGCGTACCTGCCATTCGCTGGCTGCCATATCACCTACGAATTGGTAGTTGATGTCTAGCTGATCTGTCCAGAACCAAGCTGGATTTGGCACAGGATGCTCAACACCCATCACATGACGCGCGAAGATGCCTGCTTGAAGGTTGGCATTTTCCCAAGTTTCCACACGGCGGTGGTTACCGCAGTCACGAAGCTGAGTCGCAACATCACCTGCAGCATAGATGTCAGCATTAGACGTTTGGCAGTTTTCATTCACAAGAATGGCAACATTTACGTCTAAGCCAGCATCCGCTGCAAGCTGTGCATTTGGCACAATGCCGATACCATAAATCACTGCATCTGCACGTAAAACTTCGCCATCACCTAAAGTCACAACAACTTCTTCGCCTTCAAGCTTGCAGTCTGCAATTGAAGTGGAAAGACGCACGTCTACCCCTGCAAGGCGCTGCTGTTCAAGCAAGAATTCGCTCAAAATACGTGGCGAAGAACGGCCCATCACCATTGGACCCATTTCAATGACGGTAACGATACAGTCTTTGAAACGAGCCGATGAAGCAAGCTCTAGACCGATTACACCGCCGCCGATCAAGACAATACGCTTACCAGCCTGCAATACAGGAACAAGCGCTTGAGAATCTTCAAGGTTACGCAGTGTATAAACGTGTTTGCCCAAAGCATCGAAGTTTGGCAAACGGCGCGCTGCGCCGCCTGTTGCTAGAAGCAATTTGTCATAAGCAACAAGATCACCGTTTTGAAGTGCAACCGTTTTCGCATCTGCATTGATTTTCACAACGCCATTGCCGCGAATGGTTTCAACACCAAGTTCTGCCAATTTGTCTTCTGACAAAATTTCAATCTTGGTGTCGGAAGGTTTTAGAATCACGTCTTTTGATAATGGCGGACGCTCATAAGGAAGATGCGTTTCATCACCAATTAAAATGATTTTGCCTTCGTATTTGTTGCCGCGAAGTTCTAAAATCGCGCTCGCACCTGCTTGGCCAGCACCTACGATTACAACGGTTTCGATGTTGCTCATGTAAATTAACCTTTTAATTCTGCAGATACGATGCCGAAGCCCGCAATCCACTCGCTAATATCTTCATAGCAGTGAGTTGTCATTTCATACTCACCAAGTTCGCTGAGCGCAGCAAAAGCAGCCATCCATGAACGGACTTCTTGACCGCCACGGCCGCCGTCACGGCGGATTTCTGCCTCTGTCATTGCTTCCAGCGCAACGAAATCAGCATTCTTGAATTTTTCAAGCAATGCGATATCCCATTCAGGACTCAATGGCACAGCAACAGACGTATCGCCTGCAGCCAATTTCTGGCCCACAGCAATAATCTTCGCTTGACGTGCATTACGCGCTTCTGCTGTTGGGTTGCGGCCCGCAATCAGGAACTCTTCCACTTCAGGCGGCACAGCACCCATTTGCGGTGTCGGCGGATCGTGTGAAAGACCGCCAGTCCCCAGCACAAGCACACGCTCATTTTCAAGGTTTAAAGACTGGATAAACTGACCTACAGCACGGCCCAAAGCGATCGTGCGCTTTGTGGTTGGCATCGGTGCTGCAGCGCCATTGATAAATACTGGAATCGTTGGATAACGATCAAGTTTGCCTTCGCATAAAAAATGTAAGGGCTGAGTCACACCATGATCCGCTTGCATACGGTATGAGTATGCAACGTCCACACCTTCATCGAGCACACGGCGAACCATCGCCAAAGCTTTGTCCTCAGGCACATTAATATGGTCATTGTCTTTACCGTAATCCCAGTCGCCTGCAGCTTTGGCACGGATACCCACGCAGAAACTTGGCATCAGGTCATAGAAGAAACCATTGAAATGGTCTGGACCAAACGTGATGATTAAGGTCGGGTCGTAAGCTTTTACTTCAGCAGACAGTGTTTCAAAAGCATCGCGAACTTTTTGCTCTTGAGATTGATCTTGCGGTGAAGCAAATTCCATTAAAGGACTGTGCGATGCACAAATAAGTTTAACGGCCATGAGAGACTCCAAAAAGGAAGGCAGCTAATGCTTAGCTGCCGATAAGTCCATTTAAGACTGGATTTTTATTCGTCAAAGAAACCTGCACGCGGCTGACGCAAGCCGCGAATTCCTAGACCGCATTCTGCATTAATCAGAACACCAGTCAGCGGACGGTTATTTTGACGAGATGCCAAGAGCACGTATGAACCCGTCATTTCTTCCGGCTCAGGCAGGAAGTTCAGCGGCATGCCGCGCGCGATTTTCTCAGGATCACGGGCATCCAGCAGGCCAACATTGTCTTGACCCAAAGATGCAGCGCCTTTGATGTTCACATTCATACCTGACGGAGCAACAGCGTTCACTCGTACTTTAGGCGCAAGCTCATAAGCCAATTCTTTCATAATACCCACACCTGCATGCTTAGATGCAGTGTATACAGGGCCTCCGCCAGCGGAGTACAGTGCCGAATTAGACAAAGTAAATATGATAGAACCTTCAGAAGCGATCAATGCATCCAGCGCAGCTTTAGCGCCAAGGATTAACGACTTGGTGTTAATCCCCATGATTTCATCAAAGGCTTTATCCAGCTGTTCACCGGAAGTATTGACGATATCGGCATAATGATCCCAGATACCGGCATTGCCTACGAAGCAATCCAGCTTGCCAAAACGCTCTACAGTGGCATTTACAGCACGGACATTGTCTTCATAGCTGGCAACATCACCAGCGATTGCAAGAATACGGTCACCGAAATGTTCTTTTAAAGCATCAACTTTAGATTGCGAACGCTGAAGAACCGCAACCTGTGCGCCTTCTTCTAAGAAACGTTCAACTAAAGCCCAGCCTAAACCAGAACCGCCGCCTGTGATTAATGCAACTTCGCCTTGCAGCCAGCCCATGATTACTCTCCTGCCATCTCAACAAATAACGCGCCATCTTCAACAACAACCGGGAATGTTTGAATTGAGTCAGTTGCCGGTAAGCAAAGCGCCTGACCTGTTTTCAAACAAAAACGTGCAGCATGAAGCGGGCACTCTACTGTACCGTCATCCTCAAGGTAGCCTTCAGACATAGACGCGTTGCCGTGTGAGCAGCGGTCATTCATTGCAAAGAACTCACCGCCGTTGTTGAATACTGCAAGCGCATCAATACCGTTTACGCCGCAATCTACTTTCAATGCTTCGCCTTCGTCTAATTCATCAACTTGGCAAACAAAAATTTTATTCATTAGAAGAATACACTCAGGTTATGTGAGTTATACGTCACTTGATCAAGCACGATCTTACGGTTGAAGATCTGGAAGCCTAAGCCGCCTTCAACTTTACGGATCTTGTCATGACGCTTACCGCAGTAAATCGTTACGTCTTTCTCTTTTTGCGTACGGTATAACAAATATGTTACGTACACATCGTATTCGCCCTCTGTCTCAGCAGCTTCTACAATCACGTTGCTCACCATGTGAGTTGTACGCGACGGAGGCTCTTCAGCCCAAGCCATGCCTGTTTCAAGACGGGCAACACGGCGCTCTAAAAGATCTTTCGAGTCGTTGAACACCCAAGTTGTAGGCGGTTCAACTGAACGGCGGCGGTCACGGGTTTGTGCATTTGGCGTTGTACGCAGCGTATAAGAAATATCTTCCGCCAACACAGCCAGCCAATCGCGGAATTTCCAGTCATCAAGAAGCTTTGCTTCTTGATAAAGGAACTGACTAATTTGGTGATGAAGTTCTAAACTCACTTGACTCATTTCATAAGCTCCTTCTCGTATTCGTCAGCCGCTGCTTCAACGTCTTCCCATTTTTCATGAATCAATAGATCTGCCCAGCGGCGGTACATGCCGCGCGCTGCAGTTTCAGAGAAAATATAGTTGGTGATACCAGGGATACCGTCTTCACGTACTTTCTCGTTGCCTTTACCCATTTCCATAATGAGTTTGTTTTGACGCGCTTTATAGCCGCGTAAAACTTTTTGAATCTCAATCCAGTTTTCAGAGTCATCTTGCTCTAGGAAACCAGCTGGACCGAAGGCGCGCGTTGCCGAACGCTCAAATGCTTCTTTCACTTCTTGAGATGCTTCAGCGTCTGCAATACAGAATGCCCACACTTCAGTTTTATTTGGACCGCGCGGGTGCCATACGCGAAGTGTCGCCGTACCGTTCAGCCAAGACAGTGTCGGGAACATGGTGTTGTGACCTGCAAGACGCAGTGCGCGCACTTCACCCAAACGCTCTTTAACTTCTTCATAAGTTTCACGGAAGTAGTTTGCAACTTCACCGTCAACCCATACGTTCGCATCTGGTTTTTCTGTAAAGAAGAAACCTGAACCATGGCCGCGTGAACCGTATTGAAGCGCATCTTTCGCTGTTTCCCATACTGGACGAGCCGTTTGCGCAGCGCCTAGTTTTTTAGATGCTTCGTCGTCTGGTTTTGCGCCAAGCACTTGAATCGCAGAAGCGTGAGAGAACAAGGCATGGTATTGGTCAGAAGCGAACTGTTCCGCTGCAAATTTCCAGTTACAGTCGATTTCCCACTTGTGCACACCGCCGATGATTTCTGTACCGCCTGGACGACGATCCAGAACACCATCTAAATACCACGCGATATCGCCCATGTATTCTTCTAGGTCAGGCGTTGTTTCATCCCAGCAAGCAAATACTAAACCTTTGTATGATTTAACACGGTTGACTTCAATCAGGCCCCATTGCTCTTTGCAAGCGCCGTGCGGATAAGCGCGCTCTTCAAGCGGAATATCTTTGAGTGAACCGTCAATGCCGTATGACCAGCCGTGGTACGGGCAAGTAAACGCACGGGTATTGCCGCAGTCTGCAAAGCTTACGCGCATAGAACGGTGACGGCATTGGTTTAAAAATGCTTTGATTGAACCGTCTTTTTGGCGCGCCACAATAATCGGATCTTCACCCATATAGGTATTGAAGAAATCACCAGCCTTAGGAATTTGGCTTTCATGGCATAGGAATAACCAAGTACGACCAAATACGCGCTCTAGCTCAAGCTCGTAGATGTCAGGATTAGTATAGATAGATGGCGTGATACGTCCATTTTGTGCATCGACTAAAGCATCGATTTCGCACACATCAATTTTTCCACTCATGAAAAGCTCTCCTGTGACCAGCAATGGCACAAAGTAAATAGACTCAACTTTTCAACGATGATGGATTTTTGGCAGGTTTTGGTGAAATATTTTTTTTGTTTTAATTAAGAGATTTTAGAGATTATTAATCGGGTTATTCCTTATATTAAAACACCAAGGAAAGGCTGTAGACCATTTACTTCCTAAATGGCAAAATAATCTGCACGCCATAGTTGATTATAGATTATACTGACTCGAACTCATAGTAAGACATTTTTTGGATTACTCCTAGGCTGAATATATGGAATTACGACACCTTCGCTACTTTATTACCGTTGCTGAAGAATTGAACTTCAGTAAAGCTGCTTTAAAACTTTATACCGCTCAGCCTTCGCTCAGCCAGCAAATTAAGGACCTGGAAGAAGACGTAGGCGTACAGCTGCTTCACCGCACCAAGCGTAAAGTA
This sequence comes from Acinetobacter tianfuensis, assembly GCF_003611465.1. GTDB lineage: Bacteria > Pseudomonadota > Gammaproteobacteria > Pseudomonadales > Moraxellaceae > Acinetobacter > Acinetobacter tianfuensis. Next base: position 16,083 of record NZ_RAXV01000034.1, read on the forward strand.
GAACTGACTGAAGAAGGCGCCGTATTTCTAGAACAAGCCCGCTTAACCCTTGCGCAAGCCGACAAAGCCATTGCGATGGCGCGTCAGGTTTCACAAGCTAAACAGCAAATGCTGCGCATTGGCTTTGTGCCTGTTGCAGAGATGAAAATCTTCCCGTATGTCTTGCCAAACCTGCGTGTACAGAACCCTGACCTCAAAATTGAACTGCTAAGCCTCAACAATATTGAGCAAATGAAATTGCTGAAAAAAGGTGAGCTCGATATCACCTTTACCCGCCATAATTTCAACAGTGACGAAATTGAAAGCCAGTTTGTGCTGCGCGAACCCTTGCTGTTTATTTTGCCAAAAGACCACCCGCTGGCAAAACATGAGAGAATCCCCGTTAAAGCATTGAATGGTATAGATTTTATTATCCCAGCGGCTGAACAGTCACTAACCCTGCACAACACAATTTTAGACTTTGCGAAAACCAATAATATCGAATTCAATATTGTTCAAAAAGCGGATAATATTCTATTTAATATCAACTCGATCGGCATGGGCCTAGGCTGTACAATTCTGCCGGGCTATATTGCGCCGCTGACCATGAACAATACGGTCATCCGTCCGCTGGATATCGAGCTGCCATATTTGGACCTATACGTCAGCTGGCGTAAAAACAGTGAATCCGTCGCAGTCAATAAATTTATGGAATTGCTGACACGCGTATTTTATTTAGATATTACACGTGACTAGCCCCAATCCACTCAAACGTTTGTATTAAAATTAAACAGCACCATTATTTCCTTGGTAAATAATGGTGCTTTTTTATGCGCAAAAAGTTTATTTTTCACTCATTCCAGACTTAAGTATGAGTCTATTTAAGTCATTGCCGATCTTTTTTTCCAATAACAGTCATGCAAATTTTTACTGCCGCCGGCTTTCAAAAATATCAAAGCATTCAAATTACAACTTAAGTCTAATACTTGAACCTTATGCTCTTCCCATTTTTGAGCCGCTCATTCTGCAGCAAATGAAAGATTTTCTGAATATATTTTAAAATACATGATAATAATACTCATTTAATTATACCGCTTTATTTTTAAGCTAAAAAAAGGGATGCCGCAGCATCCCTTTTATCTAACAATGATAATGTTTATTCAACACCATGAACCGCTAAGTAGTTTTTAATGACTGTATTAAATTCATCAGCTTTTTCAACTTGAGACCAATGGCCGCATTGGCTGAAAATGTGCGCATCAGCATTTGGAACAATATTTAAAATGTCCCAAGTCCGTGAAACTGGGATCACCACGTCTTGCGTACCGTGAATCAAAAGTACAGGCACAGTGATTTCTTTCATTTTTTCGAAGTCTAACGGGAATTCGAAACGGTCACGGTCACGTGCGCCCACAACATCCATCAAACGGTTTGATGCATAGTCATTTGCAGCAGATGCAAAGCGTACTTTTACCAATTCATCAGTGATCAAATCTTTGTTCACAACAAACATAGATAATGTTTTCTTGATGCCTTCTTCTGTTAATACCGGATTTGCATGTGCTTTAAGCGCTGCTGTTTGTTTCGCGCCGCCAGTCCCCATAGACACGATACCCAATACACGCTCAGGATAATCCAGCGCCATTTGAAAAGCTAACCAGCCGCCTAGTGAGTTGCCCACTAACCATGTTTTTTCAATGCCAAGCGCATCTAAAGTACGTACAGCATGATCCACCCAAGCGCGGATACCGTAAGCTGTATTTGGCGCAACAACAGTTTGGCCATAGCCAATCGTGTCAATTGCGATGCAGCGCGCCTGCTCGCCAATTTGCGGCAAATTCAGCCACCAGTTTGCAGCTGCAGATACACCCGTACCTGAACCGTGCAAGAATAGAATTGGAGTACCTTCACCAATTTCGTGATAGTGAGTGAGCTCACCTTCAGCTGTTTCAATCCATTTATCTTCTAAACCGAAAAATGAATCAGTTGTGTATTCAGGGATTTGAACTGTGCTCATACATACTCCTCGTACAGCGTAGCGCTTGCGTTTTCATCCGATCCAGATTTAAACGCTAATGGATTAAACATTTTTGTGTTTGACTCAATCATATTAACCGCTATCGCATGCCTAACTGATACAAAATTACGATCATAAACAACATATTAAATATAATTTATCCTTTTGTTTTAAAACAGTTTTTTAAAACAAATACCCTTAGTTTCTGTCAGGTATTTTCCAGCCAAATACATTTGGCAAAAAAAGCAGCTGTGTACAGCTGCTTTTTTATATAAGTTTCCGCAAATTAGAACTTATAGTTATAAGTTACAGCAGTACGGTATTCTTTTAAGTCTGATTTATAGTCAAAGTCTGCATCAATATACATTGCCTGCACACCTAAACCTTTCAGCTTGCCCTCTGGAACGGTGTAATTCACAATTAAATTCAGCTCATCTGAATCTTGATCTTTCTTACCATTGGTCTCAGCATCTTGACCCAGCATGTAAACCGCAGTCGCATTTAAACCTTTAGCACCCATTTCAGAGAAATCATAGCCATAGGTTAAGCCATACGATTTTTCATTTTTTGCCGTGAATGTCGCAACACCCCAGTTCACTAAATAAGGCTGCGGCACCCAGCCGCCCAAAGTCGGGAATGCTGAATCGCCAAACATTTGTTGATAACCTAGCCCTACTGTGTGCGCGCCATAATTTAATTTTGCACCGACAGAGAGTGCTTGGTTATCAATTTCGCCATACAGCTTGTCGCCAGACTCTGAGTTATCGAAGTAACGGATATGGCTGTCTAGTTTGGCTTTTTCACCCAGCTTAGTTTTGTAGTTTACGCCTGCATAATGCTGCTGATAAATATCTTGAACATCTGCATACCAGTAGCTGCCGCCAATTTCAGGTGTGAATTGATGGTCTACACCTGCAATCCACATACCGTCTGCTGCAGGGCCATTATCATAAAAGTTTTTACCTTTCGCAGGCGCAAACAGCGTCAAATCACGGAATTGGTTGTCATAACGGTTATTGATGCTGTCGATGTACGCCAAAGTCAGCTTCGTGTCTTTAATGTCTTTAGACTCTAGCCAAGCACCGCCAAAAGTCGTTAAAAGCTGACGCGATGGATCAAATACCAGCACTGGAGATACTGGAAGCAGTTCACCTACTTTTAATTCAGTTTGTGACACTTTTGCTTTTAATGTCGCGCCGGCTTTACCGAAATTATCTTTTGACTCTTTGCCGTTATGCGGCAAGATGAAATCTGCGTTTTTATCACGTGCATTTAATTTAAATGCATGCTGCACCAAAAGGTCTGCACCGACTTGAATACCCGCGCCAATATCGTGATAGCCAGACTTTGCATCCAAAGTCACGCCCTGTGTCCAAGAACCCCAGTTATTTTGCGGCGCATCCGCAATTTGACGGTCTAAATAGAAATTTTTTAATTTCAATTGAACCTGACTGTCGTCAATAAAATCTGCATAAGTTGCAGCTGTTCCCAAGGTTGCTGTCACAGCAATAATTGCTTTCCATAAATTTTGACGACGCATGGCTCTCTTCCTAAATCATCAGATTAAGCTATGGCGCTATCATGCTGAACAATACGCTTTGGAGAAATCAGACCACAGTATTAAGTATTTTCGACGAAGATACTCAGCCGATAACCCTGATGATTTTGCATGCTTTTTTTTAGAGCTTTCAGCAATAACCATTTTTTCAATAGTTTACCAAACAATAAAAACAAGCAAATGATTTTAAATATTTAATATCTATTTTCATATTTTTTTATTTATATTTTCACTCTACTTATTGCTTTTAAGTTTAATACCTTAAAAAAAGGCTGGCGTTTTTCATTAAAACCCATATCTAAAACAAATTATTCAATACTTGAAAACTATCAATATCAAATATTTAGAATAAATTTTCCCTCATTTTTATATGCTTTTTATTGATCACCGCCCATCTTCAGATCCAGCTGCCGCATACCAGCCTAATCTTTCAATAGCGCGGCTGTGGCAAATAAAAGAAAAACGCCATACAAGATAAACTGCCTTTTGTACAAAACGGAAAAAGCACCCCAAATGGAGTGCTTTTATTGAATCAAACTTAAAAATTAAGCTTGCAATTCACGCGCTTTAGACATGGTTAACGCTAAATCTTCAATCATGTCTTCCTGACCGCCAACAGTACCGCGGCGGCCAAGTTCTAATAAGATTTCACGAGCTGATACACCATATTTCGCTTCAGCACGTTTTGCGAACAATAGGAATGATGAGTAAACACCTGCATAGCCTAAAGTTGCTGCATCACGGTCAGCACGAATTGGGTTGTGCATCATTGGAATAACCAAATCTTCAGCAATATCTTGTACTTTGAACAAGTCTACGCCAGTTTCCATTTGCATACGGTTTGCAACAGCTACAAATAGCTCAAGCGGCGTATTGCCTGCGCCTGCACCCAAACCTGCAGATGCTAAGTCGACACGAATTGCGCCAGCTTCCACAGCTGCAACAGTATTTGCTACACCCATACCTAAGTTATGGTGGCCGTGGAAACCAATTTCGATATTTGAATCTAGATTTTGACGTAAAGCGCCAACGCGGTCTTTCACATCTTGCGGAAGCATATAACCTGCAGAGTCAGTCACATAGATACAGTTTGCACCGTAAGAGACCATCTTTTTCGCTTCTTCTAAAAGACGCTCAGGAGAAGCCATGTGCGCCATCATTAAGAAGCCCACAGTGTCCATACCCAACTTGCGCGCAGCTGTAATGTGCTGTTCAGAACAGTCCGCTTCCGTTGAATGCGTTGCTACACGAATGGTTGATACACCAATTTCATGCGCCATTTTTAAATGGTCAACCGTACCGATACCCGGTAACAGCAGTGCAGTTACTTTGGCATTTTTCATACGCGGCACAACTGCAGACAAATACTCTTCATCTGTTGCCGCTGCAAAACCGTAGTTGACTGAGTTGCCGCCAAGGCCATCACCATGTGTCACCTCAATTAAAGGCACACCTGCTTCATCCAAAGCAGTTGAAATGGCAATCATTTGCTCAACAGTGGTTTGATGGCGCTGCGGGTGCATGCCATCACGCAGTGTCATATCATTAATAATCACTTTAGACATGGTGTGCTCCTTAAGCTTCAGCAACTTGTGATGCAATTAAACGCTCTGCAAACATTTCTGCAGTACGCGCCGCAGCAGCCGTCATAATATCGAGGTTACCCGCATATTTAGGCAGGAAGTCACCCAAACCTTCTACTTCTAAGAAGATTGATACACGGTTGCCGTCAAAAATAGGACCATTGACAAGCTTGTAGCCTGGTACATATTTTTGAACTTGCGCAAGCATTGCATGAACTGCCTCAATAATCGCTGCTTGATCAGGCTCACCTTCAACCAAGCAATGCACTGTGTCACGCATGTATACTGGCGGCTCAGCAGGGTTAATAATGATGATGGCTTTACCTTGTTTTGCACCGCCCACTTTTTCAATGGCGCTTGCTGTTGTACGGGTAAATTCATCAATATTTTTACGTGTACCTGGACCAATAGATTTTGTTGATGCTGTCGCGATGATTTCGCCATAGTTCACTGGCTGAACACTAGCAATAGCAGCAATCATTGGAATCGTTGCCTGACCGCCGCATGTCACCATATTTACGTTTGGCACTTCACCTTGTGCAAGCAATGCTTCAAGGTTTACAGGCGGTACGCAGAATGGACCAATTGCAGCAGGCGTTAAGTCAATCATGAGCACGCCAAGTTCGTTTAACTTGCGGCTGTTTTCAGCATGTACATAAGCTGAAGTTGCATCAAATGCAATTTTGATATCATCTGCAATCACGTGCGGAAGCAAACCGTCTACGCCTTCAGCCGTGGTTTTCAAACCCATTTTTGCAGCACGGGCAAGACCTTCAGAAGTCGGGTCAATACCAACCATCCAAACTGGCTCTAACCATTCGCTGCGCTGAAGTTTGTAAAGCAAATCAGTACCGATGTTACCTGGACCGATCATTGCACATTTAATCTTTTTCATTAACGTACTCTCTAAAAATTTTGCTCAGGCAGGATCTTATGCAGCAGCAAATGCAGCTGTTACTGAACCAAAGCCTTCAATTTCAACCACGAATTCATCACCGGCATTTGCCACAACCATTGGACCTAAAGCACCAGTCAAAATGATGTCGCCTTTGAGCAATGGACGGCCGCGGCGCACCATTTCGTCAGCCAGCCAAATTGCAGCATTCAGCGGGTTAGCCAAACATGCTTTGCCTACCCCTTGAGATACAACTTCGCCTGCGCGGGTCATGGTCATTTTGCAATTTACAAGATCAAGGTTTTCAAGTTTTACAGGACGTGAACCCAAAACAAATGCAGCGCTTGATGCGTTATCAGCAACGGTATCAATCAAAGAGATTTTCCAGTTTTCGATACGGCTATCTACGACTTCTACAGCAGGAAGCGCATAATCCGCCGCGCTGATAATGTCTGCATAAGTGTGTTTTTCTTTGGTTAAATCTTCTTTGATCACCAAAGCGATTTCTGCTTCAACTTTAGGCTGAATCAAAAGGCCTGCTGGAATCGCTTCGCCATCGCCATAAGACATGTCGGCAAACAGCATGCCGAAATCAGGCTGATCGACACCCAGCTGCGCTTGAACAACTTTAGACGTTAAGCCAATTTTACGGCCTACAAGACGGCGGCCTTCTTTTAATGCGCGCTCAGTATTTACTTCTTGAACAGCATAAGCGATATCTACGTCAGCAGCTTCACCGCCAAGCTCTGGGCGGATTGGCGCAATCGCAGCTTGATTTACTTCAGCATCGCGAAGCGCTTGTGCAACGGATTCAACAACAGCAGAATTCGACATCAATGTTTCCTTGAACTGCAAAATTTGGACTTACAGCGCTATCTGTGAAAATGTAAAAGAACATTTATTTGAACGAAAAGATCAGCTCAATTTACGCAGCGCCTCCCAATACGAAGGCATTTCAACAGAAAACGCGAATATGAATACACTGATTTAGAATCGAGATTTTGAGGTTTAAACGCCAATACTTATTTTATTTATAACAATAGCTAATTCCTATAAATTAACTCGGATTTATTATTTAAAAACAAAACCTTAAACTTAAACAATGTACTGCATTCAAAATCAGGGTTTGTATGCCAATTCTGCAAGATAAGAAAAAAACACCGCATATACGACTAAAAGACTAGATCGTTTGCTGTTTTTTTAAGACGGCAATTCAGCTTACAGGCTTTAAAACAAGCATGATTGGATACAAAAAAAGGCGGGATAAAACCGCTCTTGCAGCCACCCGCCTCTAACAGCACTCTAAAGTGATTTAATGCTAAATCAGCTCAAAATCCTGTACTTTCGCCAGAAGAAAATCATGCAGCTTACGCACATCTGACACCATTGCCAGCGGTTCAAATTGCGACAGCACCTGCTGATCATGCACACCATACAGCACCCCCACCCGAGGCATTTCAATATTCTGCGCCATTTGCAAATCATATGAGGTGTCACCCACCATAATAGCGCGTTCCGCTGCAATACCTGTTTGCGTCAAAATTTCCGACAGCATTAAAGGGTCAGGCTTCGATTTGGTTTCACTGGCAGCACGTGTCGCCGCAAATAAGTCTGCACTTTGCGTCTGCTGCAGCACACGGTCTAAACCTTTACGGCTCTTGCCTGTTGCCACGGCCAGCTGTACACCTTGCATTTTCAAGTCTGTCAGCATCTCAGACACACCGGAAAACCAAGCATCGCCTTTCGAATTCGCCACATAGTGCGCTGAATAGCACTGCAAAATATCAGCATGCAGCTCTGGCACATTTGGAAATAAACGCTGCGCCACTTCAGGCAATCCTAAACCAATAATGCTTTTAGCATCATCGTCCGTCAGCGGCTGCTGATAGGTCTGCGCTGCAAACTGCAGGCTCGCGACAATCTGCCCCACTGAATCAAATAAAGTGCCATCCCAATCAAAAATGATCAGTTCAACTGGTTTTTTCATATGTGATTTTCCAATGTTTGATACAACTGCGAAGCCCTCTCCTGAACGAGTTTAAAGCGCTGCTTTAAACGATGTGCAAGAAAGGAGACTTTCGCAGCAATGCTTTTAAATTGAAGCGCAAGTGAGGGTTTGGGAGAGGCCTAATGAATTAATCGTCAGACGGTACAGCTGGCTTATCCGCCTTTTGCGCACGCAGCTGCGCCACTAAGCTTTGCATATCTTCAGGTAAAGGCGCTTCAATGACAGCATAGCCAGGAATTTCAAGGCGCATTGCATGCAGGCATAAACGGCGCGGTTTTGGACCTTTATAATCCGTTTCATGGCCATATTTATCATCGCCAATTAGAGGATGGCCAATACTTAAACCATGCACACGGATCTGATGGGTACGGCCAGACAGCGGCGATGCATACACTAAAGTGCCATGCATAAAACGCTCTTGCACATTCCACTGTGTTTTCGACTCTTTACCGTCTTTAGACACCCGTACGCGGCGCTCACCATTGGACAGCTCATAACGCAGCAAAGGCAGATCAATCAGCTGTTTATCTAAACTGACAACGCCCTTCACGACTGCCGCATAGGTTTTTTGTATTTTGTGTTCACGCAGCATGTCCTGTAACGTTTTCAGCACACTGCGCTTTTTAGAAATCATCACCAAACCAGATGTATCACGGTCAATACGGTGAATCAGTTCAAGATATTTTTTACCTGTCGCTGCGCGCAAGCTCTCAATTAAGCCATATGCCACACCGCTGCCGCCATGCACAGCTATGCCAGATGGCTTATTGACTACCATGAGGCCTTCATCTTCATACACCACACGTGACAAAAGGCTTTGCGCAACTTTGTCAGATACAGGCGCAGCCGTTTCATCTTTTTGTTCATAACGGATTGGCGCCACGCGGATTTGGTCGCCAATATTCAATTTCGTTTCCGCTTTGACACGCTTTTTATTGACACGGACTTGGCTTTCTCGGATCAAGCGGTAAATACGGCTTTTAGGCACGCCTTTTAAACGGCTAAACAGAAAGTTATCAATGCGCTGTCCCGCTTGATGCTCATCCACTTCAAACCAAGTGACGCTTTGCCATTGCTGTGTAGAATTCATACAGTTACTGTGACCTAAAAAAATACTAAAATTGATTAAAAATTGATCATTTGGGCTATACATTACACAAGAAACATAAGCTTAGCCCATAGGCAGATGATGCAAGGTTTGATATAGTCAGCGCACGGAAACCATCGTTGATGAACAAAAGTTGAATCGTTTCAGTTTTCTGAACACGTTCATTCAATGCACTGAACATCAAAACACGCATAGGTCCCAAAAGAATTATGCCGACGCCGAAGGCTTATTATATCGGCAAAACTGTAAGCTGTTGCGTTTAATTGCATCTTAAAAATGCATAAAGCAGCTTGCCCAAAAAAATATGTCGCCAACGATTCGTTGGTTTTTAAACGTAAACTGATACACATCAGACTAGTCGCTCCCTGATGCTGCATTCAGGCTACTGCGTTTGATGCATTGGATCTGCACAATTTGTAAAGATACGACGATAATTCCGTATCAAGACGCTCTATCTATTAAAGAAGGGATGATCTTCGAGCAATGTGACAGTGAAAGTTACTCACATCCAATGCACCGCATGTCCGCCAGTGAATCAGTCAGGTGACTTTAATCGTTTAAAGATTGAAGCCGTATTGCCTTCATCAATACGTAAATCAAAAACCGAAGCCCACTATAAAGAAGGCCGGTAAAAAGTTCAGACCGCAATCGTTATATTTGAGTTCTGAACGTTGATCCGTTTTTTGATGTTCGCTGCGTAAATAGCGATATTTTGCTGTGTATCACAAATAGGTGTTACACCCATGAAACGTATGTTGATTAATGCAACACATGCTGAAGAGATTCGCGTTGCACTTGTCACTGGACAGCGTCTTTACGATTTCGACTTAGAAAATCGTACCCGTGAACAAAAAAAATCGAATATCTATAAAGGTCACGTGACTCGCGTTGAACCTTCTTTAGAAGCTGTATTCGTTGAATATGGCGCAGGCCGCCAAGGCTTCCTGTCTATGCGGGAAATTGCCAATTCATATTACAAAGCTGACCCTCGCCAAACTTCAAATATCCGTGAATTGATCACTGAAGGCACAGAGCTTTTAGTTCAAGTGGAAAAAGAAGAACGCGGCAACAAAGGCGCTGCCCTTTCTACATTTATTTCACTTGCTGGCCGCTATTTGGTACTGATGCCAAACAACCCGAAAGGCGGCGGCATCAGCCGTCAAATTTCTGGTTCAGTTCGTGAAGAGTTGAAAGAAATGCTGGCTTCGTTAAATGTACCGCGCGGCATGAGCGTGATTGTACGTACTGCCGGTATTGGCCGTTCGCAAGAAGAGCTGCAGCTGGATCTTCAGCACTTGCTGGATCTTTGGGCGCAAATCCAAAGCACATCAAGCTCTGGCCCTTCACCAATGCTTGTACATCAAGAAGCGGGCGTGGTCACACGTGCGATTCGTGACTACCTGCGTGATGACGTTGCAGAAATCCTAATTGACTCAGAGCAAGCGTATAACGAAGCCTACAACTTTGTGAAAGCGGTGATGCCGCGTCAATTAGACAAACTGAAAACTTATACTTTAAATGAGCCTTTATTTGCTCACTTTGGTATTGAAAGCCAAATTCAAACGGCATATGAACGTGAAGTAAAACTTCCTTCAGGCGGTTCAATCGTCATTGACCAAACTGAAGCTTTGGTTTCTATCGATATCAACTCTGCAAAATCGACCCGCGGTCATGACGTTGAAGAAACAGCGCTCAACACCAACTTAGAAGCAGCTGAAGAAATTGCCCGTCAATTGCGTTTACGCGACATCGGCGGTTTAGTTGTGATCGACTTCATCGACATGACCAAAGACCGCAACCAGCGTATGGTTGAAGCAAAACTTCGTGAAGCAACTCAAAGCGACCGCGCACGCATTCAATTCGGTCAATTGTCCCGCTTCGGCTTGATGGAAATGAGCCGCCAGCGCTTACGCCCATCGCTAGAAGAAGCAACAGGTTATGTATGCCCGCGCTGTCATGGCACAGGCATGGTACGTGACTTGCGCTCACTTTCTCTTTCAATCATGCGTAAGGTTGAAGAAATTGCGCTTCGTGAACGTCACGGTGAAGTTCAGGTTCAAGTTCCTGTCGAAATCGCTGCCTTCCTATTGAATGAAAAGCGCCACAGCCTTGTCTACCTAGAGCAAACATCGAATGTGCGTGTGACAGTTCTGCCGCACCCGCATTTAGAAACGCCGCACTACGAAATTTCTTATAACCCTGAAGGCTTTGCGCCAACAAGTTACGAGCGTACAGAAGCAACGCGTAACAGTGAAAAAGAATTGGGCTATGAGTCTTCTGAATGGCATTTGGAAGATGAGCATCAGGCCGCTCAATCACCTGCAGCTCAATCGCATGAAAAGAGCCAGAAGAAATACAGTAAACACCAGCAGCACGCTCATGCTGCACAGCAAGCGCCAGCTCAAGCTGCAGTACCTGCTGCGCCAGCAACAAGCCCATGCGCTTGGTTAGAAAACCTGTTTGTACAAAAGCAAGCTGCAACCATTGATCAATCACGCACTGCAAATAACGCCGCTGCGTCTATTGAACAAATGGTGAATGGCGGTGCTGTCAGCCGCGGCCAATTCGGTCAAGTTGCTGTCCCTGCTCCAGCTGCCGCTGCTGCAAGCAATGTGTACTTAGCGCCGTCAACTTCTGTAACGCATAAGCCTGAAGTTCGTGAAAACGACAAACTTGCAGACAAAGAAGAAAAAGCGCACCGCAGCAATAACAATAAAAAACCGCGCAATAAGCACAAAGAACAGCGTGAACATGCGCCTCAAGAGCAAACGTCACAGCAAAACCAAGTGCATGAAGAAGTGCTGCAGCCAACGCGCCAAGAACAGCGTCAAGAATCACGTGAAAACAAACGCAATTCACGCCGCCAGCACAACAGCGATCAGCAGCAAGATGTTCAAAACAATCATGAACAGCAGCATGCGGTACCTCGCCGTGACCGTAACAGCAGCCAGCGCCCGAACCGCCCAAACCGCCACCGCGATCCAAGCGTTTTAAACGAGCCAGCTGCAGCGCCTCAGCAACAGCAGCCAGCTGCTGAAACTCATGCGCCGCGCGCTCCTAAAGTTGAAACTGTAGATGTGCCTCAGCAAGAGATCATGCCGACAGCGATGCTGGTGAACATTGATCAAGCGCAAAGCGAAATCGTTGCTTTAACGCCTGAAGCTGCAGCGCCTGCTAAAGCGAAAAGACAGCACCATGCAGCGCCTGCCGAAACAGCAGCGCCTGTTGCTGAAACTGCGGCGCCTGCTGAAGAAACTCCTAAAGCAGAGAAAACGCCTGCAGAGCAGCCAGCCAAAGCGCAGCAAGCTCAGGTTAAACGCGCAAGCAATGACCCGCGCCAGCGCCGCCGCCAACAGCGTGAAGCGCAAGCCCGTCAAGCTCAAGCGCCTAAACTTGCACCTTCGCAAGTGCCTACACTTGGTCAATATACAGTCGGCAGCTTAATCCGCCATGTATATGGTGAAGACTGTTCAGTACTGATTGAACAATTTGGCTTAATCCCGACATTCAACCGTGCATTGCAAAAATTCACGGAAGAATTCGCTGCGACGATGACTGTACAAACTGAAGCGCCTGCAGAGAAAAAACCGGTCACACGTGATGCGGTGATTACCAAAGCTGCGCCTGAAGCAGAGCCTGCTCCAGTGCTTGACTTAACGCCGCCAAAAGCAGAAACGCAAAACCGCGTTGCTAACGATCCGCGTGAACGCCGCCGTTTAGCGAAGCAAGCGCTTGAACAAGCAAAGCTCAGTCAGACTGAGAGTGCTGAAACCGCTCCTGCTGACGCGCCTGCAGCTGAAACAGTGCAAGAAACTGCTCCCGTCGACGCCCCTGCAGCAGAAATCGTGCAAGAAGCTGCTCCTGTTGCTTCTGCACCAGCAGAAACAGCACAAGAATCAGCTGCTGAAGCTGTTATCGACGCTCCAGCCGAAGAAACTGGATCTTCTGTAGCGCCTGCTGAGCCTGAACCAGTACAAGCTGAGCTTGAAGTCGAGGCTGAACAGGCTAAGCTGCCTGAGCAAGCTGAAACAGCGGAAGCTGATGATGATCAAGCCAAAGCAGACAAAGAAAAACCAGCGCGTCCGCGCCGTCCGCGCGGCCGTCCGCCAAAGAAAGCCAACACCGCAGCGGAGTAAGTATTTGCTCAATTGCAGGTAATTAAAAAAATCCAGTCATTTCGGTGACTGGATTTTTTTTGCTATTTTTGTCAAATTAGGTTGATTGCACTAGACCTAAACGATTAAAAGACAATTGTAGAATTTGCCGCAAAATTAATTGCAAAGAAATAAACCCTAACGGGTTACAAAAAATAAATAGGATTCACATGAACCAAACTACACAACACGACCTTATTGGGATTGCTGATGTTGCAGCAAAAATTCCCGCCTTCATTAGCAAAGTCCCTAATTTGTTGAGTGGTCTAAAGCAAGCCTATTTACGCACTCCCAACACCCCAGCAGGCCTTGGCCTTGCATTTGAAAGAGCAGTCAAGCGCAATCCAAACGGCTTTGCGCTGCTGTTTGAAGATCAAAAATATACCTATACAGAACTCAACCAATGGGCGAATCAGATCGGCCACTACTATTTATCTCTAGGCGCGCAAAAAGGCGACGTCATTGCGGTAATGATTGAAAACCGTTCTGAATTGGCCGCAACCATTATCGCTTTAGCGAAAATTGGCGTCACTGCGGCACTGGTCAATACTGCACAGACAGGCAAAGTACTGACACACAGCGTAAACTTGGTAAAACCTATTGCTTTAATTACAGGCGAGGAATGCCGCGCAGCTGTCGATGAAGTCCGTGATACGCTGGACTTGCCTGTCGACCGCTTTCATTGGTTTGCAGATCAGGCGACGCGTCAGCATCCGGGCCGTGCGCCAAAGGGCTATATCAATCTTGCAGAAGCCATTGATGCCTTTGCGAAATTCAATACCCCGACGACACAATCAGTCAAGGGTAAAGACGGTCTATTTTATATCTACACCTCTGGCACTACAGGCCTGCCTAAAGCCGTTATTTTCACCAACAGCCGCTGGACGCTGGCATACGGCACCTATGGCCATGTACTGAATTTAAATCCTGACGATGTCATGTACGTCACTTTGCCGCTGTATCATGCGACAGGCACGGTGGTGTGCTGGTGCGGTGTCATCGCCGGCGCATCAACACTTGCGATCCGCCGCAAGTTTTCAACATCAGCCTTCTGGAAAGATGTGCAGAAGTTCGATGCTTCAGCAATTGGCTATGTGGGCGAGCTTTGCCGCTACCTCATGGATGCGCCGCCTTCAGGACTGGAAAAAGGCCACCGTGTCAAAAAAATGATCGGCAATGGCATGCGCCCCAATATTTGGGACAAATTTAAAGAACGATTCGGCATCGAAGAAGTCTTAGAGCTGTATGCATCCAGTGAAGGCAATGTCGGTTTCAGCAATGTTTTCAACTTTGACAATACGGTCGGCTTCTCTCCTACACCTTATGCCATCATTCAATTTGATAAAGAAAAAAATGAACCCGTATATGATAAAAAAGGCCGCTGCCTGAAGGTTAAAAAAGGTGACGTCGGCTTATTGGTCGGTAAAATCACCAGCCGCTCGCCATTTGACGGTTATACCGATCAGGAAAAAAACAAATCAGTGATTTTAGAAAATGTATTCAAACTTGGCGACCGCTACTTCAATACTGGTGACCTTGTGCGTGACATTGGCTTCCGTCATGCCCAGTTTGTTGACCGTCTAGGCGATACTTTCCGCTGGAAAGGGGAAAATGTCTCGACCACAGAAGTTGAAAATATTGTCAGTGAATATTCTAAAATTTCAGAAGCCGTTGTGTACGGCGTAGAAATTCCAAATACCAATGGCCGTGCAGGCATGGCAGCCATCACCCTGCTCACAGATATTGAACTGAATGATCAGGACTGCAAAGATATGGCAGCAGATTTTAAAAAGAACCTGCCCGCTTATGCCGTTCCCGTATTTTTACGCGTGCAAAAGCAAGTTGAAACTACTGGCACATTTAAATATCAGAAAAATAAACTGAAAGAGCAGGCTTTCGACCCCAATAAAACGGATGAAAGAATTTTGGTTTTATTGCCGCAAACTGATGCTTACTGTGATTTAACCGCCGATATTTATACTGGCATTCAAGCCTACAAATACCGTTTCTAAGCATAGAGTTGCCCGTTTTATTGATAAAAACGGGCAATTTTGTTGTATTTATAATCAAACAAAAGCAAGTTTATGATTTTTTACTTGCGCTACAATGAGATCTTGCTACAATACGCACCATCAAGTGATATGGGTCGTTAGCTCAGTTGGTAGAGCAGTAGACTTTTAATCTATTGGTCCCGCGTTCGAGTCGCGGACGACCCACCATTTACTTCGATACCATGCAAAGATGGGTCGTTAGCTCAGTTGGTAGAGCAGTAGACTTTTAATCTATTGGTCCCGCGTTCGAGTCGCGGACGACCCACCATCTTTCTAAATATCTTCATTTAGAGTAAAATTTGCAAATCCCTAAGGGTCGTTAGCTCAGTTGGTAGAGCAGTAGACTTTTAATCTATTGGTCCCGCGTTCGAGTCGCGGACGACCCACCATTTACTTAGGGCATTCACTTCATTTGCAATCATCTGCAAATATTTTCCAAAAACTTTTAAATATTTAAAATTGACCATTCAGGTCGTTTTTTCACGTCTATATCTTTTAGTCTTCTGACCACTCCTTGTTTCAGCAGTCTTGCTATACAAAATCAAAGAAACCTTTTTTGCTTATCCCTCTCAGCAGCCGGCATAAATTCCCCTTTACTCATCCGATTTCTTTTTCAGCACATAAGCATGATCTGGAAAAGCTTTTTTATTGGTAAAATAGCGCCGATTAATTTCTGTAGCCGTCAGCGTTTTTTCTAGATCCATAATCATATGCCCAGCATGATCTATATGGTAAAAAAATTGAACTCCGCCTGCGTACTGCACAACAATTTGATGGCTGTTCTCATCATAAAACCAGCTGTCTTGGCGGTACTGCCTGCTGGATGAAAAAGTTATCGCGCCTGAATGCACAACGGAGCGGTGTACAATTCCGTTAGGCAGCAACGTGATAATTAAATTAGCACTGCCCTTTTCACAGTCTGCAAACTTATCTGCACAGTCAATTTTGACATCATAGCGCCCCACGTATGGCTGAGCATTTTCTGGAATGATCTGCTCAGCAGAATGACGCGCACGAGTTGAGGCATGCGCAGCAGCTTCAGTCAACTTTCGGCCTTCATCTGCCTGCTCGCTTTTGCCGCGGCCAACTTGTTCGCCATAGCGCTCTACAAGCTGTGCAGAATCTGCAGAACCGCCGCATGCGCTTAGCCCGCACGGCAGGACTGCTAAACACAGAGCAAAACGGAATGCTTTCGCTTTTACATGCCGCTGAATTGACATAACAGCAATTTGTATTTGTTTTTTCATCGACTTCTTACAATATTCTCTTGCAGTCTGTCAGCTTGGAGCGCACTGACAGCACGCTAAAAAAATATCACACACCCATTTGATTTGTATAGTTATTTTTATATTTCATCCATTCTGTTTTAAATTTTAGCCCAGTAAAGCAAAACCATTTTTACATAACATTACTTTTTTTATGCGCAGCGGCCCTTTAAAAAACATCATGCCGCCGCCATTTTTAAAAACATGAGGCAAGAACATGTCTCATATTCATTTTTTGATGAAAGACCATTTCTGAACTTTTAAGGAGACCTGAATGGCCAATGTTGGTTTATATCGCTCTAACCGCTCAAACATGATTGCTGGTGTAATGGGCGGTATTGCTGAACGTTTTGGTTGGAATGCAAACTTGCTGCGTCTTATTTTTATCATTGTGTCAATTATAAGCGCCGCGTTCCCAGGCATTTTGGTATATCTGATTTTATGGCTGATCATGCCTAAACAGCAAATTCAATACACACCGCCATATTCTTCAAATATGCGCACTGTGAACAAAGACCCGCTGTAATCAATGCAAATTTAACTGTTTTTATATTTTAAGCTTTCCCTTTTAGCAGCCATAACCCTCCCCAACGGTTATGGCTTTTTTTTACAAGAATTTTGGCAGGCAGATATTTAAATTTGATGAATTTCAGCAGCCAGCTTAGGTTTGCTGCTGTGCATTCAGTTCTTGATATAGCGCTGCGATCATATCCGCGCGGCTGATCATGCCCACCAATTTTTTTGCTTCAACCACAGGAATATAATTAAACGACCGTTCCACAAAATAAGGCACTAAATCCTGAATAGGCTGATCAGGCCGCACCGTCACGACTTTTGGATTCATAATTTGATAAACGTGATTTTCCCAGCTGGCTTTTGGATCTGCTGCACGTTTAAACCACTCCACAACATCATACAGCGCCAAATTGCCGACCAAACGGTCTAGATCGCTCACGACTGGCAGGCTCATTAAATTCACCTGTTTAAATTTCTCTAAGGCTGATTGAATATCATCTTCAGCACGCAAGGAAATCACTTGCCTGCTCATAATGTCCCTGCAGCTGAATTGACTTAAACCGCGGCGGTTCGCCAGCTGCTGCGCTTCTAAAATAATTTTTTGCAGATCATATTCACTGATGTCGAGCAGCTGACTCTGCTGCTCCAGCACTTGATGAATGTCAGCAGGCTGAATTGACACTTTTTGGGTCGGAGTCGGGTCAGCCGTACGCGTATTCACTTGTAATTTTTGCGGATACTGCTTGCCCAGCAGCCGATTATAGAAAATGGCGATCACCATCAGCAGGACTGAATTTAAAAGCACAGGATAAAAGAGAAACGCATAGCCTAAATCACGCACAGCCTCTCCACCCAATATCGCAGTAATGGCCACTGCACCGCTGGGCGGATGCAGTGAGTCTGTGGTCATCATTAAAATAATTGCCAGAGCCACCGCTAGGCTGAATGCTTCGGTCTGGTTCGGAATGAACAAAGCGCACGTCACGCCAATGAGCGCTGCAATACTGTTGCCGACCACCATATTCCACGGCTGCGCCAAAGGACTGGCAGGCACAGCAAATAACAGTACAGATGAAGCCCCCATCGGCGCGATATACCATGCATTGATATCACCCAGCACCAGCCAGCTAAGCAATGAAGAAAGCCCCAAACCGAGCAATGCCCCAACGCCGCACAAAATGCGGTCTTTGAGCGGCAGAACTTTAAAATTAGGTTTTAGCGTATTAAGCCAAGCTGCTTTTGCATGAAACACAGGATGCCCGATTTGTAATTTTCTAATGGGACTGCATTATAAAGCGTTAACCAGCTAAGATGTATTCATTTTATATCTTTTAATAATTCATAGAACTGCTTTAAGCCTCCCATATAAATCCCGCTATTCACAGCTTCCGTCTTCTAGCGTTTTCAACTTTACCTCATGTTCGATTCAGCTTAAAGTAGATGCTTATAACAATACAGGATACGGTAAAGCATGGCGCAATCGGAATGGCTTGCTCTCGTCATCTGCTTAGCGGCGGCCATCTTACATGGCCTATGCGGTTTTGGCTTTCCCATGATGAGTACCGCAGCGCTGTCAATGCAATACTCGATGCAAACTGCTGTTGCACTGGTTCTGCTGCCCTGCTT
Source organism: Acinetobacter tianfuensis (assembly GCF_003611465.1). Classification (GTDB taxonomy): domain Bacteria; phylum Pseudomonadota; class Gammaproteobacteria; order Pseudomonadales; family Moraxellaceae; genus Acinetobacter; species Acinetobacter tianfuensis. The sequence goes on from NZ_RAXV01000034.1 coordinate 34,843, forward strand.
AGCGCTGAATATACTGATGCTGAAAGCAGATGCATCCCGCAGCTTCTGGCAAAGCACCGTGCACTATACAGCCCAATACTGGCCGCTGATTTTAAGCAGCTTAATTGGCAGTTTTATTGGCGTACAGGCCTTGCTGATGCTCAGCGAAGCTTTTCTCAAGTTTGCCTTAGCAGGCATCCTGTTTATTTATCTAGCCGATCAGCTGCGCTCACAGCCTATGCATATTGCGCCCACAACATTTAACATGCTGGTTTTCGGCAGCTTAGCCGGTGTCATTGGCGGCGCAACCAACGCCATGGCGCCTTTTTTGATGATGTATCTTTTAAGCTCCAAGCATCAAAAGATTGAGATCATCATGATTAGCAACTTATGCTTTATTGTCAGCAAATTGATTCAGCTCGGTTTGCTTTTCCCGCATATTGCCAATTTTGATGCGCAGCAAAATTTCTTATTAATTCTATTATTTGCAGCAGCTTTAGCAGGAATGTATCTGGGCAGCCATATCCGAGCTTATTTGTCCCAAGAAAAATTTAAAAACTTCATTTTATGGATTTTGGCATTGCTGGGGCTGAGTTCATTTTGGCAGGCACTTCAGCTGATCAATCTATAATTGGTCTAAATAAACTTTGAATAGTCTATCAATTGCTCTACCATCGACACCTTTATGCTTAAACTACAGCTATATCAATTAAATTGCAGAGAAAGAAACAGATGAATCAAGTTCCTAATCTTGCTACTCCCACCAACATTATGCCTAAAGGCCTAATAAAAGGCTGGATTGTCATTTTCATAGCACTCATTGTCTCCCTCGGGCTATATCAAGTTCTGCCCTACGATGATTATGCGAATAAAGGCCTTTCCTTACTGGTCTTCATTGGTATTTTATGGCTGACTGAAGCTATTCACATCACCATTACCGCACTGTTAATTCCTATATTAGCAGTACTGATCGGCATGCCAATGGCTAAGGGCGATGAACTGGTGCCTATCACCACCAAAGCCGCTTTAGCCAACTTTGCCGATCCAATTATTTTCTTATTCTTTGGCGGTTTTGCCCTCGCCACAGCCCTGCATATTCAAAAGCTGGATAAAAAAATTGCTACGTGGATTATTTCCATGTCCGGCGGGCATTTGGGAATTTCCGTTTTGGCCATTTTCATCGTGACCGCAGTGCTGTCGATGTGGATTTCCAACACGGCAACCGCAGCAATGATGCTGCCTTTAGCTTTGGGCTTATTGTCACACTTTGATGGCGAAAAAGACCGTAAAACCTTTGTGTTCATCTTACTTGGTATTGCTTATTCAGCCAGTATTGGCGGTTTAGGCACGCTGGTCGGCTCACCCCCAAATGCAATTGCAGCCAAGGCTTTAGATTATGATTTTGCAGATTGGATGAAGATCGGCTTGCCAATGATGCTGGTGGTTTTACCAGCCATGATTGCATGCCTGTACTTCATTTTACGTCCTAAGCTCAATCACAAAGTAGACTTTAAAACCGAAGTGATTCCATGGACTAAAACCCGTATTGCGACCATGATCCTGTTTTTGACGACAGCTTGCGCTTGGATTTTCAGCAAACAAGTCGGCGATGCTCTAAGCTTGTCTCAAACAGATACATGGATTGCTTTAGCAGCAGCCTGCCTTGTGGTGATTTTAGGCACAGCAACATGGAAACAGATTTCTGAAAATACTGACTGGGGTGTACTGTTCCTATTTGGCGGCGGCTTAACCCTCAGCGCCATTTTAAAAGACTCCGGCAGTTCGCTGGTCTTGGGTCAAACCATTGCCAATACCTTTGGCGACACGTCACCGCTGGTCATCATTTTTGTCGTTGCAACCTTTATTATTTTCTTAACAGAATTTACCAGCAACACCGCTTCTGCTGCGCTGCTGGTTCCAGTGTTTGCCGTAATTGCAGACCAAATGGGCATGCCGAAAGAAATTCTGGTGATTATTATCGGTATTGGAGCATCGTGCGCCTTTATGCTGCCTGTGGCTACGCCGCCAAATGCAATTGTCTTCGGTACAGGACATATTCAGCAAAGTGAGATGATGAAAGTCGGATTCGTACTGAATGTCTTATGTATTTTCATTATTTCTCTGTTTGTGTACTGGTTCTTTATTTAAACTTTAAACCATAAAAAAGCGCCTGAAGGCGCTTTTTTTTAGCTCAATCAAAACATGTTTTAAAGCTGCTTTTCATTTAAATAACGCCAATAGCGCTGAGGTACATATTGCACATGCAGTTTGAGATTTTGCCGCTCTTGAATATTTACACTTTGAAAATAGGTCTTCCACAAACGGTCACACAGCTCTTCCGCATCATTCAAAGCAATGATGAAATGCTGACTATGCCCAGCTGCAATTTGCGCATCAATATGGTGCGCATTCAAACTCACCTCATGAATTTGACTCAGATCATAATACAAACCGTATTGACGCGTTTCATCATAAATCAGCCATTTTTGGTCTTGATAACGGGTTTTAAAGTGCGGAGCAATCACTGGCAAGACATTAAAATCGGGCGCGATCAAACTTAAATACACATCATCTGCCGTTTTCTTAAACCGTACAAAAGCCTCCATACGATGCTTTTCACGTCCAACCTTTTTTGCCCATTGCGCAACTGCCAGCACACTGGTCTGCATATAGTTTTTTTCAACAGCGTATGAGTTTAAAAACACATGCACTGCATAATCAAACAAATGCTGAAAGGCATCTAAGGATTCAGATAAATAAGCCAAATAAAACTGACGCAGAGCCGTCCTCGACAGCCGCTGCTGCAGCCCTGCCCACACCCGTTCTGCATGAGCAGGATTATTCGCCACGTCAATACTGTCATCCGCAAGCAATAAATGCTGACAGTGATTGGGCAAACTTAAGCTGACATCAAACTCTTTAAACTGAAAAGCGCGAAAAATACAGCTCAGCAAGCCAACTTTAGAGCCATCGAAAACATACTGAATTTGCGCAGCTGGCATCTGATTAAAAACCTAAATTTAACTGAGGAGATAACGGTTTTTCATATTTAGACGAGCCGCCTTGCACAATATTTTGCCGAATTTGCGCAGAGGCCAATTCCCGCTGAAACGCAGGGCTATCTTCACAGCGGATAAAATATTGCGCCCGCTGATAAGCAACACCCAGTTTTTTCAACAAGTCACTGCGCACTTTGCCAAACTTTCGAGCCTGCACAATTTTCTTGGCCGAACGGACACCGATGCCCGGCACACGTAAAATCATCCAATACGGCGCTCGGTTTAAATCGACAGGAAACTGCTCTGGATGCCTTAAAGCCCAGCTCAGTTTCGGGTCAACCTGCAAGTCTAAATTGGGATGAAGATCATCTACAATTTCATGCGCTTCAAAGCCATAAAAGCGCATGAGCCAGTCACTTTGATACAGGCGGTTTTCACGCAGCAGCGGCGGCGCTGAGCCGACTGCAGGCAAATGATTATTGTCTGTATTGATTGGAATATAGCCTGAGTAATACACGCGTTTAAGTTTAAATTCTTTGTAATGATGATCAGCCATCAGCAGGACATCACGGTCCGTTTCCTGATGCGCCCCCACCACCATTTGCGTGGTTTGCCCTGCGGGCACATATTTCGGCACATGACGAATCACCAGACCTTCATCTTTCAGCTGAATTAAGCGGTCACGCACTAAGGCCAAATCTTTTTGAACTTCTTGATGTGATTTTTCAGGTGCAAATGTCTGCAAGCCCAATGCAGTTGGCATTTCCAAATTAATGCTCATGCGGTCTGCATATAAACCGGCTTCATGAATCAGCTCTGGCGATGCGCCCGGAATGGTTTTTAAATGAATATAGCCATTAAAATTTTCTTCTAAACGTAATTTTTTAACCACCTGCATCATGCGTTCCATGGTGTGGTCAGCAGATTTAAAAATACCTGAACTTAAAAACAAGCCTTCAATATAATTGCGCCGATAAAAATTAATAGTGAGATCAACAACTTCCTGCACTGTAAATGCTGCGCGCTGCACATCATTTGAACGGCGCGACACACAGTAGGCACAGTCATAAATGCAGACATTGCTGAACAAAATTTTCAGCAGCGATACACAGCGCCCGTCCTCAGTATAGCTATGACAAATCCCAGAGCCAGTATTCCCCAGTCCTTTTTCCTTATTTTTACGGTCACTTCCACTCGAAGAACAGGACACATCATATTTGGCGGCATCTGCCAAAATACTCAGTTTTTCTTGGATTCGATCTGTCATAAAACCACCATTTCAGTTCAAACATGACAGCAAGTATAGAGACTGCCGCACCCACAGAACCGGACTGGACGACACCATATGTCGCAGTAAAAATATTGCAAATAAAATGAAGCCTTTGCTCAGCAAGATTTTTGTAACAGAAGGTCTGGACAAGCAGCAAGCCAGTATCTTTTTTAAATCCGATCTGCGCTTTACAAAACATTCGGACAGATACTGCAAATCAAACATGAAATTTAAGCGAAGCCTTTGCCACTCTCCTGCAAAATCCTTATACTTAGAAGCAATTTTTTTCTAATTTTAAGTGGATGACCATGAGTCGCGCCATATCGCATATTGATACTTTCCAAGGCTTAATTTTAGCCTTACAAAACTACTGGGCTGAACAAGGCTGTGTTGTTTTACAGCCTTACGACATGGAAATGGGCGCTGGTACATTCCACACTGCAACATTCCTGCGCGCTTTAGGCCCTGAAACTTGGAACGCGGCATACGTTCAGCCTTCACGCCGTCCTAAAGACGGCCGTTATGGCGAAAACCCAAACCGTCTGCAGCACTACTACCAATTCCAAGTGGTACTAAAGCCGAACCCAGACAACATCCAGCAGCTTTACCTCGACTCGTTAAAAGCAATTGGTATTGACCCGCTTGTACATGACATCCGTTTTGTCGAAGACAACTGGGAATCACCAACACTCGGCGCTTGGGGCTTGGGCTGGGAAGTTTGGCTCAACGGCATGGAAGTGACTCAGTTTACTTACTTCCAGCAAGTCGGCGGTGTTGAATGCTACCCTGTAACAGGTGAAATTACTTACGGCCTAGAACGTCTTGCCATGTACCTTCAAGGTGTAGACTCTGTTTACGATCTTGTTTGGACTAAGGGCCAGTTCGGTACAGTCACTTATGGCGATGTATTCCATCAAAATGAAGTGGAACAATCGACGTATAACTTCGAATATGCGCCTGTAGACAAAATGTTTGAGCTATTCGACTTCTATGAAGCTGAGGCGACACGTTTAATTGAAGCTAAACTTCCGCTTCCTGCCTACGAACAAGTGATTAAAGCATCACACAGCTTTAACTTGCTCGATGCCCGCGGCGCAATCTCTGTGACTGAACGTCAACGTTATATTTTACGCGTACGCTCATTGGCTCGCGCAATTGCAACAAGCTACGTGGCAGCGCGTGCGGAACTTGGTTTCCCTATGGCGGAACCGCATTTGCGTGATGAAGTATTGGCTCAATTAAAAGCACAAGTTGAAACCGAAGCACAGCAAGGTTAATTATTTGATAAAACAAAAATGAAAAGGAAGTAAATCATGCCAAGTGTGACCATTGAAGTAAGACGTGAATATACAGTCGAGCAAGAAATTGCCATGATTGAAGCAGTTCAATCCGCTTTAGTGACGCACTTTAAGATTCCTGAAAAGGATAAGCATATTCGCTTCTTTTCTCATTTGCCGCATCGTTTTGCCTGTCCGCCGCATCAGGAACAGTCTGAGTTCTACACGCAGATTACGATTGATGCTTTTGCGGGACGCTCTATAGATGCAAAACGTGCGCTTTATCAAAGCATTGTAGATAACCTCAAGTTACTTGGTATTCCGCCGGCTTATGTCACCATCGTTCTTCGAGATATTCCTTTAGAAAACTGGGGAATTCGAGGCGGCCAGGCTGCTTGTGATGTAAATTTAGGATTTAAAGTTGATGTTTAAATCAACTGAAATGTGATACATCAACATTTAAAGAAGATATTTGAAAATGAAACATACTGTATTGTTCGAGCTTGGCTGTGAAGAACTTCCGCCAAAAAGCCTAAAAAAATTACGTGATGCGCTGCAAGCAGAAACAGTTAAGGGCTTAAAAGATGCAGGCCTTGCATTTGATGCCATTGAAGCATACGCAGCGCCGCGCCGTTTAGCGCTTAAAATTGTCAATGTAGATGCAGCTCAAGCCGATACACAAAAACGTTTTGACGGTCCTGCGAAACAAGCAGCCTTTGATAGCGACGGCAACCCAACTAAAGCTTTAGAAGGCTTTATGCGCGGTCAAGGCATTACGGTTGATCAAGTATCAACTTTCCAAGCAGGTAAAGTTGAAAAAGTTTGCTACTTAAAAGACGTGAAAGGCCAAAGTCTTGATGTTTTACTGCCGCAAATTTTACAAGCTGCCTTAGATAACTTGCCAATCGCTAAACGCATGCGTTCTGCAGCCAGCCGTACTGAATTTGTGCGTCCTGTAAAATGGGTTGTATTGCTGAAAGACAACGACGTTGTTGATGCAACGATTCAAGACCACAAAGCAGGCAACGTGACTTATGGTCACCGTTTCCATGCGCCAGAAGCCATTACTTTAGCCAATGCTGAAGAATATCTTCCGAAGCTAAAAGCGGCTCACGTGGTTGCAAACTTTGAAGAGCGTCAAGCGATTATTGACGCTCAAGTGAAAGCGTTAGCTGACGAAGTAAATGCCATTGCGATTGTGCCTGCAGACTTACGTGACGAAGTAACTGCACTTGTAGAATGGCCTGTTGCCCTACGTGCAAGTTTTGAAGAACGTTTCCTTGCTGTACCGCAAGAAGCGCTTATCACGACCATGCAGGACAACCAAAAATATTTCTGCTTAGTAAATGCTGACAACAAACTTCAGCCTTACTTCATTACTGTTTCAAACATTGAGTCTAAAGACCCGACTCAAATTATTGAAGGTAACGAGAAAGTAGTTCGTCCTCGTTTGTCGGATGCAGAATTCTTCTTCTTGCAAGACCAAAAGCAGCCGCTTGCATCGCGTAAAGAGAAATTGGCGAACATGGTATTCCAAGCACAATTGGGTACGCTGTGGAACAAGTCTGAACGTATTGCAAAATTGGCTGTTGCACTTGCGCCAATCACAGGTGCAAACACAGCGGATGCTGAAAAAGCGGCCCTTCTTGCGAAATGCGACTTAACGTCTGAATTAGTGGGTGAGTTCCCTGAACTTCAAGGTATTGCAGGTACTTACTATGCACGTCTTGAAGGTGAAAACCATGAAGTTGCTGAAGCATTAGGCGAGCAATATCTTCCGAAATTTGCAGGTGACGTTTTACCTCAAACCAAGACAGGTACAACCATTGCCCTTGCGGATCGCCTTGATACATTGACAGGTATTTTCGGTATCGGTCAAGCGCCTACTGGTTCTAAAGACCCGTTTGCACTGCGCCGTTCTGCGATTGGTATTTTACGCCTTGTGACTGAAAACGATTTAGACGTTTCAATTGAAGACCTGATCAAACTTGCACTTGCTGCCTATGGCGATGTATTGAAAGACCATGAGAAGACTTTAGCGGATGCGGTTGCATTCCTTGAAGGCCGTTACCGTGCGAAATACGAAGACCAAGGTGTTGCAGTTGATGTGATTCAAGCGGTTCAAGCGCTTTCACCTAAGTCACCGCTTGATTTTGATAAGCGTGTAAATGCCGTAAATCATTTCCGTAACTTGCCTGAAGCTGCTGCGCTTGCTGCTGCCAATAAGCGTGTTGCGAATATCTTAGCGAAAGAAGCTGCGCCTGAAGGCGCTGTGGTTGAAGCAAACTTGGTTGAAGATGCTGAAAAAGCATTGTTCGCTGAACTTGCTAAAGTGACTCCTGTGGTTGAGCCATTATTTGCTGCCAAAGACTACACTGCTGCATTGTCTGCGCTTGCTGCGCTACGTGCGCCTGTAGATGCATTCTTTGATGGCGTGATGGTGATGGCTGAAGATGCGGACTTGAAAGCAAACCGTTTACGTATGCTTGCTCAGCTTCGTGACTTATTTACGAAAGTGGCTGATATTTCAGTGCTGCAACACTAAGCTAAATATTTGAAATAATATAAGAACCCCGCTTAAATAAGTGGGGTTTTTTAATATTCGTAAATTACAAATTTATCAATATACTGAACCACGGTTTTATCTTCGACAATAATCCCTAAACTTAATTTTGGTCGAGTAAGACCTACATAGAATTTAGCTCGTGTTGCATCAGCTAATTTATGATTTGAATCAATTAACCATTTCAACATATCCGTTGTTGGATACAATAGCACACGATCAAGCGTTAATCCTTTGGCAATGCCCATATTCATGAATGCAAAATTATGATTTACTTCAGTTTTCGCTGTTAGACGTAGTTGTGTTGGTTTGTAATTATTTAAATAATGATCTATTCCACTTCGTGGTACAATAAAAACCCCCAAATGTTCATCTTCATCAACACAACAAGCACATGTTTCTGTTGGTTTAAATGATTGATAAAGTAAAGATGATAAATCACAAATTGCTTTTTCATTTCTATGTGAAAATTGCAAAGTATTTTCATCTAGCTCACATAGAGTATGCCAAAATTTTAAATAAAATTCTTTCACACCACCTGTATTATATAACTTATATTTTGGCAAATTATTCGTGGAATAAGTACATTGTCTAGGATCACCGACCAATAAAACATTATTTACTGACTTCAGAATATTAGTAACAACATCAAAATCGTAACCTGATAAATCCTGAACTTCATCAATATAAATATGCTTATAAATCCTAGAAAGCCTATCAAAAATTAAATTTGGGCATTTCTCATGAGTTTTCACTATAAATTTCGAAATTTTATCAGAATAAATTTTCCAATCTTTCGTAAAATAATGTGAAAAGCTTTTTTCATTAGTCCTAAGTGCAGATTGTCCACCTTC
>NZ_RAXV01000035.1 GCF_003611465.1 Acinetobacter tianfuensis
CATAAGCATATATACTGCCAAAAACCATAGCAGTAATTTGACCAATATTTAGCTTATTTTTAATATCCTCGTAATCTTCTAATCTAAATTTATACTGTTCTTGTAAGTGCTCTACTGTCCGAATAAAGTTACTTAACTGATCTATAGCCAGCTCTTCCGCTACAACCTTCAATATTCCCCAAGAACTATGATCAGAATTAAGGATAATTCCAGAATATCGAATTGCTAGAATAAAACTTTGTAAATCAAGATTTAAATACTGAATACAAATATTTTTATTATTTGTTTCGTAACGAATATATAGGCTTAATGCAAGGATGTAATTTTCATTTTTCACATCATTAATATTAATTATATTTATAAAATTTGATTGCCAAAACATATCAAATTTATTTTTAAAACCACCTGTTTTAGGTTGTGAACTTTTATACAAAAGATCTTCCACAATTTTTTCTTTTGCAAGCTCTAATCCAAATTCTAAAAAAATAGACTCAAATTTATTTTCGTAATAATTTTGCATAAAAAATAAGGGCTGATAAATCAGCCCTTATTTTAACTACTTTTGCTCAGCAAATCATAGATTTGCCCTTGCGCCAGGGAAAAGCCTTTCGGCTTTTCTTTATCCTGGCTCATTAAGACAATTGAGCAGCAGCAATTTTCTTCGTATCAACTTCTTTAGATGCGTCTGTATAAGACTCCATCTTGTCGAAGCTTAAGTATTGGTAGATGTCAGCAGACATGCTGTCGATTTGAGCAGCATATTGTTGATATTCTTCTGGAGTTGGTAATTTACCAAGTACAGCAGCAACAGAAGCAAGTTCAGCAGACGCTAAGTAAACGTTTGCACCTTGACCTAAACGGTTCGGGAAGTTACGAGTAGAAGTCGATACACAAGTTGTGTTCGGTGCTACACGTGCTTGGTTACCCATACATAATGAACAACCTGGCATTTCAGTACGCGCGCCAGCTTTACCATAAGTATTGTAGAAACCTTCTTCCATCAATTGGCGTTCGTCCATACGAGTTGGAGGAGCTAACCAAAGACGAGTAGATAAAGAACCACCAGGAACTTTCTCTAACAATTTACCAGCCGCACGGAAGTGACCGATGTTCGTCATACATGAACCAACGAATACTTCGTCAATTTTCACGCCTTGAACGTCAGAAAGCAATTTGGCATCATCTGGGTCATTCGGACAGCAAAGAACTGGTTCAGTGATTGTAGAAAGGTCGATTTCATACACTTTCGTGTATTCAGCGTCAGCATCAGCTTTAAGAAGTGATGGGTTCGCCAACCATTTTTCCATGTTCTCAACACGACGAGCCATAGTACGCGCATCGCCATAACCTTCAGAAATCATCCATTTCAACATAGTAATGTTTGATTTAAGGTATTCAGCAACTTTCTCTTCAGAAAGTGTGATAGAACAACCAGCAGCTGAACGTTCAGCAGAAGCATCAGAAAGTTCGAACGCTTGCTCAACAGTCAGGTCAGTTTCCATTTCTGTTAAGTCGATCTCTAAGATACGACCAGAGAAGATGTTTTTCTTACCCTTCTTCTCTACAGTTAAGTCACCTTGTTGAATCGCAACATAAGGAATCGCATGTACAAGGTCACGTAGTGTGATACCAGGCTGCATTTTACCTTTGAACTTAACAAGTACAGACTCAGGCATATCGAGCGGCATAACACCAGTTGCAGCAGCGAATGCTACAAGACCAGAACCTGCTGGGAAAGAAATACCGATTGGGAAACGAGTATGTGAGTCACCGCCAGTACCAACTGTATCTGGAAGAAGCATACGGTTTAACCAAGAGTGGATAATACCGTCACCTGGACGTAGAGAAACACCGCCGCGGTTCATGATGAAATCAGGAAGCGAGTGCTGCATTTGAACGTCAACTGGTTTTGGATACGCAGCTGTGTGACAGAAAGATTGCATAACTAGGTCAGCAGAGAAGCCGAGGCAAGCTAAGTCTTTCAATTCGTCACGAGTCATTGGACCTGTTGTATCTTGAGAACCAACAGTCGTCATCTTAGGTTCGCAGTAAGTACCTGGAAGTACACCTTGACCTTCAGGAAGACCACAAGCGCGGCCAACCATTTTTTGAGCTTGAGTGAAACCTTTACCAGTAGCTGCAGGTTGAACTGGAGTACGGAATAAAGTTGAAGGTGCAAGACCTAGTGCTTCACGAGCTTTAGTTGTTAAACCGCGGCCAACGATCAGGTTGATACGGCCGCCAGCACGTACTTCGTCTAGAAGAACTGGAGTTTTAAGTTCAGATTCAGCGATTTGAGCGCCGTCTTTGAACGCCGTTACTTTAGCAGCAGCGTGGTCAATCTTAAGCGTGATTTCGTCGCCCATGTTCATGTTTTGAACATCGATTTCTACTGGCAATGCACCAGCATCTTCCATTGTGTTGAAGAAAATCGGAGCGATTTTAGAACCTAAGCAATAACCGCCGTCTTTTTTGTTCGGGATGTGAGCAATTTCGTCACCGAAGAACCAAAGTACAGAGTTAGTTGCTGACTTACGAGAAGAACCAGTACCAACAACGTCACCTACGTAAGCAACTTGGTTGCCTTTCGCGATAAGGTCTTTGATTTGGTTAAGCGGACCAACTTCACCAGGAACTTCTGGGTTGATACCGTCACGTACGTTTTTAAGCATTGCGTTAGCGTGTAACGGAATGTCTGGACGGCTCCACGCGTCTTGTGCAGGTGACAAGTCGTCTGTGTTTGTTTCGCCAGTTACTTTGAAAACTGTCAGTTTAATTTCTTCAGGAACGTCTTTACGGCTAGTGAACCATTCAGCGTCAGCCCAAGACTGCATAACTGCTTGTGCATTTGCATTGCCCGCTTTTGCTTTATCAGCAACGTCATGGAACGCATCAAATACAAGAAGAGTTTTCTTAAGCGCGTCAGCTGCAAGTTCTGCAAGCTCAGCATCATCAAGAAGCGCAACTAAAGGAGCAACGTTATAACCGCCAAGCATAGTGCCTAGCAAGTAAACAGCACGTTCTTTAGAAACTAGAGGTGAAGCAGCTTCGCCTTTAGCCAAAGCAGCTAAGAATGCAGCTTTAACGTATGCAGCTTGGTCAACACCTGCAGGAACACGGTTTTCAAGCAAATCAACTAAGAATGCTTCTTCGCCCGCTGGTGGATTTTTTAATAATTCAACTAATGCAGCTGTTTGAGCATCATCAAGTGGCTTCGGTGGGACTCCGAGTGCGGCACGTTCTGCAACGTGTTGGCGGTAAGCTTCTAGCACGGTGTTATTCCTCTTTTTTAAAAAATTACTCATGAATTCCTGCTTTAAATAAAGCTTCACAAGCAATATGGACTGCTAAATTTTACTAAAATTCCAGTTAAAAGTTAATGCAAGTACAGTGTTTCTTTGTGATGCCCATTATTTCATAAATAAATAGTACACACTTCGTTCAAACATTAAGCAAATTCAGTACTTATTGCACACTCTTCAGCCACTCAAATTAACTTTTAACAAAAACTCACTTCATAAAAAAGGCAACCAAATGTTGCCCTTTTTTCTAACCCTTGGATATTCCACCTTAGTGTACTGTAGTTGCTGAAATATATTGATTTAATTCTGTACGATTGCCGCTGAATTTTACTTGGCACTGGTCTTCAAATAAGCCGCAATGCTGATTGCTGGCAAAGGAAATATCAATCGCACAGCGCTGCTGCAATCCTTGATCTATATTGCGCTTAAAGTAAACCTTGTCGCCTATGCTCAGCACATAATTGACACCGCCAATAATGACAAGTCCCTGCTCATCTTCCAAAAGTAAATCTGCATGGTTCATATAGCCGACAACATCCATTTGCTGCTCCTTATAATGCGGATCTTTAAAGCCATTATTCATTAAAAAGATAAGCTTTTCTATATTGCAGATATAGGATTTGTGACAATTTGTGATCAATCTAGCTTAGGCTATTTTGAGTATCTGAATCATGATTCTTTTCAATATATCGTCTTCTGCTATGTCATTTAGGCGAATAAATATTTTTATAAAAAATACTAAACCGCTTCAGCTTAAAAGCGCTATTCACGTTCACTCAAACCAATAGGCTTCAAATAAAAAACCGCCCTAAAAAGAGCGGTCACCTTCAATACTGTTTCAGTCTTAGAAACTTAGAAAGGCTTATATTCAGGCATTTTATCATGCGGCGTGGCGATACATTTCGCTGTAAATTCCGCACGAATTTTCTCACGGGAAGCTTCAACATCCTCTTTCACTGCAGACTCTGGAAGCGCATACACCTCATCTACAATCGTCAAGAGAAACTTCTTAGTCGTTTCGTCTTCAATTTTGTTGGCATGCTCTACAGCTTTGTCTTTTTCAATTGCATTTTGACGGTCAAGCATTACTGTACGCGCTGCATTGCCTACACTGCGGCAATAACCTTGCCACTGCTCTTCAGGGGTTAATGGTTTCTTTTCAGCACAGCCAGCCAAAGCCACCAAAACAGATAAAGCGAGTAACTTTTTCATGAACTTCTCCTTACGACAGGCAATATAAAAGATCGTTTGGCTTTTGTCATGTAAATTAGCGCATTCTGAACAAACAAAAAGCCCTTTCGGGCTTTTTAAACGCAGATGCTTAACCGCAATTTGCAGCAATAATTTTATTGCTATTTGGATCTACTGTCACAGTCACACGCTCTGAACGGTAGTCCATAGTCACTGGCTGCTCTGGTTTGACCATGCGTACAATTTGAGACTTTGTCAGCGTTTTAATTTGATCTTCGGATACATTAGACTGACCGACTAAACGATTAGCCTCCTCTGGCACACAGTTAGACTGGCTAGAACGCAGCAGCGCCCATTCCTCAACAACCTGACCATTCGCTAAATGGCAATAACCAACCTGTCCGTTATTTTCATTGCGTATTTCCAGCTTACCGCCCTGCTCAACACAATATTGACTTGCAGGATTCGTCATACCGATTTTTTGTGCAGTACTTTCAGTTTTTTGAGCTGCACAGCCTGCAAGCCCAACAAGAACTAAGCTCATCCAAACAAGATGCTTCATCTACATTTCCTCTATTTATAGCCTTTAAATTAACAGCTATTGTAATGCATAGACCGTTCCAGCGGTCACATCTGCATGATCAATATAAAAATTGCGGGAACAAATGTCTTAATTTACAGCATGAATATCCAATTCTTCATTGGTCGCCAAAACCACAGAAGATAAAATTGGAATCCCCAAGATAAGCGGCATTGCAAAAATCCAAAGAATAACTGTTGCGCCCGGATTAAAAAAGAAGTGAATTGCAAGCGCCGAAAGCAGAAGCACCAACAGTAAAATCATCGCAAATCTAAATACAAACTTAGTCGACATAATTTTATGCTCAAATAGAAAACTATACCCCCCTAATATACACATACTTTTAGTATGGTTTTATTGGTTTTCAGTCTGCATTCGCCATTTGCGATTGGTTATTTGCATCTTAAATCATACACATCTAGCCTTGAGGCAATGTCTCGAAGATAAAATTTCCTCGATTGATCAAATAGAGGCGCAGCCTCTTACACTTAAACTGCGGCAGAAGGCAAGCAAGTCTGCGCATTTTTTAAATACTGAATGTGGCCATATTCCAATAAAAAAACGCGCCTTTTGGCGCGTTTTTTTAAGCAGTGCAAAGATTATTCATCAAGCAGCGCTAAAACTTCGTCAGAGAACTCAACATTCGTATAAACGTTTTGAACATCATCTAAGTCTTCAAACATATCAATCATTTTCACGATTTTTTTCGCTTGATCAACATCTGTAATCAGTGCTTTAGTTGAAGGGTTCATTACAACTTCTGCATTATCAGATTTTAAGCCAGCTGCAGTTAAAGCATCTTGAACTTCACCGAATGTTTCAGGCGTTGTAATAACTAAGATTTCGTCTTCATCAACTTCAATATCTTCCGCGCCTGCTTCCAAAGCGACATCCATAATTTTATCTTCTAAAGAAACATCTTCAAAAGTAATCTCACCGCGCTTAGTAAACATATAGGCTACAGAACCAGCTGTACCTAAATTACCGTCAGTCTTAGAGAAGCAATGACGTACATCAGGAACAGTACGGTTAAGGTTATCTGTCATTGTTTCAATAATTACAGCAACGCCGCCAACGCCATAACCTTCATAGGTTACTTCTTTTAAATCAGTATTTTCTTCACCGCCTACACCGCGTGCAATGGCGCGGTTGACTGTGTCACGTGTCATGTTTGCTGATAATGCTTTTTCTACTACAGCACGTAAACGCGGGTTAGATGCAACATCTCCGCCGCCTAAACGGGCAGCTGTTACGATTTCACGAATAAATTTTGTGAATACTTTAGCGCGGCTCGCATCTTGTTTTGCTTTACGATGCTTTGTGTTAGCCCACTTGGAATGACCCGCCATGCGAAATATGCTCCTTGTAGATTGGCCTTATGCCTCTCAAATTGTGCAAATTCTACCATAAGCGCTTTTTTTTGAGAAAGTGCTTAGTTTAGAGTTTTTTCATCAATTAAGAGTTGTTTTTAGGTTCTGGAATAATAATGTCCAAACCTGTATTTTCTTTGTACAGATTTTTCAGCAGCGCCAGATCATGATCTAGATCTGTCGGATAGATCTTGCCAAAAATACCGCCTTTTTTTGTATGTGAATTTGCATACATTAAGACAATAGGCACACCGGCTGCTTTTGCAATATACCAAAAACCAGTACGGATAGGCTTGCGCGCTTCACCGCGCTTAGCGCGAGTTGCTTCAGGCGCAATGACCAAGTTAAATTTATCATTTGCCGCAAAGTGTTCAGCCATCTGCTGCACAATATCTTTACTTGACTGACGGTCAACTGGAATGCCGCCAACAGCGTCTAAAATAGGCTTCATCGGACCTTTGAAGAGCTCTTTTTTAATTAAAGTATGGATTTTAAGGTCATAAATTTGGAACAGAGCAAGGGAAAGCACAGCATCCATCATAGATGTATGTTCAAAACCTACAATGACTTGTTTTTTTTCAAGCACATCCGGTTTAACTTCATAAGTCCAGCCTGAAAGCTTAAACGCAGATTCGCCAATAATTTTTTTCAGCATGAATGAACAGCAAGGTATAAAAAAGAGTGCCTAATTTCATCCTCTTTAGAAGGACAGTCAAGAGCAAAACTGTAGATTCAGTACAGATGTATAATTTTATATATTTTTTTAAGACTTAGAAACGCTAACTGTATATTTATTGATTTAAAATAAATATGAAATGAGAAGTATAAAGTATTAATAAGTATATTTTTAGTACTGTTCATGCCTAGTAATTCTTATTAGACTTTTGTCGCAGGTTAAAGGAACTCATTTAAGTTCTTTTAAAACAATTTTAGGCTTTACAGGATTCAAAAATGACGGTTATCAGCGCATTGCTTTTCTCTTTAGGTATGCTCGCTCTAGTATCTGTATGGTCTTTAATCGAAATTTATCTCGATTCCAAGAAAACAGAGGCCGTTGATTGTTAAATCATCTCATTTTCTTTTCTATTGTTATTTTTCTGCATCCAGAAAAATAAGTGTATTTCTTCGCGCCTAAACCAAGAATGCCTCAAATAATATATAAAATCTATAAGTAAAATCAAACTAACAATCACTCTGCTCTATCCAATATTTTTCTGCATTTTCAGGAAAACCCTAAGAAAATAGTATTTTTTATTCCTCCTTAATAGAATTTGTTTTGTTAGTGTACAACAAGAAGGAAAAACACTTGTTTTTTCAAAAAATCTCCGATAGTATTCATTTCGCTTGAACTTGTTGATATATAACACTTTCGGCATATAGGGCCTATAGCTCAGTTGGTTAGAGCAGCGGACTCATAATCCGTTGGTCCACAGTTCAAGTCTGTGTGGGCCCACCATATAAAACAACCACTTAGGTGTACTAATCCTAAGTGGTTTTTTATTGCCTATTTCCATGTAAGCACTATATAAGTAAAAAAAAGAAGTACCGCTTATTCAAAGCAAAAATAATGATTACTGCCCACCCTTATATAGATAGCAGCCAGTCACTGCAGCGCTCAAGCCTTGCTCAGCAATCCTGTACAGTTAAAAACATTATATTCTTTAATCACAAAGCTGGAATGCAGCGCCACAACATGTTCAATTTTCCCAATCCGCTTGAGTAAAACATCACTGTAATTTTCCATATCTTTTGCAACCACTTGGACAATAAAATCTGCAGACTGCCCTGTCACCAAAAAAGCATTGATCACTTCAGGAATACTCTCAAGCTCTTCTAAAAATTTAGCAAAAGTATCTGTATCATGTTTACTGAGCGAAACCTGCAGCAGCACGTGCAAGCTGAAACCTAATTTTTGATAATTCAGTTCACGCTTCAAACCTGACATAATATTCTGATCAATCAGATGCTTAATTCGTCTATGCACAGAGCTTACAGATAAATTTATACGCTCAGACAATTCATTTAAGTTCAAATCTTCATGCGTTAAAATTTCTAAAATTTGCTTATCAAAGCGGTCGAGTTCCATGCTTTGCTCCCTGTTACGCAGCTGCGCCAATTACTTTATTTTGTGTTATGAGCCATTCACGCTTCGATTCAGCGTTCTTCTCCAATGTAATAAATAACAAACCCATTGCCAAATATTTTTTCACTTATTGATCACTTTTTAGAAATATTTACCCAGTTTTTACTTGTTTATTAAAATTTAATGACAAATTTCATCATCGTGATTCATTCTCACCTATTATTTTAACTATTCACGCAAAACATAAATATGATCCATTCATCCGTATTTACCGCCCTTTCCGACCAAATACATCTTCTTTAAAAATCAAACAATTATCCTCATATCACCCGCATAAAACGAGAACAGCATCTCACATTTTTAAAATGATTCATTTTTCAATATTTTACTTTTCATAACTTTCAGTTTAAAAATACCTTGAAAAAAATCAGCTCAAAAATTAAACAATACTGGTTAAAAATAAATAATAAGGAATACACTCCATGGCATTAAAATTCACAAGCTTATTCGCAGCTGCTCCTAAAATCAGCTCAGTCCTCAGCCCTAAATTACAGCTGAGCTCACTCTCAGACTTAATAAAACCTGCTATCGGCTCTCTTATCAGCAATACCGCTAAATCAAGCTCCATTGATTTAAGCAGCTTAGCAGGATCATTGCCTTCAATCATCAATATGATCAGCAGTTTAAGCTCTGGCGGTTCAAAACCTGCTCTGAATGCAGAAACACTCAATACGCTTATGCAAACTTTGCAGCCGCTGCTGCAATCACTAAATAGTTCATCTTCAACCAGCCAAGCTCAACTGCTTCAATCTTTACCGACAGTCGTCAAGACCATCACCAGTTTAATCAATGGCTTTAACGGTCAGACAGATGTCTCTGAAAATACAGCCAGCGCAATTACAGCCCTAAAACCATTATTGGCTCAGCTCGCTGCTTCCAACACCAACACAGATACCGCACAAATTATCAGTACACTAAATAAAGTCTTAGCAATTGCTCAGCCAATCATTCAAATTACTGGCACACTCAATGCAGGCAATGCCGATATGGGCGATATTGCAAAAATTGCAGCACAATCTCTTATGCCCTTGCTTGCATCCATTGATACTGGCAGTTCAAATATAGATATGGCTATGCTGCAAAAAGCGCTGCCATCTGTAATTGGCAGTGTGACTGCGCTGGTTAGCACGCTTACTCAGGCAAACGGCAGCAATATTCCAGAAACCATTTCAGGCATGCTTAAAGGAACTAATCCCTTACTGAAGTTACTTGCAGAAAGCGGAAGTCTAGATTCAAGCCAGACAGAGACTGTTAACGCCGTTTATAATGTACTGAATAGCGTTAAAACCATGCTCGACTTTGTCAATAATCCATCACTCCTAACACTTTCTGCCGATCTAAATAACGTATTAAGCTCATTAAAGCCTGTCGTCGATATGCTGGGGCAAAAAGGCGATTTCAGTAATTTGTTAGGCAATGCTCAAATGCCAGACTTAGGAGACTTGCTGAGTTCAATTCCATCTTCTGGACAAAAAGATATTGACAGCAGCACAGATCAAATACCAGACCTCAACTTCGGCACTCTTCCGAATTTGTCAGACCTCATTTCCGGCAGCAGTCAAATGGGCAATATTGACTTAAGCCAAATCAGTTCACAATTAACCAGTGCCGCCCATAAACTTACAGGCATTATGCCGCTAGCCTCGGGCGATTTATCTGCACTCACTCAATTAACCCAAGGTATCGAGATTTCTCAACCTGTACCATATGTTTAATGCATGCATAATAAAGATACCAGTTCATATTGAAAAAAACGCGCCAAAGGCGCGTTTTTTTCAATACCAAGCCAAACTTATCAATATTATACGCCGCGCCAATCTACCCGCGCATTACGCTCGGTTTTATAAATCCGCTGCACATACTGCCCTAAAGGCAATTCCTGCAAATACTCTTTATATTGCTTGAATTCATCAGAAATAACTTCATCTGATTCTTTTTCCCAAGGCGTGCCTGAAACTTCTAAAATTGGCGCAAGCATCGAACATACAGCAATATCCGCCAAACCAATACGGTCACCTACAAAATAACGCCCGCCCTGCTCAATAATCTGCTGGTTCAGCTGTTCTACCAGCACCTGCATACGCTCTTTTGAATCTGCAACTTGTTCTGTATCCAGCTGATACCCCTTAGATACAATCGCTTTTAAAATAGGCTTTGAATATTTTTCTAAACGGCGCAAATACCCCTTTTCGCCAATAAGAATATCTAAAGACTCATTGCCCTCAATTAAGGCATGAGATAGCCCCCAGCGGCGGACATGCAGCCCCAATTCTATTGAAAGCGCATTGATTTCTAAAGCGCGTGTTCTTAACTGACTGTCTGTACGTAAAAGGCTATGCTCTGGATACTTTTCATCCAAATACAATGCAATTTGAGTGGAATCTGCTACCCACATATCGCCATCACGTAAAATAGGCAGTTTATTTTGACCTGTTTTCAGCTGCGCAAATGCGCGGTGAACACCTGGCATTAAATTTTGTGCGACGTATTCTAATTCTTTGTGATCTAAAATCCAGCGCGCCTTTTCACAAAAATGAGAAAGCGGAAACTGGTATAACGTTCGCATAAAAACTCCAAAATCATTGTTCTAGGTATAAGGCCGTTAAGAACGTGAAGAAAGCTGACTTATCAGCAGGATACTTTAGTCACACATATAAAGAAAAACAATGTGAATTTTGCGCAAATTCAATGTTTAAAGGCCAAGTCCGATAAAACACCAAGCTGAATTTCACGTCTATAGTGCAAATAGCAAAAAGGACTTAAAGAATAAAATGCAGCATGAGTTTTTTAAATATATTTCAACACCGTACAATAAATCACTCGAATAAAAAGCAACCGCCCCATTTCATACAATGAACAACACGGAAGCAGATAAATAGAAAGCTTTTATTATAATGAAATCCTAAGCAGTAAATAGCTTCTCGCAAAAGCGGCGCCAATATGCAAAAACGTCTTCTACAGCACTGATTATATTTCATATCCCTCACAGCATCAGTGCTGCCGCTGCATTTAAGCGGCCTTCGCTCACGCATAAGCAAACCATGACTTTGTCATGGCTTTCATGTAAAATCATCGGCAATTTTTATATATAACACTGTGTGAGTTATTTCATGGGTTTTAATTGCGGTATTGTCGGCTTGCCGAACGTTGGTAAATCTACTCTTTTCAATGCTCTAACTAAAGCTGCTATTGCTGCTGAAAACTTCCCATTCTGTACAATTGAGCCAAATACAGGCATCGTTCCTGTACCAGATCCGCGTTTAGACAAATTGACTGCTATTGTTAACCCGCAGCGCGTTATACCGACCACAATGGAGTTTGTGGACATTGCAGGCTTAGTTGCAGGCGCATCTAAAGGTGAAGGCTTAGGCAACCAATTCCTTGCTAACATTCGTGAAACGGATGCGATTGCTCACGTCGTTCGCTGCTTCGAAGACGAAAACGTTATTCATGTTAACGGCAAAATTGATCCGCTGGATGACATCGCGACAATCAATACTGAACTTGCATTAGCTGACTTAGAAACAGTAACCAAAGCAGTTACACGTTTAGCAAAATCAGCTAAAGGCGGCGACAAAGAAGCGATTGCAACTAAAGCCGTTCTAGATAAAATTTTACCGTTGCTAGACGAAGGTAAACCTGCACGCGCAGCTGATTTAGATGATGACGAACGTAAATTGGTTCGCGGCTTTGGTCTAATGACTTTAAAGCCAACAATGTACATCGCGAACGTTGCAGAAGACGGTTTTGAAAACAACCCTCACTTAGCAGCTGTTCAAAAGTTAGCCGCTGAAGAGAATGCAATTGTTGTTCCGCTTTGCAACCAAATTGAAGCTGAAATTTCACTGCTTGAAGACGAAGACCGTGCTGAGTTCCTAGAAGCTCTTGGTATGGAAGAGCCTGGACTGAACGTTGTCATCCGTGCCGGTTATGGACTGCTTGGCTTGCAAACTTACTTCACTGCCGGTGTGCAGGAAGTTCGCGCATGGACAGTAAAAATTGGGGCAACTGCACCTCAAGCGGCAGGTGTAATTCACACTGACTTTGAAAAAGGCTTCATCCGCGCAGAATGCGTAGCATATGATGACTTTGTTCAGTACAACGGTGAAGCTGGCGCGAAAGAGGCTGGCAAATGGCGCTTAGAAGGCAAAACCTACATCGTTCAAGACGGTGACGTTCTGCACTTCCGCTTCAACGTATAATTTGCTTAAAACTCATTTAAGCACATGAAAAAAGCTCCGACTCTGGAGCTTTTTTTATACCTATAAAAATGGCAAAGGGTTTTGTTTGCTGTGCGTTTTTTCAAAATTCAAAATCCTAAATTTTTCATTTCTAATCTAGAAAAATGAATCCAAACTTAAAAATAATCATTCATCACACTTGTATATAAATTCTTTTCAACACTCACCTCAATCTACAGCAGAATCATTTGGTGGCTGGGCTTATCTTAAATATCAGGCGCCAATGCCTATTTTCATAAAGACAAAAGCAATGAAAAAATTAAGCACAATTATCGCAGCAAGTGTTTTAACGGTTTTAAGCGCGACGGCTTTTGCCTGCCCGCAAGGCACCACACTGACAGGCGGCACTGGCGCTAACCATCGCGGCGGAAAATGCATTGCAGTGCAAAAAGTAAATAGCCACAAAAACAGTCATGAAAAAACCATGGCAAAAACCGATGCTAAAATAGCGAAAACTGATGCCAAAACCGCAAAACCTGATGCTCAAAAAGCTGCTCTAAGTGCGCAAAAAGCCAAAGGAAGCACTCAAAAAGCGTCTGCTGATGCACATAAAGTACAGCACAATGCTAAAACAGCTTTATCTTAAATACTGCAGCACAAAAAAGGCTGATCAAATGATCAGCCTTTTTCTTTAGAGGCTTGATTTAAATACAATTTAAACATTCACTGGCTCTTTCACTTTTTGATCCATCATTGCGCGCTGCTTTCTGGCCTCTTCCAGCATACGCTGCTCAATATCTTTACGAAAACCGAGCATAAAAACCATTTCTGCCAAAACAAATAAGGGACCTATGGCCAGACCAATCACATCATCCATAAATGCAGGCTTTTTCTTTTCATAAAAATGCCCAACAAACTGAAATATCCAGCCGACAATAAAGATACCAATGCTTGCGCTCAGCCATGCTGCCATACTCCATTGCGCCACAATATACGCTAATGGATAAGCCAGTACATAAACAGCCAGCATAATTAGACCAAAAATTTTATCTAAGCTTAAATAATAAATGACAGAGGCCGTCAAAATGACCATCGCTAAGGTCACTTCAAAGCCAGAAACAACCGCACCAGCACGTGCAGTCAGACAAATTAAAGAAAATACGATCAGCGGAATACCGATAAAATGGGTAATAATATTCTTATGATCCAAATGGTAAGCTGCATACTGACTTAACAGCTGTTCTAATTTCGTCATATCAGTGCATCCTTGTAGCAATTATGATTCCACTATATAAGATTAATTAAGCGCAAGTTGTCGCGCAGCCGACAACTGATTTTGAAATATAAAAAATGGAATTTTTATGCCTGATCAGCAATATCTAACACATTTGCACAATAACTTTTGGTTTAATCAGCTCAGCCCAATGTATCAGCAATTTATTTTGCAGCATGCGCAATACCAAAGCTGTCAAAAAGATCAGCGTATTTTTTTATCAGGCGACCCTTTTGACGGCATCTATGCAGTTTTAGAAGGCGCTGTTCGGTTAGGCCATATTGACATTCAAGGCAAAGAAGCCATTGCAGCCATCGCTGAGCCAATCATGTGGTTTGGCGAAATATCTCTAGTCGACCGCCAGCCGCGTTCACACGATGCAATTACATTGCAAAAAAGTACGGTTTTGCATTTGCCCAGCGTCAGCATACAGCAGCTGCTGGAACAGCATCCGCAATTTTGGTTTCATATTGCCCAGCTGACCAGCCAAAAATTGCGCTATGCTTTTTTAGAACTGATCTCAATTCAAACCCAAAATATTTCCCAGCGTTTAGCGCAGCGGCTTCTGTTTATTTTAAATGGCTACGGCAATCATATTGCAATTGAACAGCACAGCATTCATTTGTCACAGGAGCAGTTAGCGCAGCTGCTTGTCTGTTCACGGCAAACCGTCAATCAGGAGCTGCAAGAGTTAGAAAAACGCGGCGTACTGAAAGTCACTTTCCGTAGAATTGAAATACTTGATATAGGCTTATTGCACCGTATTGCGCATGCTTTACCATAAATATCAGAGCCTCTTTACAAATAAGCACATTTATAGTGCAAATCTAAGGCCTCTTTTTAGATCCTATTATTGTTTTGCTTTAATTTAGCGCTTCATTCGCATACTGAATATATATTTAAGAGTGCAGCTGACAAACATCCACTGTATCAAAACCATTACTGCAAGGCGCTGCTTCATAAGAGCTGTTCCGATCATTGGCCACGCATTGGCAGAAATACCGAATGACACCAAGAATGTTAAATTTAATACTTTTTTCATCTTAAAATCATTATCAATGATAATTAAAAACCATATAAAAATAGCTTTTATTTGAAAAATATTATCGAATAGCAATAATTTAGTGGATTTTAAAAACAGCCGAAAATAAAAAAATTAATCCATTTAAAGTCTTTATTGAAAAAATAAAAAAACAGCAGAAGTTTCTGCTGTTTTTATCACAGTTAACCGTGCGTATATTCAAACACCAATTTTTTTAGGGTCCGTATTGCCTAGCTCTGGATTTGCAATCGCACCTTCGCATTGTTTTTTATCGCGTTCATAATCTGCTTGTTTTTGTACGGCATTGGCATCGCCCTCAATGACTGTGCGCGCCCAAATATCTAAGCTTGTTAATGCCTTACGGCAAAGTGCAAACTTACCTTCAGTTACAGAATCTGTCATTTTTACATTGATACGCCAATCTGTACTCAGCTTGCGTGCAGGCTTTCGCACCTGCTCTTCCAGCACACCAGACTGCTTTTCATATACTAGAGTATCGACAACATTCATAAACTTCCACGCTTCATTTGCATAAGCAGTCGCATCATTGCTTAGTTTAGGCGCAGCTTTAATAATAACCTTTTCTTCAGGCGCATCAGAAGAGTTTCCGCAAGCCTGCAGCAGCATAGCGCTTCCGGCCAAAATTACGGCTTTTACCGCATGTGATTTGCAGCTAAACATATTGAGCCTACTGATTCAAACATTTCGGCACTATGCTAGTAAATTCAGGTACAATACTCAATCTAATTTGACCTAATGATCAACTATCCCACAAGGTGTGTCGTGTCAGAGCACAATATATCCCCAGCACAACCTGCTGGTTTTTGGCAAGGTGCTAAAGATAGTCAAGCGATTATTTTCACTTATCTTCCTGTTTCTTTTGCCTTTGGTGTCTCTGCGACGCAATTTGGCTTTACTGCTTGGGAAGCGTTGTTTCTCTCCTGCTCCATGTATGCTGGCGCCAGTCAGTTCTTAGTCGTTGCGCTGCTTGGCAGCGGAACATCAATCTGGATGACGGCGCTGACGGTTATTGCCTTAGATATCCGTCATTTGCTATATGGCCCTGCATTGCAGAACCTCATTCAAGACCGCTTAAATCTGAAAAAAACAGCTATTTGGTCTTGGGGTTTAACCGATGAAGTTTTTGCCTCAGGCATGATTAAACTGACGCAGCGCCGTCAGGAATGGTCTGAATCATGGATGCTTGGCTTAAGTTTATTCAGCTGGATGTCTTGGGCGCTGGGTTCTTTTTTAGGCGGGCTTTTTGCAGATCAGGTCAGCAATCTGCCGCAGTTTTTACAGGCAGCGCTCGACTTCTTGCTTCCCGCTTTATTCCTAAGCTTCTTACTGGCTGCTTTTGAAAAGAAACATACTTTTGTGGTTGCAGTAACTACTCTTGTTTCTGCTGTATCATGCTATTTTATCGATCTTTCAGCAGCTATTTTCATTGGCATCTCTTCTGGCATTCTAGCGGGCCTGTTTAAACATTATGTTTTAAAACAGCAAGATAATGAGCATACTGGAGCCTAACATGAATATCGAAATTATACTTGTCGGCATTTTAGTAGGCATTGCCAATTTTGCTTCGCGCTTTGGGCCATTTTTTGTTATTCAAAAGTTTCAGCAAGGCTCACAAAAACGCGGCGCTTTATGGATCAAAATTGCATTAGGTTCTATCGGCATTGCCGCAATCAGCTCTATGCTTGTTGTTGCAACATTGCCGCCGCTGCTTGAAACACCAAATAAAAGCTTTGCCATGCTAGTTGGCTTTATTGTACTGACTGCACTTTACTTTAAGTTTAAACGGATTGTCATGGCGACATTAACTGCCGCGCTAACTTATGGTTTGGTTTATACCTACGTGCCAGTACCTTTTTAATTCACCCCATCATGAAGTCAAATTTCTATTTTATTCAATCTAAGCTGCACGGTATTTCACCGATATGCCATGCAGCCGCCTCATGCCATGCTTAAATAAACAATAAATCCAATTCATCTTAGATTGGCATTAAAAAAACAGCCCTCTTTTAATCGTCAACTTCTTTGGCTACGCCTATTAAGGCAAATGAGCCTATGCATTTTATAAAAATTTGTTGGAATTTATCATTTATTTATATGAACGCATACTTATCTGCACGATTAGTTCTGCTATGCTAAAAGCCCATAAAATCAAGCACGGATTATCCACATGAGCGTGACTATTGGTACCCCGCTACAATCTTCAGCTTTCAAAGTATTACTCTTAGGCTCAGGCGAGTTGGGTAAAGAAGTTGTTATTTCACTGCAGCGCCTAGGCGTAGAAGTGCATGCAGCTGACCGTTACGATCATGCGCCAGCGATGCAAGTTGCGCACTATTCACACACCCTGAATATGGCTGACCCTGCTGAGCTGAAACAGCTGATTGACCGCATCAAACCGAATTTAGTTGTACCGGAAATTGAAGCCATTGCAACGCAGGTATTAGTTGAACTTGAAGATGCTGGCGCTGTCACCATTATTCCTTCCGCTAAAGCTGTTAATTTAACAATGAACCGTGAGGGTATCCGCCGTTTAGCCGCGGAAGAACTAGGCCTGCCAACCTCAGCATACCGTTTTGCAGACTCACTGGACTCTTTCCGCGCTGCCTGCGACGACATCGGCTATCCAAACTTCGTGAAACCTGTGATGTCATCATCAGGTAAAGGACAATCCCGCGTTAAAGGTTTTAATGAAGTCGATGCCGCTTGGGAATATGCGCAAACCGGCGGCCGTGTAAATCAAGGCAAAGTGATTGTGGAATCACAAATTGATTTCGACTTTGAAATTACCTTATTGACTGTACGCGCTAAAAATGCGGAAACTGGTGAAATCGAAACCTCGTATTGTGACCCTATTGGCCACCGCCAAGACTCAGGCGACTATGTAGAAAGCTGGCAGCCTCAAGCCATGACACCTGCTGCGCTCGATGAGTCTAAACGTATTTCGCATAAAGTCACTGCAGCGCTTGGCGGATGCGGAATCTTTGGCGTAGAACTATTTGTCAAAGGTGACAAAGTATGGTTTAGTGAAGTATCTCCTCGCCCGCATGATACTGGCCTTGTGACTCTAGCCTCTCAATTTCAAAGTGAATTTGAGCTGCATGCCCGCGCTATTTTAGGCTTGCCTGTAAATACCGCTCGCCACAGCATGGCTGCCAGCGCTGTTATTTATGCAGGTGTAGATAACTCAAACTTATCATTTTCTGGCTTAAATCTTGCTTTGACAAATCCGAACACAGATTTACGCTTATTTGGCAAACCAGAAGGTTTTAAACGCCGCCGCATGGGTGTTGCGACAGCACGTGCTGAAACAACAGATCAAGCGCGCGAACTGGCAGCCCAAGCTGCACAGCAAGTCAGTGTTCATCAAAACTAAGCTTGTAACAAACAACGGACCCTGTTCATGATCAATACTCTTCCACTGCTCGATTACGCTCAAAGCAGCCACGATATTAAAGCAATTAACCAATGGCGCACCGATGTTGAAAATCAGCTGCAGGAAAGTTTTGAACAGGGTCTATCTATACGCGAGATCATTTTAACGCGCTCAAATATGATTGATGAGGCGCTGATTTTTCTATGGAAACATGCTGAACTGGAGAACAGTAATTTAGGCCTATTTGCCGTAGGCGGTTACGGCCGCCGTGAAATGCTGCCATATTCAGATGTCGACATTATGATTTTGGCGGAAGAAGAAATTACGGCAGATCAAGAAAAACTCATTTCCACCTTTATTTCATCATTATGGGATGTCGGCAACTTCAAGCCCGGCATCAGCGTACGCACTATCGCAGATTGTGTTGCTCAAGCCGCAGCCGACTTAACGGTTGCAACAGCGCTGATTGAAGCGCGCTTAATTACCGGCAATCAGCAGCTCATAAAATGGCCCCGCCGCATTGTGTCTCAAACATGGACCGATAAAACCTTTTACGATGCAAAAATGCTCGAACAGGAAAAACGCTATGCGCAGCACAACCACACAGAAAGCAACCTAGAACCAGATATTAAAAATGCACCCGGCGGCATTCGCGACATTAATCAAATTGGCTGGATTGCCAAACGCCATTTCCGTGTAAACCGTATTTATGATTTAGTTCATCTAGGTTTTATTTCCGAATTTGAATTGGGCGTACTTGAGGAAGCCGAAAGCTTTCTTTGGGAAATCCGCCACCACCTGCACCGCTTAACCAAACGCGATGAAAATCGTCTGCTGTTTGACTATCAGCGGGATATTGCTGCTTTATTCGGTTATCAGCGCGAAGAAAATAAATCGCCAAATTACCCAATTGAGCAGTTCATGAAACGCTACTACCGCAATGCGCAGCAAGTTTCTACCCTAAATGAAATGCTGCTCTCATACTTTAACGAATCTGTCATTGCACCGCGCTTACCGAACTACGAACGTAAAATCGAAGAAATCAACGAAAATTTCAAATTAGTCGACGGAAAACTAGCTGTACAGCATCATAAAATTTTCTCTGAAAACCCAAGCGCCATTTTAGAAATTTTCTATATTTTGGCCAACCGCCCAGAAATCGAAGGCATCCGCGCACGCACGCTTCGCCTGCTGACTTTAGCGGCTAAACGCATAGATCAAGACTTCCGCAATAATCCTGCGCATCAAGCTTTATTTATGGCTATTATCCGCTCGCCATACCGCCTATACGACACTTTAGTTGCCATGAAGCGCTATGGCGTGCTGGGCAATTACATTCCCGCCTTTGGCCAAATCATTGGTTTAATGCAATATGACCTCTTCCACATCTATACTGTAGATGCGCACACATTGCTGCTGATCCGCAATTTAAACCGCTTTAAAGAGCCTGAGTTTGCAAAAGATTTCCCTGTAGTCAGCTCAGTTTTCCAGCGCTTAGCGCGCCGTGATATTGTCTATTTAGCTGCTATTTTCCATGATATTGCCAAAGGCCGAGGCGGTGACCACAGTGAACTTGGCGCATCTGATGCGATCAAATTCTGCCTGACGCACGGTTTTACAGAACGCGAAGCCAATATGGTCGCATGGCTGGTTAAAAGCCACCTGCTCATGTCTGTAACATCTCAGAAAAAAGATATTTCAGACCCGGATGTTGTGAAATGCTTTGCAGAAACCATGGGGGATATGGAGCATCTGGATTATCTATACGCCCTTACTGTTGCAGATATTAACGCGACCAACCCTAAACTTTGGAATACATGGCGCGCATCACTTATGCGCCAGCTGTACACCCAAGCGCGTGATGTCATCCGCTCAGGCCTTGACCGTCCAGTAGACTATCAAATGCTGATTGAAGACACTAAATTTGCAGCCAGCGAACTGCTGGTCGAGGATTTTGCATTAAATCAAGTCGAACAAGTCTGGCAGGAACTGGGAGATGAGTATTTTATCAAAGAATCTGCCGATGAGATTGCATGGCATACCCGCGCTATTTTACAGCATGGCGATAACCCCGAACCGCTGGTGCTGATGCGCGCACACCGTAAATTTGCCCAAGATGCCGTACAAATCTTTATTTATACTCAAGATCAGCCAAACTTATTTGCAACAACTGTTGCCGTTTTAGACCGTATGAATTTAGACGTGCAAGATGCACGCATTATTACCGCGGTGAAAGCTTTCAGCTTAGACACTTATGTTGTACTTGACCGTTTTGGCACCCTCTTGACAGACCCAGAACGCGAACACACTGTAAAAGAAGCCTTGGTTAAAGCTTTAAATCAGGCGGATAAATACCCTGGCTTAATGCAGCGCCGTATTCCACGCCAATTGCGGCACTTTGACATTGAGAACACCGTTACTGTAACGCTGAATGAAGCCCTGCAGCAAAACATGGTCGAAATTGCGACATTGGACCACCCTGGCCTGCTCGCGAAAGTCGGCGGCTTATTTATGATGCAAGGTCTAGACATTCACTCTGCAAAAATCGCCACTTTAGGCGAACGTGCAGAAGATATTTTCTTTGTGACAAAAAAAGATGGCAAACCTATGAATTTTGCTGAAGCAAAAACATTTGCAGAACAATTAAAATCTGCACTTGATGAAGCCTCCAGCCAAGTCTGCAGCCATCACTAACTTAATTTAACCGGTAAACGTTTCATGAACTCAAGTCTGTCTTTATTGCACCCTTATCCATTTGAAAAGCTAAATAAACTTTTTACGGATATTCAACCTGCAGATTTACCTTTGATTCCGCTTTCAATTGGCGAACCAAAACATGCAGCGCCTGAGTTCGTGAAACAAGCAATTATTGACAACTTCCAGCACCTTTCGACTTATCCAAACTCAAAAGGCCTGCCTGAACTGCGCAGCAGCATTGCAAACTGGCTGACACAGCGCTTTAAGCTGAATAGCATTAGTGCGGATAGCAATATTTTGCCGGTTTCAGGAACACGCGAAGCAATTTTTTCATTTGTGCAAGCTTTGGTAAACCGTGAAGATGCGCCTTATGTTGTGATGCCTAATCCGTTCTATCAAATTTATGAAGGTGCGGCGCTGCTTGCAGGCGCAAAACCATACTTCATTAACTGCACAGAAGAAAATAACTATTTAGGCGACTTTGATGCAGTCCCTGCCGAAATTTGGGAAAAAACAGCATTGCTGTTTGTCTGTACACCGGGCAATCCAACAGGCGCTGTACTGTCTAAAGAACAGTTCAAAAAGCTGATTGCGCTATCTGATCAATATAGTTTTGTCATTGCATCCGATGAATGCTATTCAGAACTTTGGTTTGAAAATGCGCCTGCCGGTTTACTTGAGGTTTGCGCTGAAATAGGACGTGATGACTACAAAAACTGCGTGGTCTTCCACTCATTGTCTAAGCGTTCTAATCTGCCGGGTATGCGCTCTGGCTTCGTTGCTGGCGATGCTGCGCTGTTAAAACCATATTTGCAATACCGTACATATCACGGCGCTGCAATGCCGGTTCAGCATCAATTGGCCTCTATTGCAGCATGGGACGATGAAACTCACGTAGAAGAAAACCGCCGTTTATACCGCGCTAAGTTTGAATTATTCCAAAATGAATTAGGCCATTTACTGCCTTTAAAAAAACCGGATGCAGGTTTCTACTACTGGCTTAAAGTTGATAATGATGAAACTTTTGCCAAAATGCTGATGGAAAAAGCGCATATTAAAGTGCTTCCTGGCCGCTACCTGTCGCGTGAAACCCAACAAGGCAACCCAGGTGAAAATCATGTACGTCTTGCCTTAGTCGCAGACTTAGCGCAATGCGAACAAGCAATTCAGCGCCTAAAAGCCATCTTATAAAACTATACAGCAGCAAACCTAAAAAATGCCCTGATCATCAGGGCATTTTTTATACTTGAAATAATGTTTCAATCACGATGGGCTGTTTAAATTAAATTCATGAACCAATGTATAGCGCATCGTTTTTTCCACCAACGGCAATGACTGTAAAACAGCATTTTGCAAGGCATCATGCACTTTTTGATCCACACGTACCGAACCAGAACTGCGTAATGTTTTCGACTGCAGAATCACCCCTGAGCCAGCCTCGACGGTCATTTCCACTTTAATCGGCTGGCGGTATGCACGGTAATCTTCGGCATTTACTTTAAAATACGGCGCAATCCGCCAAGTGACTTCATACTGCCGTTTAGCAATTTTAGGATCTATCACATAAGGCGCTGTATCCAGTTTATATTCAGCGACAGGTGTTTTCAGCAGCTTCAAAAGCTCATCGTCCTGCACACCTGCCAATGCTGCAGGTGAAATCATGCTAAATAAAATCAATACTGCCGCAGACTGCCTTTTACTCACAAACCTCTACTCCCTCAGAAAAAGTAAAGGCGCTATTCGCGCCTTTACTTTTGATAATGACGCATCTTGCACAGTTACACCAAAGCTGCTCCCAAGGCCTTTTCAATATCAGCCTGCAAGTCTTC
This sequence comes from Acinetobacter tianfuensis, assembly GCF_003611465.1. Taxonomy (GTDB): domain Bacteria; phylum Pseudomonadota; class Gammaproteobacteria; order Pseudomonadales; family Moraxellaceae; genus Acinetobacter; species Acinetobacter tianfuensis. The sequence goes on from NZ_RAXV01000035.1 coordinate 23,003, forward strand.
AGGTTTAGTTGTCGGTGCGTAGCGGTTAATCACCGTTCCATCTCTACCAATAAGAAACTTAGTAAAGTTCCACTTAATGCCATTCCCTAAAATACCCTTGGAATTATTGGTTAAGTAGCGGAAAATCACATGAGCCTCTGGGCCTTTCACATTAACCTTAGCAAACATGGGGAAATCAACCCCATAGTTTTTTTGGCAAAATGAACCGATCTGATCATTTGAACCTGGGTCTTGACCGCCAAACTGGTTGCATGGAAAACCCAGCACCAGCAGCCCCTGATCTTTATAATCCTGATACAATTTTTCCAGTCCAGCAAACTGCGGCGTAAAACCGCATTTACTTGCGGTATTTACAATTAAAAGCACCTTGCCCTCATAGTCGGCAAACGATTTTATTTTTCCATCTAACAATTCTGCTTCAAACTGATAAATGCTTGTCATGGATATGTTTCCTCATCATTTTTTTCTTGTGTTTTTAGGTCTAAGGAAGCCGAATTTACGCAATAGCGCAAACCTGTCGGCTCTGGGCCATCAGGAAAAACATGCCCTAAATGTGCGTCACAATGATGACAAACAATTTCAGTTCTGACCATACCGTGTGTCGTGTCCTGATGCTCTTCAATAACCATGCCATTTACAGGGCGGGTAAAGCTCGGCCAGCCGCAGCCGCTGTCAAATTTTGATTCAGATGTAAATAAAGGTTCACCGCAGCAGCGGCAGACATATACACCCTCTTGCTTCGTATTCCAATATTTACCAGTAAAAGCAGGCTCCGTGCCCTTTTGACGCGTAATGCGAAACTCTTCTGGCGACAGCTCTCTTTGCCACTCTCTATCTGTTTTATTGAGTTTTCCCATAGTGACGTCCCTTTATATTGTGCTATTTAAAATAGGATAATCCTATATTTACGTCATTCAATCTTAAAATTCTAGTGTTTATTCTACAAATTACAAAAGATATATAATGTCCAGAAAAGCAAAAAGTAAGCAAATAAAAACCCGCACGTAAGCAAATTTTAAATTTAATGCTTTTTTGTAAGCAAATTTAGTGATAGGCTTAAGCCAACTCTTGCTCAGGATTAAAAAATGTCGCAGAAAAAGAGCGTGATTTTTAAAAATCTGCTGCCGGTAATTAAACAATATCAGCAGGCAGGGTTTACGCATGAAAAAATAGTTGCTTTACTTAAAGATGAACATCATCTCGATTTAGTAACAACAGAGACATTTAAAAGTTATTTATACCGCTATGCAAAAGTAACCCCCACTCTTTCCGAGAATATTAAAATGCCGAACACTATCCTCACCCCACGCGAAATTAAGAAATCGTCTAAGCTCGAGCATGTATGCTACGACATTCGCGGGCCAGTGTTGCGAGCGGCCAACGAGATGGAAGAAGCGGGACATAAAATTATTAAGCTGAATATTGGCAACCCAGCGCCATTCGGCTTTGAAGCGCCGCAAGAAATTATTAATGATGTTGCTTTAAACCTGCCGAATGCAGTCGGCTACACCGACTCAAAAGGTATTTTTCCTGCACGTAAAGCCATTTGCCAATATTACCAGCAAAAAGGCATCTTAAATATGCATGTCAATGATGTATATGTCGGCAATGGTGTTTCTGAACTGATTGTTATGGCAATGCAAGGCTTACTGGATGACGGTGATGAAATGCTGGTGCCGATGCCTGATTATCCGCTTTGGACAGCTGCAGTTAACCTGTCTGGCGGCAATGCAATTCATTACAAATGCGACGAAGAGAACCACTGGTATCCTGACATTGCAGATATGGAAAGCAAAATCACGCCAAATACCCGCGGTATTGTGATTATCAATCCGAACAATCCGACGGGCGCTGTTTACCCGCGCCATGTTTTAGAGCAAATCGTCGCTTTGGCTAAAAAATACGATTTAATTCTTTTTGCAGACGAAATTTACGACAAAATCGTATATGACGGTATCGAACACGTTTCTGTCGCTGCGCTTGCTGGTGACCAATTGTGTATTTCATTTAATGGCTTGTCTAAAGCCTACCGTATTGCGGGTTACCGTTCAGGCTGGATGGCGATTACAGGCGACAAGTCACGCGCTCTAGATTACATTGAAGGTTTGGACATGCTTGCATCTATGCGCCTATGCGCCAACCATCAAGCGCAATATGCCATTCAAACTGCATTAGGCGGCTATCAATCGATTAATGATTTAATTCGCCCAGGCGGCCGCCTATACGAACAGCGCAATATTGCTTGGGAAATGCTGAATGACATCCCTGGTGTTTCATGCGTGAAGCCTGAAGGCGCAATGTACTGCTTCCCCAAACTGGATCCTGAAATCTATCCAATTCAGGATGATGAAAAATTCATGCTGGATTTCCTAAAAGCAGAAAAAGTATTGCTGGTACAAGGCACAGGCTTTAACTGGCCTACACCAGATCATTTCCGTGTGGTGTTCTTGCCTGCAGAAAATGAACTCCGTGAGGCAATTAGCCGTTTAGGTCGCTTCTTGGCAAAAATGCGTTAATCTGAATACAGCTAAAAAAACCGTGCCTTTGTACGGTTTTTTTAGCTGTATCAGACATATCTGACCCAATACACAATGACGCATCATTTCCACAGCTCTGCCCAACTCATTATTTAATGCGCTTAGACTTTAGTTTAAATCCTCAAAAACTTAGGACTTATGACTGTTAATAAAAAATCAGCCATGTTAATTTTTGACCGATTATAAAAATGCTGAACAATGAATGCCTGCTTCACGTACCTTATTAAGCCTATTTTTATGCCTTTGCATGTGCTTAGGTATTGGTATTTTGCGTTTCTCATATACAGCGCTGCTGCCTTCTACCCGTGAAGCTTTTGGCTGGACAGCACAATTTGCCAGCATACTGGGCAGCGCAAACTTATTAGGCTATTTAATTGGCGCGTTTTGGGCCATGAAATTACCGCAAAGCCGCACAATGGCTGTCTATATTCAACTGGCAGCATTTGCAGGCATGCTGAGCCTGCTAAGCTGCGCTTTCTCTGAATTTGCAGCCCAGTGGTATATTGTTTGGCGGGTCATTTCAGGAATCAGCGGCGGCTTAATCATGATTTTAGCGCCCAGTATTGTAGCTCAATGCTCAGAGCTGAAGGACCGTTTTAAAATCAATTTTATCGGCTTTAGCGGCATTGGTATTGGCGTATTGCTCGCCACACTTTTTCTGCCTTACTTAGACCAGATTTCCATTCAGAGCGCTTGGCTGATTTTAACTGCATTTGCTCTTATCATCAGCCTCTGCCTAAGCCATTTCTTAAAAACACTTAAGCCCTTGCTCTGTGCGCAGCCTATTCAGCACACCAACAAAGTTACATTGAACCTGATGTATTTCAGCCTCATTTTTGTCTATGGCTGCAGTGCATTTGCCTATGTGCCGCACTCTCTCTTCTGGATTGATTATTTAACGCAGGTGCTGAAATTAGATTTATTCTGGATGAATCTAAACTGGATTTTATATGGTTTAGGCAGTGCTTTAGGTGCATTCAGCGCGTATTGCTTAGCGCAAAAACTTGGCAATATTCAGACCCTAAAACTGCTATACAGCATTTATGTAGTGGCCATTTTTAGCGCCGTTTTCAGCCATAATGCTATCTTTACCTTTCTTTCATCCTTCCTTACTGGCTTGCTGAATCCTGCAGTTGTATTTTTAACCTCCTATACCATTTTGCAGCTTTATGGCACGGCTTATAAAAAACTGTGGAGTATTGCGACATTAAGCTTTGCCGCCATACAGCTGATTGGCGGGCTGAGTTTTAGCGCATTACAGCATTTGGGCGTAAATTATCATCAACAGTTTAGTATTGCAGCTATGGTGCTGCTTGCAGGAACGCTGCAGCTGTTTTGGATTAGCAAGCGCAAAGTCCAGCATGCTGCACAATAAATTTGCCCTATAATGATATATAAGAGCTGACGGTTTTCAAAAGTATTTTGGGCTGAGGATAAATAAATGACTTATATCATTGCTATTGCTGTAATTATATTTATTCTTCACTACTATTTGCCCAATAATCCTTCAAGCGGGATTTCCGAATATATCCTCTATTTAATCATGAGTATTTTAGTTATTATTACACTTCGTGCTCTGAGATATGCAAATTAGTCACTCGAATTCCAACAATCCAAATAATGCCTTTAATGCAGAAAAAGAGAAATATATAAATTATTATATCCCTCAAAACTCTACCGATGTATTCATGCAGAATCTCCTGCTTGTATCTTAAGAGAAAATTCTACTTTTAGATCCTTTTATTTTTAGGGGGGATTACCCGGTCAGTTATTTTTTAAACTACGTTTTAAATGACAAAAATTTATTTATCAGTGTCTCAATTAATGCTTATCCGTTATCTGAGAGCGCAACGATTCTACCTTACGGCAATGTAAAAGTTAGTCGTGAAGGAAAAGTTTTAAGGACTGCCAAATAACCGTAGGCAAAGGAATGTGGAGTACTGATAAAAAGAAAGCGCCACATGGAAATTGCAATATCACCTTACCGGAACCAAACCTGCAACTCGTTGAGGCTGAATTAACATTGGGATACACAGTAAAACCAGCGGACAGTGTGGGATATGCAACTCCTATTCCTCCATATAAAAAATATACTTTTAAACTAAATTCAGCAGCTAAGCGTATAAACTAATGAAAAAAATAGTATTCCCATTATTACTCTTCATCCTTCCTCTCACAGCTTGTAACAGTTCAAGTGAAACAGAAACCCGCACACAAAGCTCAACAGCCAGAACTGATGCCAAACTCTCTCAAGAAAGTAAAGAAATTATAAATGAATACAATCAGATATTCATTAAATCTCAACATGAGCCAGCCCCCCAAAATATCAATCAGAAGCTAAAAGACATTCTTCCTAAAATTTCTCAAATTAACTCAGAGAAAGAACGAAATAATCTTTCACTAAATATCAATATGAGACTTGGTAATTATGCTGAAGCCTATGCTATTACAAATAAAATTTTAGCAATAAAAGAAACAGCTAACATGAAAAATTTTCAATGTTTACTCATTGAAGTTTTAAAGAAACCTAAAAATGAGATTGAAGGCTGTTATTTATACAGTGCCAATTTATATAAAAAACAGTTAGATAATATGACTAAAGATGATCCTTATTACGATCAAACAGAATGGGCATACTATGCAAGTCTGCTTCACGCCAATAAAACTGAATATAAATCTAAATTAAGACAGCTTGCAGACTCAAAATCTGCTGAAGATAAACAAACTTATGAAACAATGTATGAGATAGAAACAACCCCTGATGGCAGGAAGTCAATCTTAGATAATTACAAGCCCTAAATGTATGACCAAACTAACCAGCCTAAAGCTGGTTTTTTTATCTTATCAAAAGAGATAAACCCATACCGCACATGCAACGCTGCCAACCCGTATTTCACATCCATCCTTGATCCATCAGCGTCCTATTTTCTGTCACCATTTCTGCTTCATACCGATTCGACGCACAAAATTCTATGCTCTTATCAAGTCAGGCGAAATTAAGCAGCCAATTCATCAATCTGAAAAAGATGAGTTTTGGCATAAGTCATATGTGAAAAATAAGGTTGAAGAATATAAATCTCAAACCTGATACAATAGTCCGCAAACCAGTGGGCTTTTTCATGCCTTTCCGCTGCCACTTTGAGATAAATGGGTAACGATGCGGGTAATATAGCAGCCACTCCAAATATTCTCTTTATTTATCAGTACCTTTAGATGAAAATTGTTATTCTAAATAAGCCCTATGACGTGCTCTCCCAATTCCGTAAAGACGAAGCACACATGACGATGTCTGACTTCGTAGATGACCCGACATTACGTCTAGCTGGTCGCTTGGATATGGATTCTGAAGGCTTAGTGTTTTTGACCGATCATGGCGGCTTAAACCAGTACATCACTAACCCTGCAAATAAGAAATACAAAACTTATTTGGTTCAAGTCGAAGGTGATGTCACTGAGGAAGCGCTTGAACAGCTGCGTAAAGGGGTTGAACTGAAAGATGGCATGACATTGCCAGCCAAAGCGATCAAAGTTGAACAGCCTGAATGGCTATGGGATCGAGATCCTCCTGTACGCTTCCGTGCATCTGTACCAACCTCTTGGATTGAAATTCAAATTTGTGAAGGCCGCAACCGTCAAGTACGCCGTATGACTGCCGCTGTAGGCTTCCCTACTTTGCGTTTAATCCGTACACGTATTGGTGCTATTGACTTAGTGCAGCTCGGCTTACGGCCGGGTGATACCAAAGAAATTGAACCTCTGCTTTACCCTGACTTCCAAAATATACCTGCTGAAGAACCTTATCGTTCGCGTTCTTATGTGAAAAAACCAGGCGGTACTGGCGGTAAGCCAATGGTCCGTAAAAATAAAGATGGTTCTGTGAAAAAATCAGGTACTAAACGTATTTGGCAAATGGATGACAGTGAGAAACCAAAGCGCCGTACCAACGGTACGACTCGCCCTAACACTAAAGCGCCTCGCGGCCGCGGACGAAATGGCCGTTAATATCTGCATATAATTTAAAAAGCTCACTCTGGTGGGCTTTTTTATTATTTTTCTAGATTTCAAAATAAGCTTACACAACAGATAAAAACTTATTGCAAAACTCTCATTTTTTTTGCGGCCTGCACCGCCTTCATACGCGAATTCACTTCCAGTTTTTGATAAATATTCTTTATATGAACTTGTACTGTAAATTTGGAAATACATAAGTCCGCGGCGATTTCTAGATTACTCATGCCCGCAGCAACACATGAAAGCACTTCAGCCTCTCTTGAGGATAAAGGACTGAGTTTATTTATTTCAAAAATTTGATCCTCCATATCCTGTTTTTTAAATTCTCTTAATATCTTTTTTGCAATAAAAGGATCAATGATCGCACCGCCTTTCAAAATTGCCTGTATAGAAAACATCAATTCAAAATCATCTTTTTCTTTCAAAACATAGCCTGTTGCGCCGACATGCAAGGCCTGATAAATAACCTCGAGCGTATTCCATGAAGAAAGCACCATAATTGGTATTTTACTTGCTCTCTCATCCCGAATATTTTGAATAAAATCTATGCCGTTGCCATCAGGCAGACTTAAATCTACCAACATAAACTCCACGGAATTTGATTGGCAAATATTTTTTGCAAACGCAATTGTTTGAGCAAAAAATATATCATTCTCCATATAGCCTATTTTTTCTAGTATTTTTGCAATTCTCAACTGATGAACAGGGTCATCCTCTAGAACAAGCATCGGTTTGAGTAAGCTGCAATTTAAATTGAGCACTTTTTATCATCCAATCAACCTTTTTAATTTTTAATTTTTAATTTTTAGGCCTATTAAAACTATCACTGTAATTGGTTATTTTTTAAATATTTTTTTTAATCAAGAATCATAAATAGATAAATCTGTGACAGATATCCTATTGTAAACATCCAAATTCGTTTGGTTTTACCGCAGAAAGATCCCTACTTTTTGCATTGTATTCAGAGTTTTAGACACTCTAATGTTTAACATCTGCTCAATAAAACTCACTGCCATACTTAAAGTTTGGTATTACATAAATCTAAATTCCATGATCAAAGTATATGCGGATAAATACCTAAAAGTAGGTATGTACCTTAAATTCAAAATGAATACATTGAAGCAAACAATTCTGGACTTTGATCAATGAAAAAACACATCGCTCTCATTGGCAGCATTTGCCTGTTCAGTATATTTAACTCAGCCTATGCTGCTCCATTATGTACTGTTTCGGGTAATACAGGAACTGTTAACCTGCGCCAGGGTAATACTGGTGTAATAACGACTAAAGTAAATTTTAAAAATTGCACCCAACGGGTTCGCCCAAGTTTCGAATGGTTAAATAAAAATGGACAATACGGTGCTTTTTATTTAAACAACAAACCAGACACATACATTCCAGTAGGTTTTAATAATCGTATGGGTGGGACTTGGGATGGAACTTATCCTGTTGCTGGAGCAAGCACATCAGCATCAAGTGGAACATATAATTTCGACACCTATTTTGGCAGCTCATCCGCTTCAAAAAATTTAGAGCTGTATACGCAAATATCAATATCTAATTTTGACAATCTGCAGAATTATCTTCCAGGTACATACCATACATCCATGATATTCAGCGTGAATACCTTCTGACTTATATATCGTTCCTACAGTTTATTAAAACTGATCCTTATTTATTGAAAAAAAAGTTTCTTCATTTTTTTAAATACCTACTTTGGGTTATTTATAAAAAACCATTCAATTTTAAACTAAACCCTATACTCCATTACCTTTAAATATATTTTTTACTCACATCAGGAAATTCAAAATTTATGAATTCTTTACTCAAACTGTCCAGCGCTTTACTACTCAGCAGTTCTGCATTCTGTACTTATGCTGCAAACCAAAGCGTAACTGTCAACTACACACTGACTATTCCACCCAGCTGTACTTTAAGCAGTACCACACCTGTCATCAACAAAACCTTACCGGTGGATGGCACCAATGTTGATGCAGATTTCAGCATCAAATGCAATGTCGCTTATATGCTGGACATAAAATCTGCCAATAGTACAGGGGCAAATACTTCAGTGGTAAGACATAAAGACAATACCAGCTCCACCATCCCTTACAATATCAGTGTAACAGGAGGAAGAACTCCTGTTGTAGTCAATGGCACTCCTTCAACTGTACCAGCTCAAGCTTCAACCACTGATGACAAATATATACTTTCAGCAAAACTTGCATCTGGGTTAACAACACCCAATTATCTGGCTGGTGAATATAAAGATACTGTCACCATTAACATGAATTACTGATTTTTAATCCCGGTATTTTTAGGACTTCATGAAATCCGGCTTTGCTCAAGCTGAACTGGAAGCATTTCCTTTTCAGCTCCGGCTTAGGCTGCCGGCACAAATACATCAAATATTTTTATAAACAATATTTTATGAAAAACAGCTGCCATTTTTAGTTTTATCACCATTGATTCTGTCGTTTTTAACGTGAATAACGTCTGGGGAAATTTTATGCACTCCAAATATAGTAAACACTTTAGTTTACTTTTAGCGTCCGCATGCCTGTTCAATATGCCTGCTCATGCAAATATATCTATTTTCCCAGTCAAGTTATTTATCAGCGGCGACAAGGGACAGCGCAGTACTACAACACATCTGATTTCAAGCAGTGATGAGAAATCCAAAAGTTACGAAGTCAGTGTGTTCCGATGGACTCAGGATGCTTCAGGTCAGGATGTATTAACACCTGATACAGAGCTGATGGTCAATCCACAGTCTTTTGTGCTTGAAGCGGATACACGACGTATGATTCGCATGGGCTTCACACAACCTGTTTCAGCCATGCAATTAAAAGAAGAAGCCGCCTGGAGAGTGGTTTTTAATCCTCTTCCAGATGCAGAAAAAGCTCAAGGGGTCAGATTTGCCTATGGCTTTAATATTCCATTGTTTGCAGGCAACGGTTTTCAGCCCGATATGTCATTTAAACTGACAAAAAATGCGCAGCATGAACCTGTTCTGCTGGCAAAAAATGCTGGAACAGCACATTTCCAGATTGCTGAATTTACAGTGCAAAACACTACAGGCAAAACACTCTACAGCAGTAACGAACTTAAGTATGTGCTGCCGCATAAGCAAGCTCAGTTTAACCTGAAAAATTTTACTGTACCTGCTGGTACTCCGCTGAAACTGGTCACAAAAACACCTGACTCAAGAACCTTGAGTTTTGACATTGTGGAGGAACAGTAATGGTCATTCGAAAATTAAAAAACACAGTCATCGCGCCTTCCGTTGTACTGCTGTTTGTGTGCTGCTTTCAGAGCGCTGCCATTGCTGCCGAACCGACTATTCCAACTCAGCTTAACTCTGAAAATTCTTCGGGTACTGAAAATATGATCACTGGACTCTGGATCAACGGTATAGACCTTAAACAGGATGCTCTGGTTCTTAAAAAAAAGAATCAGCTCTTCGTTGAATGTGCCATCCTGAAAGCCGGTTTTGTCAATATTTCTGTATTTTCTTTCCTGAACGACAAAAATATTCAGTACTGCTTAATTGACCGTCCTGATATTGGTATTGAAGTCGATGAAAAATCACAACTGCTGAAACTCAGCATACCCGCTCAATACCTGCAAGGTCAGAAGTTACAGACGCTACAGGCACCAAAACTGGAATTCCCTGGTCTTGGGGGTTTTATAAACTACAATACCTATTTTCAGGATGGCGATTACAACAAGCAGCTGAGTGCATCTACAGACCTGAACATTTTCTGGAAGAACATGCTGTTCAACAGTGGACATCTATTCCAGAAAGACTATGAAAACAATCAAGACTCCGGTTTTCAGAGTAGCCGCTTAAACACATCTTTAAGTTTTGAGTTTCCTGAAAACATGACCACTCTGAAACTGGGAGATAACATCAGTACCTATACAGGACTGAATCAATCCTTTTACTTCGGTGGCTTAAGCTTCGGCACCAATTTCACTGGCAGATCAGGTTTTACTTACTGGAACACGCCTTCCATCCAGGGCAGTGCCCTCACTCAATCCAGTGTTGACTTAATTATTAATGGTGCACAGGCATATAGTGGCAGAGTCAACCCAGGACAGTTCAGTATAGACAGTAATATTGGTTTTAATGGACTGGGCAGTGCTGACGTAATTGTTAAAGATGTGCTGGGCAACACCAAAGTTCAGAGCATGGATATTTTTGTGAATCAGCGTCTGCTGCGTCCAGGCCTCACAGACTACAACCTGTCAGCAGGTAAACTGCGTTATAACTATGCTTTTGACGACGAAGACTACCGCAACTGGTTTAGCAGCGCTTATGTCCGGCACGGTATCAGTAAATACACCACGCTAGGCGCCGTTGCTGACTACAGTAAATCACTGGAAAGCGCCGGGCTGCTGTGGAGTCAGTATCTGTATAAAATGGGTTTACTGGAAATCAATTCTGCATACAGCCGTGTAGATGACTGGGGACTGGATGGCTATACCGTCAATGCAGAATTCAAACGCGATTTACAGGATTACAGCATAGGTCTGCGTTCACAGTACTATAGCGAAGACTTCCGCATGCTGGGCCTCGATGACTACACAACAGGGTATCTGCCTAAACAGGAACATCAGGTCTACCTGTCAAAATATAACATTCCAGTGCTGAACAATCTTTCTTTAAGCTATGTTGAACGAAATTACAGACCGGCCACACAAACCGATCAGAAAATTTTCAACTTAAGAACAAGCAGACATATAGCTCGTGGGCTGTATGGCAGTCTTGGCATTTCTTACGATGCTGTAAGCAAGGACAATGCAAGTTTTGACCTTATGCTGAGCTATACATTTAACGACAGCAGAAAATCAGCGAGCTTTTCTCAGCGTGATGAACATGAAACCAGTCTGCAGTTCAGTCACAGCACCTATGAAAATACAGGCATGGACTACAGCATTGGAGCAAGCCGTTCAGATGATGTGTATTCAGGAAACCTGTCCACACGCATGAAAACAAATGTGGGAGAACTTGGTCTGCAGTATCTGCAAACCGACAACTGTCAGTACTATTCAGCAAACTATATGGGTTCACTGGTCTGGCTGGGGAACAGATTTGACTTGAGTAAGTACATTTATAACAGTTTCTCCCTGATCCGTATTGAAGGTTCACCAGATATAGATATTTACAGTAATGGTTCTGTTATTGGCAAGACTGATAAAAACGGGGAAATCTTCAGCTACAACTTGCATGGATATGCTCAAAACACTATTGGTTTCAATGAAGATCAATTATCTGTAGAACGCAATATCAATGAAACTTATCGCAGTATTACCCCCATGAATCAACGTGGTTACATCATTGAGTTTAAACTGCCAGAACAGCAAAAAAACCGTGATGTCAGTTTCAGATTTATAGATTCAAATCAGCAATCAATTAAAAAAGGCAGCATTGTCAACTTTATTTCTGAACAGGGTGCAAAATATCCTGTTGGCAGTAATGAGATGATCACCGTTTTTGGTTTAACCGACAAATACTACCCTATTGAAATCCAGACTGAAGATTTTGTCTGTAAGAGTGAATTTAATCTGAATGCTGAAACGCAGACTGACAAGCCTGTAACGCTGATCTGTCAGTAATTTAGATCAATTTAGCCATGCCCATGAAGATGGGCACAATTTAAAGAGCCTTTCTTTTCCCTCCTTCCTGTTCTTATCAGATTCAGGCAGGAGGAAAACTGAATATATGTCACAAAATTGCAAACCGAATTTCATTCAAAAATGACCTGATCGAAAGTCGCTTATCCCAAAATTCTGTTCCCTGCTTTTACTCTGCTCTCTGCATTTCTATAATATTCTTCACCAGCAATGCTGTTTTTTCAGGCTGCTCCAGCGGGAACATATGCCCGCCTTTCACCAGGCTGTAATCAATTTTATAAATTTTCTGTACATTCTGCGGAAAGCCCTGCTTATAAAAGGGACTGCTGTCTGCGGTAATTAAATGCACTGGCGGCACAGGAGCTTTGCCTGGTGTCCGCCACCACCATGCTGGCACGGTTCTGAAAATTTCAGCTTCCATATTTTTCGGTATTCGCAGCGTCACTCCGTCGCCCGACTGTGCAGGAACAAGCCCTGACTGAATAAAATCCTGAAAACAGGTTTCATCAAAATTACGGAATAAACTGTTATTGCGCATGGAGCGATAAGCCTGCTCTTTGCTTTCCCAGAAATCAGTGCGTTTCAGCGTAATACCCGCTGGCGTCAGTTTATCTACAGCCTTCAGCTTAAGTTTCTGTGCACACTGTAACAGTATTGATTTTTTGCTCACCACAAATGGCGGGTCCATAATCACCAGCTGTGAAAACAGCTCTGGACGTTTGTAGGCACACATTAAGGTCAGCAGTGAACCAAATGAATGACCAAGACCAACAACCTTTTTGCCTGAAAATTGGTGCTCTATATCATGTATAACCTGATCTACAAGAAACCTCCAGTCATGTGTGACAGGATAATCTGGGTGCATGCCAATCAGCGGAATATATTTCAGATCAAAATCATCTTTCAGAAATCCGAAAAATTTTTGATAGCTGTCGCCAGGAATACCATTTGCGTGAGTAAAATGAAGCGGGGTTTTCTCTGTTTTTATTCCAGACATTCTGATATCCATTTTCAGTTTTTCTGTTTCAATTTTCTGCTCTTTCAGCGAATGAAGTATAGCCTTGTTCAGCTCATAAAAAAGTACCCTAAAGTGCATTTTTATATCTGAGGCTCTCAAATAAAGTGCAGCAGAGATTAACTTATTGGAAGAAAGCAATTGGATACATGTCATCTCGCATCTTGATATTCAATGAAATCTCAAACCAATCACTTCTTATGCTTCAGTCAGCCTGTATTGAACCTGCCGCTTCATAGAGCAGAATAAAACAAAGCGGAAAGCTCTTGCACAATCCTCGGCCAGCAGAGCAACTGCAAAAGCATTCATGGTCGGCTCATAGAAATTGAGCTTCAGGCTCAGTTTAGTGATCTGAAAACAGATACGAGTGCAGGCAAGAAACACAGAAATCTTTGGTGTCTATTGCAGATCGGAAAATGGATTATCTTTAGCTGAAAAAAACAACTCACGCAAGGCTGTAGAGGTTTGCCAAGCCGCAATCAACCTATTGAATCTGGTTAAAATCAGCTAAAAACAATGACAGCAGATTAAGCTGAGGAGTTCAGTTTGCATGAGCATACTGCAATAGAATTAGATATAGACTGGTATTTCGCTGATTCTTATATAGTGCTTGGCAATGCAGTACAAATGAAAAAGGCTGTGATTTAAATAACGATACAAATGCATATGTTTCAGACATCACTCAACGCTTGAATCATCAGTCAAGAAAAAGATTCGGCCTTAAAAGTCAGCGTCAGGTATTATGGCGACAGCATGGTGATGCACTTCAAATGTAAATCTACGAAATAAAATAAAGCTGTATTTTACAGACAGATAGCATGAACGAACTGCAATCATTCAGTCGCATTAACCATATATTTACTGTACATTGATAAACCGAGTGAATTTTTCAGTTTGCAGTATCTCTGCATAATTACACTTAGCCAATAAAAAGCGTGAGCGCTGTCATGATAATAAGAGGGACAACATGAGCAATAGCACAAATCCAGAAGAGTTTATTTTAAACATTTACGACACACTTGTTCGCGACTGGAATCCCATGGCGCTGGATAATCCATCAGAGGCCCAAAACACTTATGACAGCTATATCGACGGTATTTTAGATATATTGGCGGAAGAGGAAAATGCTTCTGCACACAAAATTGCGGCCTACCTTGTACGTATAGAACGTGACTATTTAGACCTTAATCCTAATCCGCAGCGCGCTACAGCAAGCGCTGAAAAAATCTGGCAGCACTTTATGCAGTTCGCTCACTGAGACGAACAATGCGTTTTATCGATACGTTTAATGCAGCCGAATCTGAAAGGCATATTTCTTTAGACCTGTATCAGCCCTTAGAACTTCAAATCAAGGCGCTGGCACATCAGATTCGCTTATACGAACCCGAAATTATTGTGGCTTCAGATGCAGAAGCCGATTTAGTATTAGCCGCGCTGCCACACTTAGCCTGCTGTGCCGCCGTTTTAGAACAGCCGCTGCTTAGGCATGTCAAACCTGAACAGCTGCAGGCGCAGCATCATATTCATATCCGCCTGCGCACACCCCACCCTATGTTTCAGCTACTTGCTGAAAAGTTTTTTGTCATTGATACAGAAGACGAAAGCTTAGAGTATTCCGTGCAGCACTTGCTGAATACCTACATGATTGAACCGTTCGATTAAGCTAGACTTGCAGTAACGGCTTTGCAGAAAAAAGCACCCGAAGGTGCTTTTTTCATTAGATCATTCTATTTTATGGTTTAACAACAACCATCACTTGAATCGCTTCTGGCGTAACCGATAAGCCATCAAGCAAGCTTAACCCCTCTTTTTGCAGTTTTTGCAAACGTGCAATTTCGTCTTCACGAATGCTTGGGTTAAATTGCTTCAAGTAAGTTAAGCGGTCAATTTCATACTGCCATTTTCCGCCATACACTTCTTTTGCCTGTTGCTTAAAGCCCGGCAATGCAGCTTTTGCAATTTCCAACGCTTGGTTATAACGGCCTTCAATCACATCACGGCGCGCTTTAACCACTTGGCGGCAGCTATTGCCATCTAAATGATGTAAATACGGCTTCAAAATTTCAGGTGCAATTTTTTGCGATAAATCCTGACCTTTTTCACTTAACAGCACACGTACCAGCTGCTGCGGCAAGCTTGACGGCAAGTTCAATGCTTTCGGCGCAATGACATCCACCTTAAACCAAACTTCTATCAGCACTGAACCTTGCTGCAATGCAGCGGATTTCAATACAGCAACGTTGGTGCTGCCGAAACCTTGCGTATTGATCATTTCCATCACGCTTTCTGTGAATGGATGCTCTAGCGTCAAGTACTGCGCATCTTCACGCAACTGCGCTTGGTCACGGTAGAACGTTGCTGTCATGCCTTCTTCATCCAATGTCAGGCCTTGCACCTGCATTTGATCCGTCGGCTTAATAATGACTGTACCGTTGCTTTGCTCGTCAAAGTCAATATTTGTAGACGCCATAAAGCGCTTCATGAACATTGGCAAAGTCGTGTTGTCATCATAGCTTTCTAAAGCCTGTACAATTTCCTGCGCCACAACTGGACGGCATGAGTTGTATTCAAGCAGACGGTCACGGCCAGCTTGCAGCTCAGCTTCCAAAGCTTCACGCTGTACAGACACTTCTTCAAGCAAATCTTCAAACTGCTGCCCCATATCAGTCAGCAAACAATCTTTTAAGTTTACAATGAAGTTTTCTTGCAGCGTTTGCGCTGTAGGTGAAATATTGCAGAAAATATTCAGTGCTTCGTTATACCAGCGGAACATACGCTCTTGCGCAGTACCCACTAAATAAGGCACATGAATTTGAATACGGTTTTCTTGGCCAATACGGTCTAAACGGCCAATACGCTGCTCTAAAACGTCTGGGTTCGCCGGCAAGTCAAATAACACGAGGTCAGAGGCAAATTGGAAGTTACGGCCTTCAGAACCAATTTCTGAACACAGTAAAATTTGCGCGCCATATGACTCTTCAGCAAAGTAAGCTGCAGCTTGGTCACGCTCAAGCAAACTCATGCCTTCATGGAACATTGCTGTACGGATCCCCGCATGCAGGCGAAGTACATTTTCCAGCGCTTCAACCACTGGACCGCTGCGTGCGATAAGCAACACTTTATTGTGCTTCAATTCTGTGCGCAGCTTTTCCATCAGCCACATCAGACGCGGATCATGTTCCATCCAAGCGCCATCTAATTGCGCTTCTTCTGGCCACATTTGCTCACGCAGCTTACCGTCTTTAGACCAGTTTTCCGGCGCGGGCAATGGTGCTGGCTGGCAGTCACGGCCTGGGAAACCCTGAATTGCTTCACGTGTATTGCGGAATAAAATACGGCCCGTGCCATGACGGTCTAAAATTTCATGAATCGCGCGGAAACGCTGCTCAGGCGTATCTTCAATACGCTGGCCTAACAGCACTTCGACTGCCTCTAAATGCGCAGCTTCAAGCGGCATATCAGACATCAGCACTTCTGCAATTTTTGCAGTCTGCTGATATTGCTCTTCTTCATCTAAGAAACGGTCAAGCGAGTTAAAACGTGAAGGATCCAGCAGACGTAAACGCGCAAAATGGCTTTCTACACCCAACTGCTCTGGTGTTGCTGTTAACAGCAATACACCAGCCGTTTGCTGTGCCAGCTCTTCAATCAGGTCATAACGGTCATTGCCGCCTTCCTCTTCGCTCCACATCAAATGATGCGCTTCATCGACCACCAGCAAGTCAAAACCAGCTTCAAGCGCCTGTTCACGCAAGTCATCATGGTCAATCATCAAATCGACAGATGCGATGATACGCTGCTCTGTCAAGAATGGATTTAAATCGGGATCATGTTCTTTAATTGAAGCTGTACGGGTCAAATCAAATAAAGAGAACTCAAGATTGAAACGGCGGCGCATTTCAATCATCCACTGATATTGCAGTGAATCTGGGACTAAAACTAAAATGCGTTCAGAGCGGCCTGTTTTCAGCTGCTGATGAATAATCAGACCCGCTTCAATGGTTTTACCCAAGCCAACTTCATCGGCTAACAATACACGCGGTGCAAAACGCTTACCAACTTCGTGTGCAATATATAACTGATGCGGAATCAGGCCCACACGAGAACCAACTAAACCGCGCAATGGGCTCGCTTTCATATTCGCTTGCATGAGCAAAGCTTCAATACGTAAGTCATACCATTCTTTGTAGTCTACTTGGCTGGCAAGCAGACGGTCTAAAGGTTTAGACAGCTGAATATTGGCGCCAATACGTGTTTCATTCAGCGCTTTACGCTCTTCTGTGCCGTCTTCTAAAGTGCGGATCACGTTATAACGCAGCACACCGTTGCGGTCTTCAACAGATTCTACTGTCCAAGCTGCACCCTCTTGGTCTTGCAGCTCATCGCCAGCATTAAAAACAATACGGGACAAAGGGGCATTATTGCGTGCATATACACGGGTTTCATCGCTTTTTGGAAATAAAATGCTGATTGAACGTTCGTCAACGTCAATAAGGACACCTAAACCAAGCTCTGTTTCTGTATCAGATAACCAACGCTGACCAATAGCAAACTGCTGCAATTTTTCCACCTTTATCTAGAGTTAGGACTGCGATTTTGAGACCCAAACATTGAAGTTTATTTGAGCAAAAAAATGCATCTCTTAGCAATATATTTTGACATAAAGCCCACTAAAATGTGAGCGAAATAACCGATATTTTTCAGACATTAAAACGGCACAGGACAATTAAACTCAACGTCTTGCTCAGTTTTAGGATGTTTAAAGCTTAATTGCGCTGCATGCAGGCATAAACGAGCAGACAGCGCCTGCTGTTCAGGGCTTGCATATAGGGTATCCCCAATGATTGGATGACCTAAATACTGCATGTGCACCCGAAGCTGATGCGAACGCCCTGTAATTGGAGTCAAGATCATCCGCGTCACAGGAGAGCCGTCAATTTCAAATTGTTCAGCAGCTTTCCAGTACGTTAATGCGGGCTTATTGTGTGATGGCGCAGCAATATGCAAAGGCGGATGCTCTGGATCGTAAATCACAGGGACATCTACAGTGCCTTCACCATGCAAATGGCCTGCCACAATAGCTTGATATGTTTTGGAGGTCTGACGTTCTTGGAACTGACGGGAGATGCGGTTTTGACCCAATTTAGAAAGTGCAAAAACCAAGATGCCTGATGTATCGCGGTCTAAGCGGTGAATCAGCAAAGTTCTTGGTTCTGCTTGGAGTAAGCGATTGATTAGACAGTCCTGCAAATCTGCAGTTTTTCCTGGTACTGTGAGCAAGCCTGCAGGCTTATGTATCACCATAAAATCTTCATCACGATGAATCAAATGTTCTGCTAGAAAATTATTCAATGTTCAATCCAGGCCAATCGCGAAAACAAGGGCGCAATGATAGAAAGCTTAAGCAAGAATTACAATGCGCAAAGTCTGAATTGGTGATGATTTTTCCTATTTTATAAAAAAATATTTTCGATTTGCTGAAATTTAATTTTCAGGCATCAAAATTTGCAGCAATTCGGCTGCAGTTGCATGCTGCCAAAAACTTTCATAGGTAATATTTGCACCATTGGCACGCCATAGTCCAACTAGACTGACCATGGCCACAGAGTCTAAGCCATAGCTGCGTAAATCGGTTAATGGATCAATTTCTAAGGCATCCATATCCAGCTGTTCTGCAATTGCTAATAATATGCCTTTTGCCGATAAAACAAATTCTGCAGGCGCTGATAGATTCCAAAGCCGCATTAAACTGTAGCTATTCATATGATGAATGCCTTGCTCTGAAATTGCATCCACCCATTGAATATGCTGTTCCTGAGTATTCAGCACAACTGCATCGTCTATCACACAGATTTGTTCAGTTACGCTGTATAGATGCGGCAAAATCTGTTTCAGCATAGGCGTTATTTGCCCGGCAAAGATCAGCTGCGGATGTGTAGTTGCATATTCACCGAGCTGCTGCATGCCTTGAAGCAAATCATCACCATATAAATCAACAATTGGAATCTCTAAGGCTTTGGCTTTATTGGTCAGCTGGATAATATTTTCCATTAATTGTGTATCTTGTACGCCCTGCTGCATACGTAAGTTTTGCAGTCCTACTAATACCAATACAGACTGCTCAGATGACAGCTGCCATTTCGATTGAGATGGTGCAAATTGGATTTTTTTGGGCATAGCGTAAAGCATAGGAGGCTCGGCACAATACTCACGTTAGAA